>NZ_JADPZX010000001.1:306041-612083 GCF_015712165.1 Streptomyces spinoverrucosus | reverse complement strand
GGTGCACCGAGCGTGGGGTGGCCCGCCGGTAGAGCATCAACTGCCGTGCGGCGGGGCCGAATTCAGTGACCTGCACGGAGCACTGAGGGCACTCCATGAGGTGGTCCTCGAAACGGAAGGCGTCCGCCTCGTCCAGCACGCCGAGCGCGTACGCGCCGACGTCGCGATGCCTCTCCAGGGACCTCATGCCGAATCCTCGTGCCTTTGGGTGCGGGTGGGGTTACTCCTTGCTCCCACCGGTACGCACCAAGCCGCGGAATCACTCAAGGCCTATACAGAATCGCAACCAAGGGATTCGGAGCGGCCCGCCCCGAGGATTGGTCGGTTTCCCGACGAATCCCAGACGGACCCAGAAGGACCCAGAAGGATGTGGGGGACGAGTCCGGGGAGCGGCTAGAACAGGTGGATGGCCAGGTGCCCCAGTGGCAGCCCCAGCTGCCACGCCGGCGTCCACACCTTCGGCCCGTCGTCCTCGCCCACCGGCGGACCGCCGCCGGGGACCGCGTTCAGGTCGGGCGCGAGCAGCTCGGTCTCCTCCAGCCAGCGCCAGGCCGCCTCCGCCAGTTCCACGTCCGGCGCGGGGCCACCGGCCTCCACCGCCTCGGTGGCCACCTGCGCCATCCGCTCCCGCACCCAGTCCTGCCACGGCTGGTCGTACGCCGTCAGGGACAGCCACGTTTCCAGCTGGGAGACGACCCGGATGCCGGAGAGCTCGCCTTCGGTGTCGGACAGGAAGATCGTCAGTGCCAGGGCGTCCCGCCCGGCCCGGAACTCGAAGGACGTCGGCGGCATCAGATCGCCGGTCCGCAGCAGTTCGTCGGCGATGTACTCGGCGTACAACCAGCTCATGGGGACGGTGAGTTCACCGCCACCGGTGCCGCCCGTACTCTGGTGACCTCTGTGCTGCATCCCTTCCTGCCTTCCTCCGGTGGTGCGCGTCGCCGACCCCGGCTTCCCAGTCCGGAACACGGATAAGGACAGCCGATTACTCAACCGGGGTCCTCAGCAAGGCGCTTTACGGAGGTTTGACTCGGCGATTGGTTTCACCGCAGGTCGGCCGCGTAACCCGGAAGCACCCGGCGCAGGGCGCGCAGCGCGTAGTACGCGCGGGACTTCACGGTACCGGGCGGAATCCCCAGGGCCTGGGCCGCTTCCGCCACACTCGCCCCCTGGAAGTACACCAGCACCAGAACTTCACGGTGTTCCGGCGTGAGTGTCTTCACAGCCTCGCGCACGTCGACGGTCGCGGCCGACCGTTCGGCGTGATCGGCGCACACCCGGGCGTTCTCCAGGACCGCGTCGCCGACCTCGGGCGGGCGGGCCTGCCGGGCCCGCCGGGCGTCGATCGCGAGCCGTCGGCCCACGGTCAGCAGCCAGGGCCGTACGGACTCGAAGGTCTCGGCGCGCAGCGCCTCGGGGTGTTGCCAGGCGCGGACGAGGGTCTCCTGGACCAGGTCCTCGGCGCGCTGCCGGTCGCCGTCGCAGAGCCTGAGCAGCAGTGCGAAGAGCGGTCGGCCGTGCTCCCGCTGGAGCGCGGCGAGCTCGTGCTCGGCGGTCGTCCCGTTGGTGATGGTGGTTCCGGCCGTCATGGCCGTATGGCATCGCAGGGTGCGGGTTCAGGACAGGGAGCACACACGGTGGTGCGACGGACGGTCGAACGCGTCGGCGAACGGTACGACGAACGGTCCGCGCTGTCCGCTGATGCGACGCGGACGGGTTAAAGGGGCCCCTGAGGCTGTTTGGGCCTGTGTTCAGCTTCGTACCTATTGGTAGGTAAGTACGACCTTGTGTGTTAAGTGCGACCGCACTGGGGTGAGCTGATGATCGTAGGTATCGCACGCAGTCGGCAGGTGGCGCTGGCGCTGACCGCTGTGCTCGCCGCGGCTGCCGCCTGTCAGGCCCGCGACGAGGAGCCCGTCGCCCGCCCGGGCCCGCCGGCCGCCACGGCCGCCACCGCCGCCGGCCCCCGTGCCTTCACCCTCGTCGCCACCGGCGACGTCCTGCCGCACACGTCCGTCATCGAGCAGGCCCGCTTCGACGCGGGCGGCCTCGGCCACGACTTCGTGCCCATGTTCGCCGGCGTGGCGCCCGTGGTCTCCCGCGCCGACCTGGCGCTGTGTCACATGGAGACCGTGTTCGGCGAGAACGGCCGCTACTCCGGGGACCGCGTTTTCAGGTCCCCGCCGGAAATCGCCCAGGGCCTCGCCGACACCGGCTACGACAGCTGCTCCACCGCCTCCGAACACACCCTCGACGACGGCACGAGGGGCATCCGCCGCACCCTGGACGCCCTCGACCGGGCCGGCCTCCGCCACGCCGGGTCGGCACGCACCGTGGAGGAGGCGCTCACGGTCACGATCCTGCCCGCGGGCACGGCGCGGGTCGCCCACCTCGCCTACACCCTGGGCCCCCGCGGCCACCGGCGGCCCCCCGCCGGGCAGCCCTGGCCCGTCAACCTGATCGACGAGAGCCGGATCCTCGCGGACGCCCAGACCGCCCGGCGGGCCGGCGCCGACGTCGTCGTCCTCTCCCTGCACTGGGGCACCGAGTGGCAGGACCAGCCGGACCAGCAGCAGCTGTCCCTGGCCCGGACCCTCACGGCCGCCACCACCGGCGGCCGCCCCGACATCGACCTCATCGTCGGCACCCACGCCCACGTCCCGCAGGCGTACGAGAAGGTCAACGGCACCTGGGTGATCTACGGCATGGGCAACCAGGTCGCCGGCCAGATGACCAACCGCCGACGCGCCCCGGACCCGCGCGCCAACCAGTCCACGATCGGCCGCTTCACCTTCGCCCCGCCCGCCCGTCCCGGCGGCCGCTGGGAGGTGACGAAGGCCGAGTACATCCCGCAGTTGTTCGACATCGACGCCGGGCGGGTGGTCAACCTCAACACCGCTCTCGCCCAGGGCGCCGACGTGACCGGCGTGCGCGAGCGCATCCAGCAGGTCGTCCTCGGCCGGGGCGCGGCAAAGGACGGGCTGGTGATGGGGGAGTAGCCGGCGTGCCGTTCCTTGCAGTCGGCCTGATCCGCCGGACAGGCCCTAACGGCCCGCCAGCTTCGACTTGCGGTACGAGTAGGCGAAGTAGATCACCAGGCCCAGCGCGAACCACATGGCGAACCGCACCCAGGTCTGCCACGCGAGGAACGTGATCAGCCAGATCGAGAAGACGACACCCAGCGCCGGCACGAACGGCATCCACGGCGTACGGAAGGTGCGCGGCAGGTCCGGCTGCCGGTAGCGCAGCACGATCACCGCGATGCACACCACCACGAACGCCAGCAGGATCCCGATGTTGGTCAGTTCGGCCGCCTCGCCGATCGGCAGGAACCCGGCGATGACGGCCGACGCCACGCCGGCGATCCACGTCACCCGCGTCGGCACATGGCGGGTCGGGTGGGTCTTCGCGAACCACGCCGGCAGCAGCCCGTCCCGGGACATCGCGAACCACACCCGGGTCACGCCCAGCATGAACGTGAACATCACCGTGAGGATCCCGATGATCGCGCCCACCGCGATCACGTTGGCCAGGGAGCTCAGCCCCACCGACTCGAAAGCCGAGGAGAAGCCGCTCTCCGGGTCGATCTCCGTGTAGTTCTGCATACCCGTCAGCACCAGACACGCCGCCACGTACAGCACCATCGAGATCGCCAGCGAGTAGACGATCGCCTTCGGCATGTGCCGCTGCGCGTCCTTCGACTCCTCGGCCGCCGTGGACAACGCGTCGTACCCGAAGACCGCGAAGAACACGATGGCCGCACCGGTGAACGCCCCGCCGACGCCGTACGGGAAGAACGGGGTGTAGTTCGCGGTGTCGATGTGGAACAGGCCGACGCCGATGACCAGCAGCACCACCAGCACCTTCAGCACGACCACGACCATCTCGAAACGGGCCGCGTTCCTGATGCCGAGCGTCAGCAGGTAGGCGATGAACAGGCACAGCACCGCCGCGAAGAGGTCGACCTGGTGGCCCTCGCCGGTGCCGGGCGCGCCCAGCATCCAGCTCGGCAGGTCGGCGCCCATCTGGCCGATCAGGAAGTTGAAGTAGCCCGAGATGCCGATCGCGACCACCGCCACGATCGCCGTGTACTCCAGCAGCAGGTCCCAGCCGATGAACCAGCCCACCAGCTCGCCGAGCACCGCGTAGCCGTACGTGTAGGCGGAACCGGCCTTCGGGATGAGCCCCGCGAACTCGGCGTACGACAGCGCGGCCGCCGCGCTCGCCACGCCCGCGATGAGGAAGGACACCAGCACCGCGGGCCCGGCCGTGCCGTTGGCCACGGCGCCGGCGAGGGCGAAGATGCCCGCCCCGATGATGCCGCCCACGCCGATCGCGGTCAGCTGCCCCAGGCCCAGGGACCGGTCGAGCCGGGTACCCTCGACGATTTCCGTCTCTTCGATGTGCTCGATGGGTTTGCGGCGGAAAATCCCCTCGTCCATTCGGAGCCGGGTCATGCGCCTCACCTCTTCGCGATCGCCAAACGGCTGACGACCGATCATGATGGCTCAGCCGCACCCCCGCGAAAAGACGCCACGCACCTCTACGGCACGACTGTCACCGGCCAGCGTCCCGCCTTCACCAGCCTGATCGCCACCGAGCCGATGATCCGGTGGCCGGCCTGCTCCGAGGCGCCCACCACCACGGCGTCCGCCTTCAGCTCGTCCGCCGCCTTCACCAGGCCGTTGTAGGGGTCGCCGCGGAAGGTGTGGAACTCCCAGCGGATGTCGAATATCCCCTTGACCTGCTCGGTCGCCTCCCGGATCTGTGCCACCAGGTCCTCGGCGATCTCGTCGGTGGTCGCCGCGACGGGCGCCCCGAGAGCCGCGCCCGCCGCCAGCACGGGCTGCACGTACACGAGTGCCAGCAGCGCGTGCTGCCGCCGGGCCAGACCACCGGCGTAGGCCGCGGCGCGCAGCGAGGAGTCGGAGCCGTCCACGCCGACCACGATGACCTTCGGCCCGTCCGTGCCACGCTCGAACTGGTGTGAGTGCTGTTCCGTCACGGCCCGAGGCTATCGGAAGGAGCACCTCCGCCCGCCCGCCGACAGCGCTCGACGGGCGGGCCACGGGCGCTGTTCCTATCAGTCGAACCATGGGCGCCACCGTGGACGCCGCGACAGCCCGGGCCACCCCGGGCGGCCCGATACGGCGGCCCGGCACCGGCCTCCTCGGCAGGGTGCCGGAGGCCTTCGCGGCCTTCCTCGGCGCCCTCGGCGTGCTCTGCGCGCTGCTGGCCCTCGTCCCGCCGCTGCGCACCGCGCTGCACCCCGTCGTCCGCTTCCTCGAACTGCTCCTCGTCCCCGTCAGCGCCAACCTCGCCTACGCCGTCTTCCTCTTCCTGCTCGCCGCCGCGACCGCCGCCCGCAAGAAGGTCGCCCGGTGGCTGGTCGTCGTCCACCTCGGCCTGCTGATCCTGACCGACGCCCTCGGGGTCGCCCTGGGCGGGTACGCCGACTCGCTCCCGTCCCTGATCGTGTGCGCCCTCGCGCTGGTGCTGCTGATCGTCGCCCGCCGCGAGTTCTACGCCGCCTCCCGCCGCGGCGCCGTACGGCGGGGGCTCGGCGTCCTGCCGGCCGGGCTGGTCGTGGGGATCCTGGTCGGCTGGGGGCTGGTCGAGCTGTTCCCGGGCACGCTGCCGCGCGGGCAGCGGCTGGCGTGGGCCGCCGACCGGGTGTGCGGCGGGCTGATCCCCGGCGGCGCCTTCGACGGGCGGCCGCCGCGCTCGCTGTTCTTCCTGCTCGGTCTCTTCGGCGCGCTCGCCCTGCTGAACGCCGCCGCGACCCTCTTCCGCTCGCAGCGCCTGGAGGCCGCCCTGCACGACGACGAGGAGGCCCGCATCCGCGCCCTTCTCACGGCGTACGGCGACCGGGACTCGCTCGGCTACTTCGCCACCCGGCGCGACAAGGCCGTCGTCTTCTCACCCAGCGGCAAGGCCGCCGTCACCTACCGCGTCGAGGCCGGCGTCTGCCTGGTCGGCGGGGACCCGGTCGGCGACCGCGAGGCCTGGCCGCACGCCGTCGCCGCCTGGCTGGACCCCGCCCGCCGACACGCCTGGGCGCCCGCCGTGATGGGCGCCTCCGAGGAGGGTGCCAAGGCCTTCGCCCGCGCCGGACTGGGCGCCCTCCAACTCGGCGACGAGGCGATCGTGCACGTGCCCGGCTTCGACCTCGGCGGCCGCGACATGCGCGTCACCCGGCAGGCCGTCCACCGCGTGCGCCGCACCGGCGCCACCACCCGCGTCCGCCGCCACGCCACCCTCACCGCCGAGGAGATGGAGGAGGTCGTCGACAAGGCCGACGCCTGGCGCGACACCGAGACCGAACGCGGCTTCTCCATTCCCCTGGTGCGGCGCCGCTGAGGCACGGGCCCCCGACATCGGCCGCCCGGGTGCTTTCCTGCCGCCGCGCCGGTGTCGCTGGGGTGGGTCTGGGGTGGGTGGGGCGACTGATGAGTCATGAAGAAGGATCAGTTGCTCACCCGCCGACGGGCGTTGATCGCCGGTCTGGGCGCCCTGGGCGCTGCCGGTGCCGCCGGTCTGCTGACATCGGGCACGGGCGGTGAGCCCGGCCCGACCGCCGCCCCGGCCCCCGGACCACCGGCGCGCCGCCCGCTCAGGCCCTCCGCCTACCGCCTCCAGCCCCTGGCCGGATACGGCCCGTCGAACGCCTCCGGCCGCACCCCGGTCCGCCGCGAACCCCTGCTGCGCATGTCCGGAATCGGCCGCACCATGGTGCTGACCTTCGACGACGGCCCCGACCCCCGCTACACCCCCGACATCCTGCGCACCCTGCGCGAGTACGACGTGCCCGCGATGTTCTTCGTGTGCGGCGAGATGGCCGCCGAGCACCGGGACCTGCTCGCCGAGATGGCCGAGGACGGCCACGTCGTCGGCAACCACACCTGGTCCCACCCCCTGCTCACCCAGCTCACCCGAGCCCGCATCCGCACCGAGATGGAACGCACCAGCGCGGTCATCGAGGAGGCGTACGGCGAACGCCCGCTGTGGTTCCGCGCCCCCTACGGCGCCTGGAACCGCGCCGCCTTCCAACTCGGCGCCGAACTCGGCATGGAACCCCTCGCCTGGACCGTCGACACCCTCGACTGGACCGAGCCCGGCACCCGCACCATCGTCGACCGGGTGGAGGAAGGCGCCGGCCCCGGCGTCGTGATCCTCGCGCACGACGCCGGGGGCGACCGGTCGCAGAGCGTGTGGGCGCTGCGCGACTATCTGCCCCACCTGCTGGACGCCGGATACCACCTCACCGTGCCGCGCCGGTACCAGGTGTGACCCGGCGGCCGACCGCCCGGTCGGGGCACGCTCAGCGGACCTCGACCAGGCGGGCGAAGACGACGACGTTCCCCTCGTATCCGTTCTGCTTGGAGAAACCACCGCCGCAGGTGATGACCCGCAGTTCCGGGACGCCCTTGGAACCGTAGACACGGTCGCCGGGGAAATTCTCCTTCGCGAAAACCTCGACGCCGTAAATCTCGAAAACGGCCGTCTTCTGGTCCTGCCGTACCACCTCGACCCGGTTTCCGCGCCTCAGCCCGCCAAGGCCGTAGAACACGGCGGGCCCCTGCAGGTTGTCGACATGGCCGACGACCACGGCGGTGCCCTTTTCGCCGGGGGACACGGCACCGGTGAACCAGCCCGCCAGATTGGGGTCCTCGGGGGGCGGCGCGTCCACCCAGCCCGCCGCGTCCAGGCCGACGGGCGTGACGGGCGCGTCGACCTGGATCGCCGGAATCCTTATCCAGCCGGGCAGGGAGTACGGCAGCGCCGACGGGGTGTTCGTGAAGGTGTCCGGAGTTGCGCGGCTGTCCACGGCCGCAGCCGACGCGGGCTGCGGCGGGCCCACGTCGAACTCACCCGAGCCATTTCGAATGAGCGCGAGTCCGGTCAGCAGAACAAGCGCTATCACGCCCCATGGGGCACGCCTCCGCCGCGGCTCCTCCTCTTCCTCCATTTCGGAGAAGTACATGGTGTCATCCCCTCTCGACGCGGCCGTCGCCACGTCATTCAGCGCACGGGAGAACGCTAAGTCCCCGGCGGGAAACCGGCGACGGGAGAGATACGAATGGGTGGTCCCGGCCAAGGGTGGTGCGCCATCCGAGTTGCCGCGCGCAGGATTTTTCTGACGGTCCGTGACCTGCGGCGATATGTGATCGTGTGGTTTTCCCCCGGCGTGTTGCCTCACCAGGACGGACTATCGCCGACATGCGAGTTTTCGCACCGCAACTGAGGGTTTTGCTGGGAGACGCTTTCTCGCCGATCGACCGGGGACGGGCCCCGGGGCGTCTTCCGCGGAGGATGACATGCGAAACTCTCGTGCCCTGGCGGTCTCCGCCGCGGTGGCCGCCGTAGTCGGGGTCGCGGCCCCGGCGGCCGTCGCGGGGGACACCCCGAGCAATATCGTCGCCCTGCCCAGCGTCATCGCCCGCGGTGGCCAGATGACGATCACCGTCGACGGCTGCCCGCGGGGCGGAACCGTGAACTCCGAGGCCTTCCGCACAGCCACGCTGTCGCCGATCAACGGTGCCAACCAGACCTCGAGAGCCCAGACGACCATCTACAGCGACGCCAGCCCCGGCACCTACAACATCACCGTCTTCTGCTCGGGCCGCAGGCTGACCCGTCCGAACGCCTTCACCGTCATCGGCGGTGTCCGGGGCGGTCTGGGCGGCAGCAGCTCCACCGGGGCGACGCCGACCGACATGGCCATCGGCGGGGGCCTCGTCGCCGCGGCCGTCATCGGTGGCGGCGTGTTCTGGATGCGCCGCCGCTCCGAGAAGCGCATCTGACGCGCCGCCCCGCGCCTGGAGACCCGATCGCACGTACGGGCGTCGGCCCCGGACCCCAGGAGGATCCGGGGCCGACGCATGGTGGCGTTGAAGAGGTTCTCCTCCTGCCAACAGGTGTCACAACTACGACGCATGACCGCCACGCTAGGAACGGCTGGGCGTGCGCGCGATCGCAGTCGTGCGAACGGGGCAACCGTGTGGGCCGCTCGGGGTACGGCGGCGGCGTGCCGTGCCTCCCCCGGCGGCCCGTGCTGAGCGGGCGTCAGCCGTTGCCTGCGGGACCCGGTCAGCCCTTGGCGTCCGGGAAGAGATCCAGGAACGGCTCGTACGAAGCCGTGACACCGCGGCTGTAGGGCGAGTCGAAGTCCCAGATCAGGAAGAGCAGGAAGGCGATCAGCGCGGAGAACAGCACGGCGAGGACCAGTTCGCGCGGGGTGCGCCGGATCTGCAGGGCGAGAATCATCCCGACGGTGACCACGGCCCCGGCGATGAGTCCGAACCACACCACACCCGGCATGGTCGGCTCGGTCGAGTCCGCGCGCGCATGGCGTGCCCGGTCCGCCTCCGCCACCTGGTCGATGAGCGGCTGGTAGGCCTGGGCCTCGAAGTCGCTCCTCGGCTCGTAGTCCGTGACGCTCGCGCGCACCTGGTCCAGCAGCTCGGTGCCGCGCTCGGTGACCTTGCCCTCGTCGGCCATCGCCTTCCACTCGGTGCTGACGACGTGTCCGACATAGGTGTTGACATCCTCCCGAATGCGCTCACGTACCTCGGGTGGATAGACCCGGACCCGTTCCGTGATCTCGTGCAGCGCCTGGGCCTCCGCCCGCACGTGGTCCTGGGCGACGCTGCGCGCCTCCCAGACCCCGGCGATGGCCAGGCCGAGCACGATGGCGTACACCACGCCGATCCACATCGTCATGTACTCGATGACGTCCGGGGTCTCGGAGGGATCCTCGTCCTCGGACGCCGCACGGTGCCGTAGCAGGGTGATGAGGACCACCAGGGCGCAGGCGGCCAGCATCGCGAGGGTGAGAACAAGCCATTCCGGCAACGGATGCCTCCAGGGGTCAGCGCGGGCGCAGCGCGGCGACGGCGAGCAGCGCGGGCACGGTGATGAGCAGGACGTAGGTGACCGGCGACTGACCGCCCTGCGACGGCCGGTTGCGCGGCGGGGTGCGGTAGCGCGGGTAGTTCACCGGCGTCACGGTCGGACGCGGGGTGGGCTTGGCCGACGGTGACGGCGCCGGTGACGGCGTGGGGGTCGGGGTCGGCGGCGGGGGTGGCGGGGGCGCCGGTGCCGGTGGCGGTGCCGGAGCCGGTGGCGGCGGTGCGGGCCGGGGTGGTGGCTCGGGCCGCTGAGTGGGCGTCGGCTTCGGCGGGGGCGCGGGCTTCGGCGGGGGTGGCGGCGGTGGTGGCGGGGTCGGTTTCGGGGGTGGCTTCGGTGTCGGCGTCGGCGTCGGACTGGGCGTGGGGGTGGGGCTGGGGCACGTCGGGGGAGTGGGCCACGTCCGGCTCCCCGCGACCGCCACCGCCTCCGCGCCGCCCGGTCCGGTCGACGCGTACGCACAGGAGTCGGCCACCGCCGCACCGACCGGGGCGCCGACGAGCGCCGCGGTGAGTGTCACCAGGACCAACAGCCGTACGCCGACGCGCGATTGGATCGGTTCGGAACCATGCACGCTTCGAGATCATGAGGCTTTTCGGACCGCCACACGCCCGGGCGGCGGGGGATTGCCCCGAACGGGGGAAATGGGCGCAGTCGGGTTTGATCGGCGGCCGGCCCTGCGCCGGGCCACGGGCCACGGGCTGCGGCCACAGGCCCGATCACAGGTTCCGGAAAGAAATCTCCGATCCGGTTGAACACAACCGGCGTCCGCGTTCGTACCCATTGTCGTGCGGCGGCACAGCAGGGCGCTGCAATATCCTTGTGATGATCGGGGAGTTGACGATGAAGACCTCCTGGCGGAGCGCCTCGCTCGTGGCGAGCGCCGCGGCCGTACTGGCGCTGACGACGGCGTGCGGTCAGGAAAGTGGACCGCAGTCGGCCAGTCAGAACGTGGGCGCGACGGCCCCGGCCGGCGGATACGACGGAGGCACGGGACTCGGCACCGGCGCCGGTACGGGCACGGGCACCGGAACCGGCGCGGGTGCGGCGACGGACGAGCAGAACGCCGCAGGACAGGCCGCCCCCGCGGGCAAGTTGTCGGTCGCGGCCAACACGGAACTCGGGCAGGTGCTGACCGACAGTGCCGGCCGTACCCTCTACCGGTTCGACCAGGACACGGCCGAACCGCCCAAGACCAACTGCGAGGGCGACTGCGCGACCGCCTGGCCGCCCGTCCCCGCGGGCGACGCCACCGCGGGCGAGGGCATCGACGAGTCGCAGCTCGGCGAGGTCACCCGCCCCGACGGCACCAAGCAGCTGACCATCGGCGGCTGGCCGGCGTACCGCTATGCCAAGGACGTCAACCCTGGTGACACCAAGGGCCAGGGTGTGGGCGGCACTTGGTACGCGCTGGCCCCGGACGGCAAGAAGGCCTCGGCCTCCGCGGAGGACCTGCCCGGACTGTCCACCCGTAACGACCCTGAGCTCGGCGAGATCGTCATCGACAAGAACGGCCACACGGTCTACCGCTTCATGAAGGACTCGCAGTGGCCGATGAAGACCGCGTGCACCGGCGAGTGCCTGGAGAAGTGGCCCGTCGTCGCGCCGGTCGACGAGAAGGACACCAAGGGCATCGACCTGCAGGGCTCCACGCCCAACCGGGGTTACGTCGTCTTCGACCGTCCCGACGGGATCAAGCAGCAGACCATCGACTGCATTCCGATCTACACCTTCGCCGGCGACAAGAAGCCCGGTGACACCAACGGTCAGGGCGTGGGCGGCACTTGGTTCGCCATTCGGCCCGACGGCAAGCCGGTCGGCGCGTCCGGAGAGTAACGGCACAGAGGACCTCCCCCGGTTCCAGGGCCCGGCGCACGACCCAGCGGTCCGCATCTCACGCCAGCGCGTGGGATGCGGACCGCTTCGCGTCCATTCACCGGGCGTCGTCGATTCGGCACGTGCCGCAGGCAGTGACCGGGAACGGACGGTCAATTTCCGGTTCCGCTCGCTCCATTGGCGGGCGATCAGTAGCCTCTGCTCGAACACCGGATCGCCTACGCCTTCGGAGAGATAGATGGAGCGTCCCGCCTGGGCCCCACGGAGCATCGACATCTCGGTGCCGAGTGTCGCGCGGATCTACGACTACTACCTGGGCGGTTCGCACAACTTCGAGGTCGACCGGGAGGCGGCCCGCAGGGCGATGGAGTTCATGCCGGGACTGCCGAAGATCATGCAGGCGAACCGGGCGTTCATGCGCCGCGCGGTGCGCTACGCGGCCGGCGAGGGCATCACGCAGTTCCTGGACATCGGTTCGGGTATCCCCACGTACGGAAACGTCCACGAGGTGGCCCAGACGGCCAGCCCCGGCGCGCGGGTGGTCTACGTCGACCACGACCCGGTCGCCGTCGCGCACAGCCAGGCAGTTCTCGAAGGCAACGAGGACGCGGGCGTGGTCGCGGCCGATCTGCGCAAGCCCCAGGACATCCTGTCCGACCCGCAGGTGGAGCAACTGATCGACCTGAAGCGGCCGGTGGCGCTGCTGCTGGTTGCCATACTGCACTTCGTGGAGGACGTGGACGACCCGTACGGGGCGGTGGCTCAACTGAGCGACGCACTGGCGCCCGGCAGCATGCTGGTTCTGACGCATGCCTCGTACGAGGGAATCCCGCTGCCACCCGAGCGGGCGGGTGGCGCGGTCGACGTATACAAGGACCTCCGCAACCCGCTGATCATGCGCTCGCGCGAGGAGATCGCGCGGTTCTTCGAGGGGTACGACATGGTGGAACCGGGACTGGTGCCGATGCCCGTCTGGCGGCCGGACACCGCGCCGGAGGACGAGGATCCGTATGCCTTCTCCGGTTTCGCGGGCGTGGGGATGACGGCGTGATCGCGGAGCCGGACGGGCCGGAGGACAGACTGCGGCGGTTCGCGACGATCTGGAGCCGGGCGGTCTATCCGGCCACTTCCACGTCGCTGACCAGACCGGAGTTCGAGGAACAACTGCTGCCGCTGGCCCGGAGGCTGAGCGCGGCGCTGCGCGCCCGGACCTTCGACTCGGCCGAGGGCCGCGCGGTCGGCGCCGCCCTGGTCGACACGCACTGCACTGATCCGGAGGCGCTCAGCCGGGCCCTGGACTGCGTCGACGCCTACCTGGTGCTCTACTGCGGCGACGACGGCCCCCAGGAGGACCTGCGGGCCCGGTCGGCACGGCTGCAGCACGCCATGGCCGCCGGGTTCGCCCAGGCGCTGCGCGAGCGCACCCTGGCCGAGCAGGAGTCCATCGCGCAGGCCGCGCTGCGCGCCCAGGGCGTGGTGGCGCAGGCGCTGCACGCCAGCGAAGCCCGCTTCCGCGCGGTGTTCGAAGGCGCGGCCATAGGCATCGGCATCGCCGACCTCGACGGCAACGTCCTGGAGGTCAACGGCGCGCTGACGCGTATGTTCGGCGGCTCCGAACAGAACGTGCGCGGCCGCAACGTCCAGGAGTGGACCCACGCCGACGACGCCCCCCAGGTCTGGCGGCTCTACGAGGAGCTGGTGCGCGGCGAACGCGAGCACTACCACGTGGAGAAGGCCTTCTACCGGCCCGACGGAACGGTCCTGTGGACCAACCTCACCGTCTCCCTGCTGCGCGACCCCGACGGCAACCCGCAGTACCAGCTGGCGCTGATGGAGGACACCACCGAGCGGCGGCTGCTCAACCTCCGGCTGCGCTACGAGGCCACCCACGACGCCCTCACCGGACTGCCCAACCGCACCCTCTTCTTCGAACGCCTGGAGAAGGTCCTGAGCGCGGGCGAGGGCCAGCGGTTCGGCCTGTGCTATCTCGACCTCGACGGCTTTAAGACCATCAACGACAGCCTCGGCCACGCGGCCGGCGACCGGCTGCTCGTCGAGGTCGCCGACCGGCTCCAGGCCTGCGCCACCGCGCCCGGCGAGATGGTCGCCCGCCTCGGCGGCGACGAGTTCGTCGCCCTGACGACCGGTCCCGACACCCCGCGCGAGGTCGACGAACTCGCCGCCCGGATCATGAACGCCCTCGTCGCCCCGATCAGCGTCGACGGCCGGGAGCTGACCGTGCGCGGCAGCATCGGCGTCGTCGAGGGCGCGGCGGGGGAGCGCAGCGCGGCCGAGGTACTGCGCAGCGCCGACATCACCATGTACCGGGCCAAGTCGGCCGGCGGTAACCGCTTCGAGGTGGCCGACGCCGAGGCCGACGCCCGCGCCATCACCCGGCACGGGCTCACCACGGCGCTGCCGACCGCTCTGGACCGGGGCGAGTTCTTCATCGAGTACCAGCCCCTGGTCCACCTCGGCGACGGCAGCGTGCGCGGCGCCGAGGCCCTGGTCCGCTGGCTCCACCCCCAGCACGGTGTCCTCGGCCCCGACCGCTTCATCCCGCTCGCCGAACACACCGGGCTGATCGTGCCGCTGGGCCGCTGGGTCCTGGAGCAGTCGGTGCGCCAGGCCCGCGACTGGCGAGAACGCTACGCCGCGACGACGACCGCCCCCTTGCGGATCAACGTCAACCTCTCCCCGTGCCAGCTCAGCCACCCCGGCCTGGTGCAGGACACCGTCGACATCCTGGAGGCGGAGGGTGTCGCGCCCGACGCCCTGTGCCTGGAGGTCACCGAGTCCGCGCTGATCGGCGCCGACGACGACCTGCTCAAGCCGCTGCGCCGACTGGCCGAGATGGGCGTCGACATCGCCCTGGACGACTTCGGCACCGGCTACTCCAACCTCGCCAACCTGCGCCGCCTCCCGGTGAGCATCCTCAAGCTGGACCGCTCCTTCACCCAGAGCATGCAGCAGTTCCCGGCCGACCCCGTCGACCTCAAGATCGTCGAAGGCATCGTCTCCCTGGCCCACAGCCTCGACCTCGCGGTCACGGTCGAGGGCGTGGAAACCGGCGCCCAGGCCGAACAACTCCGCATACTCGGCTGCGACACGGCCCAGGGCTGGTACTACGCCCGCCCCGGCCCCCCGGAGCGCCTCCACGAACTGGCCCTGGCCGACGCAACGCCTTAGGCTGCACGCCCCTAAGGGGCGCGGGGAACTGCGCGACAAGCCACAACGAAACCCGCACCCCCCGACGGCGCTTTTGGTGAAACGGCGCTACCGGAACACAACTCCCCTCACCGCTCAAGAAGCATCCGCTGCAACTCCCGAGCGGCCCGAGGCGGAGCAACATCACTCCGGTGCGCCAGCGCGATCGTGCGATCCAGTCCGGGCCGGGCCAGCGGCGTAACCCGCAACCCCCGCCCGGACCGCGCGGCAACCATGCGCGGCACCACGGCAACCCCCAACCCCGCCCGCACAAACCCCAACACCGCGTCCATCTCCCCACCCTCCACCGCGAAATCCGGCTCGAACCCAGCGGAGCGACACGCCGCGACCGTCAGCTCCCGCAGGTCGTACCCGTGCCGGAACATCACCAGCCGCTCCCCCTCCAGATCCGCGATCCGCACGGTCCGCCGCCCCTCACCCGGCCGCGCCGCCTCCGGCGACGACACCACCACCAGGTCCTCCCGCAGCAACTCCACCGTCGTCAGCGCCGGCGACGGCGTCGGCAGCGGCAGCACGACGAGCGCGAGATCGAGCGCACCGCGCGCGAGATGCCGTACGAGATCGTGCGAGCCGCCCTCCTCGATCAGCAGCTGGATCCCCGGATAGCGGTCGTGGAAGGCCCGCAGCACATCCGGCAGCAGACCCGTGCACAGACTCGGCGTGGCCCCCAGCCGCACCCGACCCCGCCGTAGCTGCACCAGCTCCTGCACCTCGTGCCGCGCGGTGTCCGCGTCGGCCAGGATCCGCCGGGCCAGCGGCAGCAGCGCCTCGCCCGCGTCCGTCAGCGTGATGTTGCCGCGCGCCCGCAGGAAGAGATCCGCCCCCAGCTCCCGCTCCAGCGCCTTGATCTGCTGCGACAGCGACGGCTGGGCGACATGGACCAGATCGGCGGCCCGGGTGAAGTGCCGGGTCTCGGCCACCGCCACGAAGTACTGGAGCTGCTGGAACTGCATACAGCCAGCATAGGCCTCTCCTATCGAATCAAGCCGGACCATGTCTTGGACTGATCAGGTGGTGCACGCCTAGCGTGCGTGGCATGGCTCTGGCAACGCGGACGGACCGACGGTCGTCCATGGCGCGCACGATGTGGGACAGCTCCGTCGGCAAGAAGACCGTGATGGCGGTCAGCGGTCTGATCATGCTGCTGTACCTGGTCGCCCACATGATCGGCAACCTGAAGATCTTCTTCGGCGCCGGCGAGTTCAACCACTACGCGCACTGGCTGCGCACCGTCGGCGAGCCGTTCATGCACTACGAGTGGACGCTGTGGCTGATCCGCGTCGTCCTCGTCGTCGCGGTCGTCGCCCACGCCGTCTCCGCGTACCAGCTGAGTCGCCGCGACATCAAGGCGCGCCCCAGCAAGTACGTGCACAAGAAGCCGCGCGCCTCCTATGCGACGCGCACGATGCGCTGGGGCGGGATCATCCTCGCCCTGTTCATCGTCTGGCACATCCTCGACCTGACCACCGGCACCGTGCACACGGGCGGCTTCGAGACCGGCAAGCCCTACCAGAACGTCGTGGACACCTTCTCCACCTGGTACGGCAACGTCATCTACATCGTCGCGATGCTCGCCGTCGGCCTGCACATCCGGCACGGCTTCTGGAGCGCCGCCCAGACCCTCGGCGTCGGCAGCCGCACCCGCGACCGCGCCCTGAAGACCACGGCCAATGTCCTCGCGTTGCTGCTCACGGCCGGCTTCATCGCCGTCCCCGTGGGCGTCATGACCGGAGTGGTGAGCTGAGATGACCTACACCGAGTACGCGACCGGCGAGCCGGTCGTCGACACCAAGGCCCCCACCGGGCCGATCAACGAGCGCTGGGACAAGCGCCGCTTCGAGGCCAAGCTGGTCAACCCCGCCAACCGGCGCAAGCACACCGTCATCGTGGTCGGCACCGGCCTCGCGGGCGGCTCCGCGGGCGCCACGCTCGCCGAACAGGGCTACCACGTCGTCCAGTTCTGCTACCAGGACTCCCCGCGCCGCGCCCACTCCATCGCCGCGCAAGGAGGCATCAACGCGGCGAAGAACTACCGCAACGACGGCGACTCCATCCACCGCCTGTTCTACGACACCGTCAAGGGCGGCGACTTCCGCGCCCGTGAGTCCAACGTGCACCGGCTCGCGCAGATCTCCGTCGAGATCATCGACCAGTGCGTGGCGCAGGGCGTCCCCTTCGCGCGCGAGTACGGTGGTCTGCTCGACACCCGCTCCTTCGGCGGCGTCCAGGTGTCGCGAACGTTCTACGCCCGTGGCCAGACGGGTCAGCAGCTCCTGCTCGGCGCCTACCAGGCCCTCAGCCGGCAGATCGCCGCGGGCAACGTCGAGATGCACCCCCGTACCGAGATGCTCGACCTGATCGTCGTCGACGGGCGGGCGCGCGGGATCGTGGCCCGGGATCTGATCACAGGCAAGATCGACACCTACTTCGCGGACGCGGTCGTACTCGCCAGCGGCGGTTACGGAAACGTCTTCTACCTGTCGACCAACGCGATGAACTCCAACGCCACCGCCGTCTGGCGGGCGCACCGGCGTGGCGCGTACTTCGCCAACCCCTGTTTCACCCAGATCCACCCCACCTGCATCCCGCGTACCGGCGACCACCAGTCGAAGCTCACGCTGATGAGTGAGTCGCTGCGCAACGACGGCCGGATCTGGGTGCCCAAGGCCAAGGGCGACCAGCGGCCCGCGCACCAGATCCCCGAGGACGAGCGCGACTACTACCTGGAACGGATCTACCCGTCCTTCGGCAACCTCGTCCCCCGCGACATCGCCTCCCGCGCCGCGAAGAACGTCTGCGACGAGGGCAGGGGAGTGGGCCCCGGCGGACAGGGCGTCTACCTCGACTTCGCGGACGCCATCAAGCGGATGGGCCGCGAGGCGGTCGAGGCGAAGTACGGCAACCTCTTCGACATGTACCAGCGGATCACCGACGAGGATCCGTACGAGGTGCCGATGCGGATCTACCCCGCCGTGCACTACACGATGGGCGGTCTGTGGGTCGACTACGACCTCCAGACGACCATCCCCGGCCTGTTCGCGATCGGTGAGGCCAACTTCTCCGACCACGGCGCCAACCGCCTCGGCGCCTCCGCGCTGATGCAGGGCCTGGCCGACGGCTACTTCGTGCTCCCGGCGACCATCAACGACTACCTGGCGCGCAACCCGCACCAGGACACGGTCACCGACGAACACCCGGTGGTGCAGGAGGTGCTGGCCGAGACCCAGGACCGGATCAACCTGCTGCTCGCCGTCGACGGCGACCGCACGCCCGACTCCTTCCACCGCGAGGTCGGCGAACTGATGTGGGAGTTCTGCGGCATGGCCCGCACCGACTCCGGGCTGCGCAAGGCCCTGGAGCGGATCCCGCAGATCCGTGAGGAGTTCTGGCGGCGGATCAAGGTGCCGGGCACCGGCGAGGAGTTCAACCAGTCGCTGGAGAAGGCCAACCGGATCGTCGACTACCTGGAGCTCGCCGAGCTGATGTGCCTCGACGCGCTGCACCGCTCCGAGTCCTGCGGCGGCCACTTCCGCGAGGAGTCGCAGACCCCGGACGGCGAGGCAGCCCGCAGGGACGACGAGTTCTCGTACGCGGCCGCCTGGGAGTTCACCGACACCGGCGAGGCCCCCGTCCTGCACAAGGAAGACCTGGTCTTCGAGTACGTCCACCCCACCCAGCGGAGCTACGCATGAAGCTCACCCTGCGCGTCTGGCGGCAGCAGAACGCCGACGCCGACGGCACCATGTCCACGTACGAGGTGGACGGCATCTCACCCGACATGTCCTTCCTGGAGATGCTCGACACCCTCAACGAGGAGCTCATCCTCAAGGGTGAGGACCCGGTCGCCTTCGACCACGACTGCCGCGAGGGCATCTGCGGCGCCTGCTCGCTCGTCATCAACGGCGACGCGCACGGCCCGGAGCGCACCACCACCTGCCAGCTGCACATGCGGTCCTTCAACGACGGCGACACGATCGACGTCGAGCCGTGGCGGGCCGCCGCCTTCCCGGTGATCAAGGACCTGGTCGTGGACCGGTCGGCGTTCGACCGGATCATCCAGGCCGGCGGCTACATCACCGCCCCGACCGGCGCCGCGCCCGAGGCGCACGCCACGCCGGTGCCGAAACCGGACGCCGACTTCGCCTTCGAGCACGCCGAATGCATCGGCTGCGGCGCGTGCGTGGCCGCCTGCCCGAACGGCTCGGCGATGCTCTTCACCTCCGCCAAGGTCAACCACCTGAACGTGCTCCCGCAGGGCGCACCGGAGCGTGAGAGCCGCGTCCTCGACATGGTGGCGCAGATGGACGAGGAGGGCTTCGGCGGCTGCACCCTCACCGGGGAGTGCGCCACCGCCTGCCCCAAGGGCATCCCGCTGATGTCCATCACCGGCATGAACAAGGAGTGGCTGCGCGCCACCCGCAAGGCGGCCAAGAAGTAATGCCGCCCAGGTAGGGAAGACGTTCGCCGGCAGGGGGCGGACGGGCGGGACCGGGAGTGGTGCTCATCCCCGGTCCCGTCTCGCTTTCCGGCCCACCCCTGGCATTCAACATCCGCACATCCCCGCTCCGGTCACAGGTCACGCGCACGCCAACCGGCATAGGAAGAACTGTGGCGGCAGGCCGAACGACCCGGCCCGCCCGCTGCCGTCGTCGAACCGGCCCGTGACCAGGAGTGTGCCATGACCGGCGTTTCCACCCTCGACCGTCCCCCGCAGCCAGCGGCACCCACCCGCTACACCGTCACCCTCGCCCGCGACGAGGACGACGTGCGAGCGGCGCAGAAGCTGCGGCACGACGTCTTCGCTGGCGAGATGGGCGCGATGCTGTCCTCCCCCCAGCCGGGGCTGGACATCGACTCCTTCGACGCGTACTGCGACCACCTGCTGGTCCGTGACACGCTCACCGGCGAGGTCGTCGGAACCTACCGCCTGCTGCCGCCCGAGCGCGCCGCCGTGGCCGGCCGGCTGTACTCCGAGGGCGAGTTCGACCTGAGCAGCCTCGACCCGATCCGCCCCGGCCTCGTCGAGGTCGGCCGCTCCTGCGTGCACCCGGACCACCGCGACGGCACCGTCATCGGCCTGATCTGGGCGGGGATAGCGCGATACATGGTCGACCGGGGCCACGAGTGGCTGGCCGGCTGCTGCTCCATCCCGCTGGCCGACGGCGGCGCCGTCGCCGCCGCCACCTGGGACCGGGTCCAGGCCAAGAACCTCGCCCCCGAGGAGTACCGCGTACGGCCGCTGCTGGAGTGGTCCGCGGACGGCGTCGCCCGCCCCGCCGGACGTACCGAACTCCCGCCGCTGCTGCGCGGTTACGTCCGCCTCGGCGCCTGGGTGTGCGGCGAGCCCGCCCACGACGCCGACTTCGGCGTCGCCGACCTGTACGTGCTGCTGTCGATGCGCCGGGTCAACCCGCGCTATCTGAAGCACTTCCTCTCTCTTGTCCCGGCCTGATGAGCGTCTGGCTGCCCAGCGCGCCCTGCACCCCCAGGGCGTGCGTGGAGCCCGCGGGGCGCGGTGTGGCGGCAATGTTGGGCGCGCTGCGGCTCGCCGCGGTGCTGGTGCTGCTGCTCGGCGGGATCGTGCTGCTGCCGCTCGGCCGGCGCATTCCCGCCCCTTGGGTGCGCCGGTGGGCGCGGACGATCGCGTGGGCCGCGGGGGTCCGGGTCCGTATCAGCGGCTCCGCGGCACCCACCGGTGGCCTGCTGCTGGTCGCCAACCACATCTCCTGGCTGGACATCCCGCTGCTCGCGTCGGTCCGCCCGGCCCGGATGATCGCCAAGACCGAGATACGGCAGTGGCCGGTCGCCGGTCCGCTGGCCGCGAGCGCCGGCGTCGTGTTCATCGAACGCGACCGCCTGCGCGCCCTTCCGGCCACCGTCGCGCACATCGCCGAACTGCTGCGGTCCGGGGCCGCGGTCGGCGTCTTCCCCGAGGGCAGCACCTGGTGCGGCCGCGCCCAGGGCACCTTCCGCCGGGCCGTGTTCCAGGCCGCGCTGGACGCCGGAGTCCCCGTCCAGCCGGTCCGCATCCACTACCGCCTGGCCGACGGCCACTCCAGCACGGCCCCGGCCTTCGTCGGCGAGGACTCGCTGCTCGCCTCCCTGTGGCGGGTGACGACGGCTCGCGGCCTGATCGCCGAGGTGGACGTCCGGGACCCGATCCTGCCGGGCGCCCTCCCCGACCGCCGGTCCCTGGCCCGCGCCGCCCAGCCCTCCGCGACGGCGGAGCCGGGCTGGACACACGCGGTGCCGGCGTCCTAGCGGAGCCCTCCAACTGTCCGCCGATCCCCAGGCACGGGGGTCGGCGGCTGGAAGGCATCTCCCCGTCCGGCGCCGGCTCAGTGCCGGTCGGGGAAGGTGATCCGCACGCTGCGCACCGGCCCGTTCCCCAGCGCCGATCCGGCGTCCACCTCCAGCGTGCGCACACCGTCGGCGCTCTCGCCGCGCAGCTCGACCAGCCTCTCCAGCCCCGCTGTCCTCGCTCATGGCGTCGAGCAGCCCTGGATCGACGCAGATGCGGCAGGCGGTCACCGCTGCCAGGCCGAGGGTCCGCAGGACCTCGTCGTCCTCGTCCGTATCGTCTCCGGCGTCGGCGTGCGGTGCACGGTGGCAGGCGTCGATGAGTTCGGCCAGGCCGCCGAACCGCGACGAATCCCCCTGCACCTCTTGTGAAAGGGCCCGTCCGATACGTAACACGGCATCAGGCGTGTATGCGCCGTGATCGGGGTGAATCACCTGGCTCACACCCCAACTGTACTGCCGCCAGGGCTATTTGAGGCCGAAACGTGAGCCGAGCGCGGTGGCCAGATAGGGCGCCGTCCGGCTCTCCGGCGCCCGGGACACGTCCGAAGGCGGCCCCGCCGCCACGATCCGCCCGCCCGCCTCGCCGCCGCCCGGGCCCAGGTCGATCACCCAGTCCGCGCCCGCCACCACGGACATGTCGTGCTCCACGACGACCACGGTGTGTCCGGCGTCGACAAGGCCGTGCAGTTGGCGCATCAGGACCTCGACGTCGGCCGGGTGGAGGCCGGTGGTGGGTTCGTCGAGGAGGTAGAGGGTGTGGCCGCGGCGGCCCCGCTGCAGCTCACTCGCCAGCTTGATGCGCTGCGCCTCGCCGCCGGACAGCTCCGTCGCGGGCTGGCCGAGGCGCAGGTAGCCGAGGCCCACGTCGAGCAGAGTGGTGAGGCTGCGGGACACCGCCGGGGTGTCCGCGAAGAACTCGGCTGCGGCCTCGACCGTGAGGTCCAGCACCTGCGCGATGTTCCGGCCCCGGTAGGTCACCCGAAGCGTCTCGGGGTTGTAGCGGGCCCCGCCGCAGTCGGGGCACGGCGCGTACGTGCTCGGCAGGAACAGCAGCTCGACGCTGACGAACCCCTCGCCCTGGCAGGTCTCGCAGCGCCCGCCCGCCACGTTGAAGGAGAACCGGCCCACGCCGTACCCGCGCTCGCGCGCCCCGTCCGTGGCCGCGAACACCTTGCGGACGACGTCGAACAGGCCCGTGTACGTCGCCAGGTTCGAACGCGGGGTGCGGCCGATCGGCCGCTGGTCGACCGAGACCAGACGGCCCACGCCTGCCGGCTCCTGAGTGATCTCACCGATGAGCGTGGACTTCCCCGACCCCGACACGCCCGTCACCGCCGTGAACACCCCGAGCGGGAACTGCGCCGTCACCGCTCGCAGGTTGTGCCGCGTGACCGGCCCCACCTTCAGCCGGCCCCGGGCGTACGCGGTGCACGCACCGGCGCGGGCGAGTCGTCGAAGAGGAAACGGGCCGTCGCCGAGTCCGCCACCGACGCCAGTTCGGTGACCGGCCCGCTGAACAGCACCCGTCCGCCGTGCTCCCCGGCGCGCGGACCGACGTCCACGACCCAGTCGGCGCCCCGCACGACGTCGAGGTGGTGTTCCACCACGAACACCGAGTTCCCGGCCGACTTCAGCCGCTCCAGCACGGTGAGCAGGGCCTCCGTGTCCGCCGGGTGCAGTCCCGCCGACGGCTCGTCGAGGACGTACACCACGCCGAACAGCCCGGAACGCAGCTGGGTCGCCAGGCGCAGCCGTTGCAGCTCGCCCGCCGAGAGGGTCGGCGTGGCGCGGTCGAGGCTGAGGTAGCCGAGGCCGAGTTCGACGACCGGGGCGATACGGGACTTCAGGTCGTCGGTGAGGACCCGGGCCGTCTCACCGGTGGCGACGAGGGTGTCGGCGAGGCGGGCCAGCGGCAGCGCCGCCAGCTCCGCGATCGTACGGCCGCCGAACGTCACCGCCAGCGCCTCGGGCCGCAGCCGGCTGCCGCCGCAGGCCGGGCAGGACGCGCTGGTCAGGAACCGCTCCGCCCTGGCCCGCAGAGTCTGGCTCCTGGAGTCGGAGAAGGTCTTCATGACGTAGCGCCGGGCGCTCATGTACGTGCCCTGGTACGGGCGTTGGATGCGGTCCGCGTCGCGCACCGGGTGGACCGTGACCACCGGCTGCTCGTCCGTGAACAGGATCCACTCCCGCTGCTCGGCGGGCAGTTCGCGCCACGGCCGGTCCACGTCGTACCCGAGCGCGTCGAGGATGTCGCGCAGGTTCTTGCCCTGCCAGGCGCCCGGCCACGCGGCGATCGCGCCCTCGCGGATCGACAGCGACGGGTCGGGGACCAGCAACTCCTCGGTCGTACGGTGCACTCGGCCGAGTCCGTGACACTGCGGGCACGCCCCGGCGGCCGTGTTGGGGGAGAAGGCGTCCGAGTCGAGCCGCTCGGCGCCGGGCGGGTAGTCGCCGGCCCGGGAGAAGAGCATCCGCAGGGAGTTCGAGAGGTTCGTGACCGTCCCCACCGACGAGCGGGACGTCGGTGCCGAGCGGCGCTGTTCCAGGGAGACGGCCGGTGGCAGGCCGCTGATCTCGCCGACCTTCGGCGCCCCGACCTGGTGGATGAGGCGGCGGGCGTACGGTGCCACCGACTCGAAGTAGCGCCGCTGGGCCTCCGCGTAGATCGTGCCGAACGCAAGTGACGACTTCCCGGAGCCGGACACGCCGGTGAACACGGTGAGCACGTCCCGCGGGATGTCGACGTCGACGCCCTTGAGGTTGTGCTCACGGGCGCCGCGCACCCGGACGTACGGGTCGTGGGGGTCGGGCATGGAAACGCACTCCGGCCTTCGGCTCTGGCAAGGGGGCTGACTGCAAGGGGGCTGACTGGGGGACAAACCCCGCGATTCTATGCGAGCGGGCCCGGTGACGCCCGGTGACCGGCGCGGGTGCGGGAGTTACGGCTCTGTGCGAGCTTGGAAGCCACGGATGCCGGTCGACGCACGCACGGAGGGCCGCGACCATGACTTCTGCCGGTTTCGGTTTCGGACGCAGCCCCTTCGACGAGTTCGACGAGCTGATGTCCCGGTTCTTTGGCGGCGCGGCACCGGCCGCGCCCACCCGGCGTGTGCAGCGCGTCGACATCGGCAGCCTGCTGTCGGATCGGGCCCGTGAGCTGGTCGCCCACGCCAGGGACATCGCGGCCGTGGAAGGCAGCGAGGACCTCGACGCCCGGCATCTGCTCGCCGCGGCCACCGAGCACGACTCCACCCGGCGCCTGCTCACCGAGGCCGGCACCGACCCCGACCGGCTCCGCGAACGGCTCGTGGGCGGGACGGAGGCGGGTGAGAAGACCGAGCCGAGCACCCTCACCCCGGCCGCCAAACGCGCGCTGCTCGACGCCTACCGGATATCCCGCGCCGAGGGCTCCTCGTACATCGGCCCCGAACACCTGCTGCGCGCTCTCGCCGCCAACCCGGAGTCGACGGCCGGTGAGGCACTGGCCGGCAGCGGCTGGGAAGGCGTCCGGATGCCCAGCGAGGGCACGGGCGAGCGCCGGGTGCCGACCAACACGCCGACCATCGACGAGTACGGCCGCGACCTCACCGCCGACGCCCGCGCGGGCCGGCTCGACCCCGTCATCGGACGGGACGACGAAGTCGAACAGACCATCGAGGTGCTCTCCCGGCGCAGCAAGAACAACCCCGTGCTCATCGGCGACCCCGGTGTCGGCAAGACCGCCGTCGTCGAGGGCATCGCCCAGCGCATCGCCGCCGACGACGTGCCGAAGACGCTGGCCGGGAAGCGGCTGGTGTCGCTGGACCTGGCCGGGATGGTGGCCGGCACCAAGTACCGCGGCGAGTTCGAGGAGCGGCTGAAGAAGCTGCTCGACGAGGTCCGCGAGCACGGCGACGAACTGGTGCTCTTCCTCGACGAGATGCACACCGTGGTCGGCGCCGGAGGCGGTGGCGAGGGCGCCCTGGACGCGGGCAACATGCTCAAGCCCGCCCTCGCCCGCGGCGAACTGCACCTCATCGGCGCCACCACCGTCGACGAGTACCGCAAGCACATCGAGAAGGACGCCGCTCTGGAGCGCCGCTTCGCCCCGATCCTGGTCGGTGAGCCGACGGTGGACGACACGGTGGAGATCCTGCGCGGCCTGCGCGACCGCTACGAGGCCCACCACCAGGTCCGTATCACCGACGAGGCGGTCGTCGCGGCGGCGGAGCTGTCCGACCGGTACATCACCTCCCGCTTCCTGCCCGACAAGGCGATCGACCTGATGGACCAGGCCGCCGCCCGGGTCCGGCTGCGTGCCAAGACCCCTCTCGCCGACACCCGCGAGATCGAGGACCGGATCGCCGCGCTGAACCGGGAGAAGGACCAGGCCGTCGCCGACGAGGAGTACGAGCGCGCCAAGGACCTGCGCGACCGGATCAAGGAGGCCGAGGAGCGCCTCGCCGAGGCGGGCAGGGGCGAGGCACAGACGCCCAAGGTCACCGCCGACGACGTCGCCGAGGTCGTCTCCCGCACCACCGGCATCCCCGTCGCCCAGCTCACCGAGGAGGAGCGCGAGCGGCTGATGAAGCTGGAGGAGCACCTGCACGAGCGGGTCGTCGGCCAGGACGAGGCGATCACCGCCGTGGCGCGTGCGGTACGCCGCGCCCGGGCCGGGATGAGCGACCCCAATCGCCCCGTCGGCAGCTTCCTCTTCCTCGGCCCGACCGGCGTCGGCAAGACCGAACTGGCCCGCGCCCTCGCCGCCGCGCTGTTCGGCGACGAGAACCGGATGATCCGCCTCGACATGAGCGAGTTCCAGGAGCGGCACACCGTCTCCCGTCTGATCGGCGCCCCGCCCGGATACGTCGGCCACGAGGAGGCCGGCCAGCTCACCGAGGCGGTGCGCAGGCAGCCGTACGCCGTGCTGCTGCTGGACGAGGTGGAGAAGGCGCACCCGGACGTGTTCAACACGCTGCTGCAACTGCTGGACGACGGCCGGCTGACCGACGCCCAGGGCCGCACGGTCGACTTCAAGAACACCGTCGTCATCATGACGTCGAACATCGGCGCCGACCGGATCCTCGCCGCCGGTGTCGACGACTACGCCAAGGTGCGCGAGTCGGTCATGCCGGTCCTCAACGAGCACTTCCGGCCCGAGTTCCTCAACCGCATCGACGAGATCATCGTCTTCCGCGGCCTGGACCGCAGCCAGCTGCGCCAGATCGTCGAACTGCTGCTGGAGCACACCCGGCGCCGACTGCACGCCCAGGACGTCTCCCTTGAGGTCACCGACGCCGCCGCGGACCTGCTGGCCCATCTCGGCCACCAGCCCGACTTCGGCGCCCGCCCGCTGCGCCGCACCATCCAGCGCGAGCTCGACGACCGCCTCGCCGACCTGCTGCTGTCCGGCGAACTGAAGCCGGGCGACCGGGCCCGGGTCGACGCGGCCGACGGGGCGCTTCAGGTGCGGCCGGAACAGCAGGCCGAGCTATGAGCGGATGATCCCAGCCAGCCGCCGGTACGAGTCCAGCAGCGCCTCGCGGTCGTACGTACTGGTCGTGACGAGCACCTCGTCGGCGCCCGTCTCCTTCAGCACCGTTTCCAGCTCGTGCGCGACCTGGTCCTCGGTGCCGGCGATGTGGCCGGTCAGGCCGGACTCGTAGAACCCGCGCTCCTTCTGCGTCATCCGCAGCCCCTCGACGCGCTCGGCGGGCGGCAGCGGCGGGAAGGTGCCGTGCGTGCGGGAGTACGCCATCGACCAGGCCTCGGGGATCAGCAGCCGCCGGGCGTCCTGGGGGCTCGCGGCCACGGCGACGGTGCCCGAGACGACGACGTACGGCTGCGTCGCCCACTGCGACGGGCGGAACCACGCGCGGTAGTGGTCGATGCCTTGCCGCATCTTCTCCCGGTTGCGCAGGTCGCCAATCACCATCGGCAGGCCCGCGCGGGCCGCGATCGTGGCGCCCTCGCCCATCGCGAGCACGAAGGGCGGCACGGTCAGGCCCTCCGGCGGACGGGCGTGGACCCGCGTCGGGGAGGTGCCGCGGAACCAGTCCAGCAGCTCCCGAAGCTGCGCGGCGAAGTCCTCGGCGTCGCCCTTGTCCCGGCCCAGCGCCTTGCGCACCCCGTCGGTGAAGCCCACCGACCGGCCGAGCCCCATGTCGATCCGGCCCGGGAACAGCGACTCCAGCACCCCGAACTGCTCGGCGACGACCAGCGGTTGGTGGTTGGGCAGCATCACCCCGCCGGTGCCCACCCGGATCGTCCGGGTCGCGCCCGCCACGGCGGCTGCCAGCACGGTCGGCGCGGAACCGGCTACGCCGGGCACGCCGTGGTGCTCCGACACCCAGAAGCGGTGGTAGCCGAGCTCCTCCAGTTCCCGCGCCAGCCCCACGGTGTCACGCAGCGCCTCCGGGGCCGTGTGCCCCTCGCGGGTGCGGGAGCGGTCGAGCACGGAGAATCGGGTCGAGGCGATCACGGAGGTCACACAGGGTTCAACGCCTGACGGGGCCACGCATTCCCGCCGTGTCCGTCGGCAGTCGTACAGGCTCGCGATTAATTCGTTGGCATGCGCGCGCCGCTCCGATCTAACGTAAGCCACGTCCTCGCACCTCCCGGTGCGCCGGCTACGGGTACTTCCTTCTGAAAAGCACCCCCGTCGCCGAACAGACCTCGGGAGGCGCGAGCGCCGGTGAGCCCGCACACTTCCTCGATCCCGGGCACCCCCATCTTCCTCACCTCTGTCGTGCAACAAGGGGCAGTCATCTCCCGCTTCAACACCCGTGAGCGCACCACCACCTACGAGGGCGGCGCCGCCTTCGTGCGGGACGCGCGCAGCGAGCTGTTCCTGCTGGCGGTCGTCAACATGGTCGGCCAGGAGACCTTCTACGAGTCGGCCGACTTCCGCGACGCCCGATTCCGCGATCTGGTCCGGCAGTTGGCCGTCGAGGACCCGGAGTGGACCGCGGGCCTGCTCGGCTGGCTGCGCGGCTCCGCCCAGATGCGGACGGCGTCCGTGGTCGGCGCCGCCGAGTTCACCCACGCCCGGCTGGCGGCGGGTCTGTCCGGCCACTCCCGGCCGGTCGTCGACGCGGTGCTCCAGCGGCCGGACGAACCCGGCGAGCTGCTCGCGTACTGGATCTCGCGGTACGGCCGCAATCTCCCGAAGCCGGTCAAGCGCGGTGTCGCCGACGCCGTACGACGGCTCTACAACGGCAGGGCGCTGCTGAAGTACGACACCGCGTCCAAGGGCTTGCGCTTCGGCGACGTGCTCAACCTGGTGCACGCGGCGCCGGACCCGGCCAAGCCGTGGCAGGGCGGGCTGTTCGAGTACGCGCTGGACCGGCGCCACCACCCGGACACCGCCGTACCGCCGACCTCGGAGCGCACCCTGACCGCGCACCGCGCGCTGATGGCGCTGCCGGTCGAGGACCGGCGGGCCGTGCTGACCGCACCCGACGGGGTGGAGCGGCTGGCCGCGGCGGGTGTCACGTGGGAGGCGCTGGCGGGCTGGTTGCAGGGGCCGATGGACCGGGCCGCCTGGGAGGCCGTCATCCCGTCGATGGGCCTGATGGCCGTGACCCGCAACCTGCGCAACTTCGACGAGGCCGGTGTCGGCGACGAGGTGGCCGAGCGGATCGCCGCCCGGCTCGCGGACGCCGAGGAGGTGCGCCGCTCCCGGCAGTTCCCCTACCGGTTCCTCGCCGCCCACCGGGCCGCGCCCACGCCGCGCTGGGGTCACGCCCTGGAGCGGGCGCTGGCCGCGTCCACCGCCAACATCCCGCACCTGCCCGGCCGCACCCTCGTGCTCGTCGACACCTCCGCGTCCATGGACGCCCCGGTGTCGGACCGCTCCACGCTGCGGCACGTCGACGTCGGCGCCCTGTTCGGCGTCGCCCTCGCGGCGCGCGGCTGCGAGGTCGACCTGTACGGCTTCGCCGACGGCGTCTTCCATCACCCGCTGACCCGCGCCGGGTCGGTGCTGAAGCAGACGGAGGAGTTCTGCCGGCGCATCGGCGAGGTCGGGCACGGCACCGAGACCGTCGCCGCGCTGAAGCGGACGTACGACGGGCACGACCGGGTGGTGCTGGTCTCGGACATGCAGGCCACCGGCCCTGTCGTCAAGGTCGACTACGACTACGCCTGGGGCCCGCGCGGCTGGGAGCGGCGGGCGCGGTCCGTGTCCGTCTCCGTGTCGGACGGGGTCCCCGCCGACGTACCGCTGTTCGGCATCACCACCACCGGCTACCTCCCGGCCGCCATCGACACCTCCGTGCCGCACCGCTACGAGGTCGGTGGCTTCTCCGACCAGCTGTTCACCATGGTCGACCTGCTGTCACGCGGGCACGACGCGCGGTGGCCGTGGGAGGCCGGGCCGGAGTCTGTCTAGGGTGGCCGTGTGACAGCTCGTGACGAACGCCCGGTCGCCGTGTTCGACCTGGACAACACCCTCGCCGACACGGCCCACCGGCAGCGCTTCCTGGAACGCAAGCCACGTGACTGGGACGGCTTCTTCGCCGCCGCCCCCGCGGATCCGCCGCTCGCCGAGGGCATCGCGCTGGTGCGGGAGAGCGCCGAGCAGTGCGAGGTCGTGTACCTCACCGGGCGGCCCGAGCGGTGCCGGCAGGACACGCTCGACTGGCTCGCCGCCCAGGGACTGCCCGAGGGGCGGGTCTACATGCGACGCGACGCCGACCGCAGGCCCGCCCGGCACACCAAGCTGGAGATCCTGCGCCGGCTCGCCCGGACCCGGGAGATCCGGGTGCTCGTGGACGACGACGAACTCGTGTGCGAGGACGCGGAGCGGGCCGGGTTCACCGTCGTCAGGGCGCGCTGGGCGACCCCGTCCGCCGAGCTCAAGGTGGCGCAGGAGCGCGAGGGGCGCACCTGACGTTCAGGCCCTCATTCTGCGTCCTCCAGACGGAAGCCGACCTTCATGCTCACCTGCCAGTGTGCGATCTGCCCGTTGTCGAGCTGGCCCCGCACTTCCGTCACCTCGAACCAGTCGAGGTTGCGCAACGTCTGTGAGGCGCGGTTGATGCCGTTGCGGATGGCCTTGTCCACGCCCTCGGGTGAGGTGCCGACGATGTCCGTGACCCGGTAGGTGTGGTTCGTCATGCGGGTACTCCTCTCCGCGCGGTGACGACGGCGTCACACATGTCACGCGTCACTCCACCGTGCCCCAAGTCGCAGCGCCGCGCGAGGCGTCGCCCGGCTTCCCGGGAATCCCTTGACCTCCGCATTGGTCCATACCAAAATCAGCACACCCGTACGAGCCTGTGCTCGTTCCCCCCACGTCGGGCCCTTTCCCCCTGTCCGCCAGACAGAACAGGACCGCCGTGAAGCTTCGCCTCCTTGCCCTCGCCTGCGTGTCCGCCTCCCTCCTCGGCGGTTGCGCACTTGTGCCGTCGAGCGGGACCGAGCGGCGCACGGTCACCGTGTGGCTGATGAAGGGCAGCGCCTCGACGGAGTTCCTGGAGCGCTTCACCGAGGAGTTCGAGCGCACGCACGGCGACCTGGAGCTCGACATCCGCATCCAGGAGTGGACCGGCATCGGCGAGAAGGTGCAGGGCGCGCTGGAGGCCGACACCCCGGACGGACCCGATGTCATCGAGGTCGGCAACACCCAGGTCCCGCAGTACGTCGACGGCGGCGGCCTGCTCGACCTGACGCTGGAGTCGCTGCGGGACTGGGGCATGCGCGACTGGCTGCCCGGCCTTGCCGAACCGGGCCGGCAACGGTCGACGCAGTACGGCATCCCCTGGTACGCGGCGAACCGTGTCGTCATCTACCGCACGGACCTGTTCGAGCAGGCCGGAATCACCGGCCCGCCGAAGACACGCGAGGAGTGGCTCGCCGCCACCGAGAAGCTCGACTCCGGCGGCAACCAGGGAATCTACCTGGCCGGACAGGACTGGTACACGCTCTCCGGCTTCATCTGGGACGAGGGCGGCGACCTCGCGCGGGAGGACGGCGGTGTCTGGACCGGCACCCTGGACACCCCGGCCGCCCTGCGCGGCATGGACTTCTACCGCCGGCTCCAGGCGCTCGGCGACGGCCCCGCCGACGCCGACGAGGAACACCCGCCGCAGGCCGGGGTGTTCGCCGAGGGGAAGGTCGCCCAGATCGTGGCCGTACCGGGACAGGCCCGGGCGATCGTGCAGCAGAACCCCGAACTCGACGGCAAACTGGGCTTCTTCCCCGTACCCGGCAAGTCCGCCGGCACACCCGGCGCGGTCTTCACCGGCGGCTCCGACCTCGTCGTACCGAACAACACCGACCAACGCGACGGCGCCATCGCCGTCGTCGAGGAGCTCACCGGCGCCAAGTGGAACACCGAACTGGCCCGGAGCATGAACTACGTCCCCAACAAGACGACCCTCGCCGGGGCCGTCGCCGGCGAGGAGGGGGTCGCCGCCATGGCGGCGGGTGCCGCGCAGGGGCGGGCGACCCCCAGTACGCCCGAGTGGGCGGCCGTCGAGGCGGACAACCCGATCAAGGAGTACATGACCAGGGTGCTCGGCGGAGCCCACCCGGAGACGGAGGCCCGCCGCGCCTCACGCCGGATCACCGAGGCGCTGGCGGTCCCCGTCGGCTGATCAGCGGGCGGTGCTCAGCGACAACGCGAAACGGCCCTCGCCGTCCGTCCACCAGTGGGACAACGCCAGCCCGGCGGCGGCCAGTTCGGCACGCACGCCCTCCTTGCGGAACTTCGCCGACACCTCGGTGCGCAGCTCCTCGCCCGCCGCGAAGTCGACGGCGAGGTCGAGCGAGGGGATCTTCACGGTCTGCGCGGTACGCGAGCGCAGCCGCATCTCGATCCACTCGTTCCCGGCGTCCCACAGGGCCACGTGGTCGAAGGCGCCGGGATCGAAGTCGGCGCCCAGCTCACGGTTGACGACCGACAGCACGTTCTTGTTGAACGCGGCTGTCACGCCCGCCGCGTCGTCGTACGCCCGGACCAGCACCTGCTCGTCCTTGACCAGGTCGGTACCGAGCAGCAGCGCGTCGCCGGGGGAGAGCAGGGCGCGGATCGCGGCCAGGAACGCGGCGCGCTCCTCGGGGAGCAGATTGCCGATCGTGCCACCGAGGAACGCCACCAGCCGCGGACCCGGCGTTTCAGGCAGTTCGAGGGCCACGGTGAAGTCGGCGATCAGCGCGTGCACGTTCAGGCCGGGCCGCTCCGCGACGAGCGCGGTCCCGGCCTGGGTGAGGGCGCTGTCGCTGACGTCGACCGGGACGTATGTGTGCAGCCCGGTCAGCGCGTCGAGCAGGTACCGCGTCTTCTCCGAGGAGCCGGAGCCCAGCTCGACGAGGGTACGGGCGCCGGTCGCGGCGGCGATCCCGGCGGCGCGGTCGACGAGGATCTCCCGCTCGGCGCGGGTCGGATAGTACTCGGGCAGCTCCGTGATCTGTTCGAAGAGATCGCTGCCGTGGGCGTCGTAGAACCACTTCGGCGGCAGCGTCTTGGGCGAGGTCGTCAGGCCCCGAAGGACGTCGGCGCGCAGCGCGGCCTCCGTGGCGTCCTCGGGCAGGGTGCGGGTCAGAAGGAACGGACTCACGTACGGGGCTCCTTGCGGGGTGCGGCCGCCGAGGCGTCGCTCGGCTCCTTGAGCGGGGTGAGCTGCACATCGGTGCCGCTCGCCGCCAGCAGGGTGCGGTCGGGCACCTCGTGCCAGCGCGGATCGTCGTCGTAGGGTTCGGAGGCCACGACCGTGCCGCCGCCCGGCCGGGCGAGATACCACAGGGTGTCGCCCCAGGCGGTCGCGGCGATGGACTCGCCGTCGGTCAGCAGCAGGTTGAGCCGGGAGCCCGGGGCCGCCGCGGCGATCTCGGGGACCGTGTCGGCCAGCGCCCGGCCCAGGTCGTCGCCGGCGCGCAGCCGGGCGAGGACGAGCGCCCACACGAGTGCGGAGTCGTTGCGGGCCTCCAGGGACAGCAGGTCCACCGGGGGCAGGCCGCCCGCCAAGGAGGCGAGGGAGTGCGGCCAGCCCGTGACGGCGCCGTTGTGGCTGAACAGCCAGGATCCCGCGGCGAACGGCGCCGCCGCGGCCTCCGCGTCGGCGCCCGCCAGCGTCGCGTCCCGGACGGCGGCGAGCAGCGTGCGGGTGCGCACGACCCGGGCCAGATCGGCGAAGGACAGGTCCGCCCAGATGGGCCCGGCCCGCCGGTAGCGCGCCGGCAGGGGATCGCCCTGCGCGTACCAACCCACGCCGAAACCGTCGGCGTTGACGGTGCCGTACTGCTGGCGCCGTGGCGCCCACGACTGCCGGTACAGGCCGAACGGTGGTTCCACCAGCAGCCTGCCGAGGGTTTCCTCGGGCCCGGTGTACGCCAGGTGACGGCACATCAGACGTCCCCCGAGCGGGCGGTGCGGAAGCCGGAGAAGATCTGCCGCCGGATCGGATAGTCCCAGTTGCGGAAGGTGCCCCGGCAGGCCACCGCGTCCACGGCGAACGAACCGCCGCGCAGCACCTTGTACTCGGGCCCGAAGAACACCTCCGAGTACTCCTTGTACGGGAACGCCCTGAAGCCCGGGTACGGCAGGAAGTCGCTGGCCGTCCACTCCCACACGTCACCGATCAACTGCCGCACGCCCAGCGGCGACTCACCGGCCGGATAGCTGCCCGCCGGCGCGGGCCGCAGGTGCCGCTGGCCGAGGTTGGCGTGCTCGGGCGCCGGGTCGGCGTCGCCCCACGGGTAGCGCGTCGAACCGCCGGTCGCCGGGTCGAAGCGGGCCGCCTTCTCCCACTCGGCCTCGGTGGGCAGCCGGCGCCCGGCCCAGCGGGCGTAGGCGTCGGCCTCGTACCAGCTCACGTGGAGCACCGGCTCGTCGTGCGGCACGGCCTCGGTGACACCGAAGCGCCGCCTGAGCCACTGGCCGCCGTCGCGCCGCCAGTACAGGGGCGCGTGGACGTTGTGGCGGCGGATGTGCGCCCAGCCGTCGGCCGTCCACCAGCGCGGGTCGTCGTAGCCGCCGTCCTCGATGAACGCGAGGTACGCGCCGTTCGTGACCGGCGTGGTGTCGATGTAGAACGAGGCCACCTCCCGCCGGTGCGCGGGCCGTTCGTTGTCCAGCGCCCACGGCTCGGTGGCGGTGCCCATGGTGAACGGGCCGCCGGGGACGAGGACTTCGGCCGGTCCGGTGAACAGTGGCACGGGCTCCGGGTCGGGGGCGTGCAGGGCCTGCGGGCCCTTGCGGAGCTGATGGGTGATCAGCATGGTCTCGTCGTGCTGCTGTTCGTGCTGCGCGATCATGCCGAAGGCGAAACCCGCCTCCGTCAGCCGCGTGCCGTGGAAGGCGGTGTCCGCCAGCACGTCCAGGGCCCGGCCGCGCACCTCGGCCGCGTACTTGCGGGCCTCGGCGGGCGGCAGCAGCGGCAGCGAGGGCCGTTCCGCGCGCGGATGCTCGAAGGCGTCGTACAGGCTGTCGATCTCGGGCCGTATCGCCTCCTGACCGGCGACCGCGCGCAGCAGCCAGAGCTCCTCCTGGTTGCCGATGTGCGCGAGGTCCCACACCAGCGGGGACATCAGCGGCGAGTGCTGGGCGGTCAGGTCGGGTTCCTCGACGCAGCTCGTCAGCAGCGTGGTGCGGTCCCGCGCGATGGTGAGCGAGGCCAGGGCGCGCTCGCGGAAGGCCTCGGTGTCGATCTCGATCTCCGTGTCGGTCGCGGGGTCGGTCATGTGCGCAGGTCCTTCCCGTGCGTGCGGCGGTCCTGGCCGCGCAGCCTGTCGAGCAGGTCGTCGGCGGGGCAGCGGCCCCGCATGACATAGCGGTCCCGGTACGCGGCGACGGCGTCCATGACCTCGGTGGACGCGCCGAGCCGGGGCAGTGCGTGCAGCGCCGCCGCGAAGCAGTCGACGGCCACCTCGTGCAACTCCGGGTCGCCGAGCCCGTACCGGGCCGCGTCGAGCCACAGTGGGTTGTGCGGCGCGGGCAGCGCCCCGGTCCGCTCGGCCAGGGGTTTCACCGCGCGGTACGCGGTCTCCGCGGCCTGGGGGTCGTCGAAGAGGGCCGTCGTCACGGCGAGCGGCACGATCCATCCGTTCTCGCCGGGCTGCGCGTCGATCATGCGCAGTTCGAGATGGCCGCGCGGCCGGATCGGCGGGAACAGCGTGGTGATGTGGTAGTCCAGGTCGTCCCGGGTCGGTGGTCTGGGCGCCCCCGATCTGGTCCAGTCCCGGAAGGTGAGCCCGTCCGGCACGTGCCAGGGGCCGCCGTCCTGCCGTACGCACATCACCGGGGCGTCCAGCACATGCCGGGCCCAGGCGCCCCGCGGATCGGCGTCCAGGGCGGGCGCGCCCGCCCGGCCCGCGCCGATCTCCACCCAGCGCAGCTGCCGGGTGGACAGCCAGCCGGTGGGTTCGTGGCCGGCCAGCGGGGAGTTGGCGAACGCGGCCAGCAGGACCGCGCCCAGCTGGTGCGCCAGCCACCAGCGCCGCACATGGCCGAGCGGGCCGGGCTCCTCGTACCCGGCGTCCAGGCACACCTGGACCGACGCCGAGGTGCACATCATGGCGCGGCCGGCCGGGCCGGTGCGGTCGAGGCTGGTCTCCATCGCCTCGTAGCGCGGCTCCCGCAGGAACCGGCGGGGGGCGTGCCACGGGTCGTGGCCGATGCCGAGGAGGCCGAGATCGTGCTCGCGCAGTTCCGCGCGGACGGCGTCCAGGTCGGCGGAGACGATGTCCACGCACTCCATCAGGGAGGCGGCGGGCGGGGAGCTCAGCTCCAGCTGGCCGCCGGGTTCGACGGTCAGCGCCGACCTCAGGGGGACGGTGCGCAGTGCGGCGTAGGCCGCTTCGAGTCGTTCGGGTGTCACGGGGAGCTGCGGGCCGCGCAGCTCGTGGACGAGCCATTCCACTTCGACGCCGACGGTGCGCGGCGGTCCGGTCTTGAAGCAGATGCCCCGGACCAGGGCCTCCACTTCCGGTTCGGTGACGGCTGTACGGGGCTCCGTACAGCCGCTGACTGAGTCGGACATGTCGGGATCCTCCTGAGATTCCACCATGCCGCCGATCCGGCAAACGGCAAGCCGGACCGGCACACTCGTCCCACCCAAGACCCTCGCGTCCCTTCGCACAAGGGTGCACCTCGGGACGTAAGACTTCCGTCTCCTGGGGTTCCGGGGGCGGGAAAACTTTGTTGCACCGCAGGACCAGCATCACTCACGATGCGTTCATGAGCACGACGGGGGAGATCGCGGAACGCGCGGCCATGGCGCCCACGGGGGTGGCGCCATGAGCGCGCGCCTGCGCGCCGTCGCGCGGGAGACCGAGCGGATCGTGACCACGGGGGCCTATCAGGCTTCGAACGGGCGTACGGTATCCATCGCCGAGGCGGTGGCGGCCGCGCGCGCCGGGACCCGGATGCACGGCCCGGAACCGGTGCCGGTGGCGCCCGCGTCCCCGGTGGACACCCTCGTCGAGGTCACGGGCGAGAGCAGCCTGGAGGCGGCCCGCCGGATCGGCGACGCGGCGGTCCTGAACTTCGCCTCGGCCCGCAACCCCGGTGGTGGCTTCCTCAACGGCGCCCAGGCCCAGGAAGAGGCCCTGTGCCGCGCCTCCGCGCTGTACGCGTGCCTGCTGCGGGTCCCGGAGTTCTACGACCATCACCGCGCCCATCGCGACCCGTTCTACACGGACCGTGTCATTCATTCACCCGCCGTGCCCGTCTTCCGCGACGACCGCGGCCGCCTGCTGGACGAGCCGTACTCCGCCGGCTTCCTGACGGCCGCCGCTCCCAACGCCGGAGTCGTGCGCCGTACGGCGCCGGAGCGGGCGGCCCGGATCCCGCATGCCCTCGCCGCACGCGCCGAGCGCGTTCTTCAGACCGCGGCCTGCCACGGCTACCGGCGACTGGTGCTGGGCGCCTGGGGCTGTGGGGTGTTCCAGAACGATCCGGCGCAGGTCGCGGGCGTCTTCCGGGACCTGCTGGGGCCGGGCGGGCGGTTCGACGGGAGGTTCGAGCAGGTGGTGTTCGCGGTGCTGGACCGTACGCCGGGGGCGGTGACCCGGGAGGCGTTCGTGCGCGTGTTCGCGGAGCGTCAGCTCCAGCCGTAGCGCTCCCGCAGCCGGTGCCGGACCAGGTTGAAGCGCATCCGGTCCAGGGCGCACGCCTCCCGCCGCATGCCCTCCTCGTGCAGCCGCAGCACCCGGTCCACGTCCACCCAGGAGTCCCGCCCCGACCGGTCCCACGGCCCGCTCCCGATCGGCACCCAATCCCGGTCCCCGTCGTGCCCCTTGCTGGACAGCTGCACGGCGAGGAACGTGCCCGCCGCCTCCCGGGCCACCACCAGCACCGGACGGTCCTTGCCCCGCCCGTCGTTCTCCTCGTACGGCACCCACGTCCACACGATCTCCCCGGGGTCCGGGTCGCCGTCGTGCGCGGGCGAGTACTCGGTGCGCACCCGGCCGCCCTCGCGCGGGTCGGCCTCGGTGGTCGCGGTGGGGCCGAAGCGGCCGGGGACGTATCCATCCGTGAAGGCAGTCACGGGGGTCACGGTAACGGGCGGCCGGAGGAGGCAGACGGGCGGGCAGGCGAACAGCCCTACGCCGCAGGCGACTCCGAGGCGACCGGCTCCGGCGGACGCAGCTCGTGCCAGCGCAGGTCCGCCTCCAACTGCGCGGCGAGCGAGACGAGCAGCGGTTCGCTGTGCGCGGGGCCGAGGAGCTGCGCGCCGACCGGGAGGCCACCGGCGACGAAGCCGGCGGGGACGTTGACGCCGGGCCAGCCCAGCACGTTCCACGGCCAGGCGTAGGGGCAGGCGGCGATCATCGCGCGGTCGGTGGCCAGCCCGCCGAGCCGCAGCATGGCCCCGATCCGGGGCGGGGGAGCGGCCGTGGTGGGCGCGAGGATCACGTCGTACGACGTGAAGAACGCGCCGATACGGCGGTGCAGGGCCGCCTCCGCACGCCGTGCCGCCCGCAGTGGTGCCCCGCCGAGCAGCCGGCCCAGCCGAGCGGCGTCCCGGGTGCGCGGGTCGAGCAGGGCGGGGTCGGGGGCGTCGCGGACCCGCTCGGCGACACCGACCGTGGCGCGCGGGACGAACGTCAGCCCGATCTGGCCGTAGGGCGGGTCGGCCTCCTCGACGGTGTGGCCCAACGCGGCCAGTTTCTCGGCGAGTTCGACGACCCGGGCCCGGATCTCCGGGTGCAGCCGGGCGGGCAGCGCGGTGAACGGCGGCTTCAGCGCGAGGGCGATGCGCAGCCGGCCGGGGTCACGGCCCACCGCCTCGGAGATGTCGAGCCTGGGCGGGCAGTGCGGGTCCAGGTCGTGGTTGCCGCTGGCGGAGTCCAGCAGCAGCGCCGCGTCCGCGACCGTGCGGGCCAGGGTGCCGTTGACCGTGATGCCCTGGAACGACTCGCCGCGCGGCCAGGTCGAGATGCGCCCGCGCTGCGGCTTGATGCCGATCAGATGGGTCCAGGACGCCGGGATGCGCACCGAACCGGCGCCGTCCGAGCCGAGCGCGGCCGGCACCAGACCCGCGGCGACCGCCGCCGCCGAGCCACCGGACGAACCGCCCGGCGTGTGCTCGGTGTTCCACGGATTGCGGGTCGCGCCGAACGCCGGCCCCTCGGTGAACGGCCACTGCCCGAGTTCGCAGGTGTTGGTCTTGCCGACGATCACCGCGCCGGCCGCGCGCAGCCGCCGTACCGCCTCACCGTCCTCGGCGACCGGCGCGAACGTACCCGGGCAGCCGAACGCGGTCGGCTCGCCGGCCACGTCCATGTCGTCCTTGACGGCGACGGGCACACCCAGCAGTGGGCGGCGTGACCCTGCGGCCAGGTCCCGGTCGGCGGCCTCGGCCTCGGCGAGTGCCGCCTCGGCCCGGACGATCCTGAAGGCGTTCAGCGTGCCCTGCGTCGCCTCGATCCGGGCCAGGGCCGCCTCGACGAGGGCACGCGAGGTCACCTCGCCGTCGGCGAGCGCACGGGCGGTCTCCGCCAGGCCGGCGGAAGGGTCGAGCGTCATGCGGGACACCTCCGGAGCGTGTGGTCTACCGAACGGTAACGTCAGGAGGGCTTCGGCGGAACGGGCTTGGAGAGAAAGCCGGTTACGTGCGGCGGTACGCCTCATGAGCCACAGCTTTCCCACAGGCCTCACTCCATGGTGCGCGAAGCATTGACGCCCTGCGACCCCACACCTACTTTCTGACTACCTTCCGGCCGACTTACCGAACTCTGTTCGGTATCTCGAACCTCAAGGTCCGAGGAGAGCCGCACAGTCGGCCCTGCCGGGCCACCCGGCCGCCGGGCGGAGTGTGGAGGAGTGTGGAAATGCACCCCACGGGCACCCACCTGAGCCCCGTGCCTCCGCCCGACCGGAAGGACACCCCATGTCCGTCGACACGCGACCGGCTCCCGCCGAGCTCACCGACGACGAACTCCACGCCCTGGACGCCCACTGGCGCGCCGCGAACTATCTCTCCGTCGGCCAGATCTACCTCCTGGCCAACCCGCTGCTCACCGAGCCCCTGCGACCGGAGCACATCAAACCCCGCCTCCTGGGCCACTGGGGCACCTCCCCGGGCCTGAACCTCGTGCACACCCACCTCAACCGGGTGATCAAGGCCCGCGGTCTCGACGCGCTGTGCGTCTGGGGGCCCGGGCACGGCGGGCCCGCCGTCCTCGCCAACAGCTGGCTGGAGGGGTCGTACACCGAGACCTACCCGGACATCACGCGGGACGCGGCGGGGATGGCCCGGCTGTTCCGGCAGTTCTCGTTCCCCGGTGGCGTGCCCAGCCACGTCGCCCCCGAGACTCCGGGCTCCATCCACGAGGGCGGCGAGCTGGGCTACTCCCTGGCGCACGCCTACGGTGCCGCCCTGGATAACCCCGACCTCCTGGTGGCCTGTGTCGTCGGTGACGGCGAGGCGGAGACCGGGCCGCTGGCGACGTCCTGGCACTCCAACAAGTTCCTCGATCCCGTCCACGACGGTGCCGTCCTGCCGATCCTCCACCTCAACGGTTACAAGATCGCCAACCCCACGGTGCTCGCCCGCCTGCCCGAGGCCGAACTCGACGAGCTGCTCCGGGGCTACGGCCACGACCCGATCCACGTCACCGGCGACGACCCGGCCGCCGTACACCGGGCCATGGCGGGCGCCATGGACGCCGCGCTGGACCGCATCGCCGCCATCCAGCGCGCCGCCCGCGACGACGGCGCCACCGAGCGCCCCCGCTGGCCCGTGATCGTGCTCCGCACGCCGAAGGGCTGGACCGGCCCGGCGGAGGTCGACGGCCTGCCGGTCGAGGGCACCTGGCGGTCGCACCAGGTGCCGCTGGCCGGCGTACGCGACAACCCCGAGCACCTGCGTGAGCTTCAGGCGTGGCTGCGCTCGTACCGGCCCGAGGAACTCTTCGACGAACAGGGCAGGCCCCGGCCTCAGGTCCTCGCCCGCGTCCCGTCGGGCGCGCGCAGGCTCGGCGCCACCCCACACGCCAACGGCGGCCTGCTGCTGCGCGAGCTGCCACTGCCGCCGCTGGAGCGGTACGCCGTCCCCGTCGACAAGCCCGGTGCCACCCTGCACGAACCGACCCGCGTGCTGGGCGAGTTGCTCGAACACGTCATGCGGGACACCGCCGACCGGCGCGACTTCCGTCTCGTCGGACCCGACGAGACCGCCTCGAACCGACTGGACGCCGTCTACGCCGCCAGCGGCAAGGCCTGGCAGGCCGGAACCCTGGACGTGGACGAACATCTCGACCGGCACGGCCGGGTGATGGAGATCCTGTCGGAACACGCCTGCCAGGGCTGGCTGGAGGGCTATCTTCTGACCGGCCGGCACGGGCTGTTCTCCTGCTACGAGGCCTTCGTGCACATCGTCGACTCGATGGTCAACCAGCACATCAAGTGGCTGCGCGTGACCCGCCGACTGCCCTGGCGCGCCCCCATCGCCTCCCTCAACTACCTCCTCACCTCCCATGTGTGGCGCCAGGACCACAACGGTTTCTCCCACCAGGACCCCGGCTTCGTCGACCACATCCTCAACAAGAGCCCCGAGGTCGTACGGGTCTACCTGCCGCCGGACGCCAACACGCTGCTCTCCGTGGCCGACCACGCGCTGCGCAGCCGGGACTACGTGAACGTGATCGTCGCGGGCAAGCAGCCCTGCTTCGACTGGCTGTCGATGGACCAGGCCCGGGTGCACTGCGCCCGCGGGGCCGGCATCTGGGACTGGGCCGGCACCGAGGACGACACCCGGGAGCCGGACGTCGTGCTGGCCTGCGCGGGCGACGTCCCCACCCAGGAGGTGCTGGCCGCCGCCCGGCTGCTGCGCGCCCAGCTGCCCCGGCTCGCCGTCCGCGTCGTGAACGTCGTCGACATCGCGCGCCTGCTGCCGAGCGAGGAACACCCGCACGGGATGACCGACTTCGAGTACGACGGCCTCTTCACCCAGGACAAGCCCGTGATCTTCGCCTACCACGGCTACCCCTGGCTGATCCACCGCCTGGCCTACCGGCGTACCGGTCACAAGAACATGCACGTGCGGGGCTACAAGGAGATCGGCACCACGACCACACCGTTCGACATGGTGGTCCGCAACGACCTCGACCGCTATCGCCTGGTCATGGACGTCATCGACCGCGTCCCCGGCCTCGCGGTGCGCGCCGCGGCCGTACGCCAGCGCATGGAGGACGCCCGCCTGCGGCACCACGACTTCATCCGCGCCCACGGCACCGACCTGCCCGAGGTCGCCGACTGGTCCTGGGACGGCTGAGGACTCCGGTTGACCGGGCATGAGGGACGGGAAGGACATCCACTTCTCGCGGATCCTGATTGCGCGGTGCGCGGTGAGGGCCGCTTCCCCGCGTCTTTCTCAAGTCCTTCCCGCCACATACAGCACACCACGCGGACGGCGCGGGCGCCAGGGTCGTTCGGCACCGATCGGGCCCTCAGTAGGGCAGCGGGCGCCCCGAAGGCGTCCGTAGGTCGAGGGCCGCCGGGCGGCGCGGAGGCCGGGGGCGCTTTTCCTGCTGGATCCGCTTCATGATCGCCTCCTCGGTCGTACGCCGCGGTCCGCCGGTCCGCGCTCCGCGTACGCAAGCCTTGTCCGCGACCGGCGGCTCGGTCATGCACCGAGCGACCCCGATCACCGGGTACGTCGGACCCTTCCCACGGGCCCACGGGCCCACACCTCAACCCGATCCCCGGCATGGGCCGTTCCGGAGACCGGGCCGGGCCGGTCGGCCCAAGTGGCTGCCATTCCGGCGGTGTTGCCGAGTTCGACGAGCCGGGCATGGCGGGCCCAGGGGGCGAATGCCCCAACTCGGGATGAAGCGCACTACCTGCCGAGATCGAGGGATGCGACAGTAACAGTGGGGCCGGACGACTGCCCGATGAAAGGCGGTGGGGACGATGGAGCTGCCCCTGGTCGTGGGCGTCGACGGATCGAACGGGAGTCTCGATGCGGTCGACTGGGCCGTGGACGAGGCCGCCCGGCACGGTCTGCCGCTGCGGCTGGTCTACGCCTGCCTGTGGGAGCGCTACGAGGGCGTCGTCCCGGAGACAAGCCTCGAACGCCCCGCGGAGCAGGTGCTGGCGGAGCACATCGTCGGCTCTGCCGCCGAGCGCGCCCGCACGCGCAACCCCGACGTGAAGATGACCTCCGACGTGATCCCCGCGGACGCGGTGTCCGCCCTCCTGGAGGCCGGCCGTCACGCGTCCGCCCTGGTCACCGGCTCACGCGGGCGCGGTGAGCTGAGAGGGCTGCTGCTCGGCTCCGTCGGCCTCACCGTCGCGGCCCGCGCCGGCTGCCCGGTCATCGTGGTCCGGGGCGACCGGGTCGGCCTGGCCGGCACCCACGGGCGGATCCTTCTCGGCGCGGGCGAGCCCGAGACGTGCGGCGAGGCCGTGCGGTTCGCCTTCCGCGAGGCCGAGGCCCGCAGATGCATCCTGGACGTCGTACGCACCTGGCGCCGCCCCGCGTACGAGGCCATCGACCATTCGACGTCGGCCCAGGAGCCGGAGCGGCAGCACGAAGAGCAGGCCTCGGCCGTGCTCGACGCGCTGCTGGCCGACGTGACGGCCGACCACCCGGCCGTGCGGGTGAGCCGTACGACCGTCGAGGGCCCGGCCCGCAAGGTGCTCGTGCACCGCTCGGCCGCCTCCGACCTCGTCATCGTCGGCGCGCGGCGCAGGTCCGGCCACTTCGGACTGCAGCTGGGCCGGGTGAACCACACCCTGCTGCACCACGCCGCCTGCCCGGTGGCGGTCGTACCGCAACGCGTGTGACCGGCCCGCACACCGGGCCGGTCACCCACGCCGTCACCTCAGGACCGGCCCGGCCAGCTCGATGATGTCGTCGGCGGCCACGTCGTGCAGCCGGACGGCGAGGTCCTCCAGGGCGCGGCTGGCGGCGAGTTCGTCGCCGATCTCGGGAACGGGCCGGTCGATCGGGTTGCGCCGGGCCACGCCCTTGCCGATGACGGTCGATGTCTCGCCGGTGCTGAGCACGGCACGCGCGCGCGTGTCGTCACCGTCCTCGGTGATGTAGATCCGCACGGTCCACTGCTTGGCTTCCATCGTGATCACTTCCGTACGACGGTGTTTCCCCGCCACTCCCCACCGTGCGCCCGAAACCGCCGCCGCGCCAGGTCCCGGCCGAAGCGCAGGGTGGACTCGCGCACGCCGATCACTGAGGTCCGGTCGCAACAGCGGCCGGGGCTGGGGTGGTTGGGCGCGGTACGAGGGCGCACTCGCCTCCGGCGCCGCGTGCGTGGTCGTGCCGGCTCGCTCCACGAGGCAGCGGCAGCGGGCGGACTGGTTTGCCACCACAGGCCGCACGGCAGAGACTGGACTCATGACGCGGAGCCACTGACCTGCGAACTCCGTGCCGCCCCGACGAGCACGAACAAAGGGGCTCCCGGTGGAAACTCAGTTGCAGATCCTCCTCTCCGAGGAGGGGGCACAAGCCGAGCACATCGCGAAACTCACCGGATATCTGCGCGAGGAACTGCTCCAGCTCCAGCTCGATGTGGACGATGTGACGGCCGTCGCCGGCCCGACGGTGCCGCCCGGCGCGCGGGCCGGAGAGATCGCCCTGATCGGTGCCCTGCTGGTGAACCTGGGCGGTGCCGCCACCGGGCTGAGTCAGGTGTTGAACGTCGTCCGCGACTGGCGGCGCCGGTGCCACGGCAGGCGTCCGTCGCTGCGCCTGACGCTGGAGGACGACGTGCTGGAGATCTCCGAGGCGACGGACCAGCAGGTGACGGAGGCGTTCGACCGGTTCCTCCGCCGCCACTCCACGGTGGGGACGTGACCATCGCGGTGGGCTTCATCGGCGTCAAGCAGGGGAGCCCGGCGCCCGGACGCAGTCGGCCGGCTCCGACCCCCGCTCATGTCGGGTCGGAGCCGGCCGGGTCCAGGGGCCCGCGATCAGGCGGCCTGCGCGGAAGCCTGCCCGTGCACGCGCGCCACGACCTCCGTGAGCTGCGCGGCGACCTCGGCGTCGTCGGCCGGGTGGGTCGCGGCGAAACGGGTCATCGAGCCCGGGATGGAGAGCTTGACCTCCTCCAGCACCTTGGCGCCGGCGATGCCGAGCGCCTTGCGGGTCTCGTCCTGCGCCCAGACGCCGCCGTACTGGCCGAAGGCGGTACCGACCACGGCGACCGGCTTGCCGGTGAGCGCGCCGGCGCCGTACGGGCGGGACAGCCAGTCGATGGCGTTCTTCAGCACGGCCGGGATGGTGCCGTTGTACTCGGGCGTGAACAGCAGCAGGGCGTCGGCGGAGGCGGCGGCCTCGCGCAGGCGGGTGGCGGCGGCCGGGACGCTGCCCTCGACGTCGATGTCCTCGTTGTAGAAGGCGACCTCGGCCAGGCCCTCGAACAGCTGGACGTCGACGCCCTCGGGCGCGAGCTTGACGGCGGCCTCGGCGAGCTGACGGTTGTGCGAACCGGCGCGGAGGCTGCCGACGAGCGCGAGGATGCGTACGGACATGGGAACTCCTGGGGATGAAGCACGAGTGAGGTATCCGGACCGGGGTCCGTTTAATGTTCTAGCACTCTAACCGGACCGCGGTCCAGTTTCTTCCCCGTGCTTTACGCTGTCTTCATGTCCGCCTCCCTGCCGCCCATCCCGGATCCCCACGAGCCCCTTGAGGCACCCGAGTTGCTCCAACTCGGCCCGTCGATCGAGGAGCAGTGCCTGCGTGCCGACGCGGCGCGCAACCGCGCCCGGCTGCTGGAGGCCGCCGGGCGACTGGTCGCGGAGCACGGCGCGGCGGCGCTGACGATGGAGGCGGTGGCCGCGGCCGCGTCGGTGGGCAAGGGCACCGTCTTCCGACGCTTCGGGGACCGGGTCGGGCTGCTGATGGCACTGCTCGACCACTCCGAGAAGAAGTTCCAGGCCGCGTTCCTCGGCGGGCCGCCGCCGCTGGGGCCCGGCGCGCCGCCGGTGGAGCGGCTGCGCGCGTTCGGCCGTGCGTCGCTGCGGCGGTCGGTGGAGCAGCTGGACCTCCAGCTCGCGGCCGAACGGGGCCCCGACCGTCGCTACACCCCGCCGCCGTGGCTGCTGCGCAACGGCCACGTGGTCATGCTGCTGCGACAGGTGGTCCCCGACGCGGACTGCGAACTGCTCGCCCAGACGCTGATGGCGTACCTCGACCCGGCCGTCATCCACCATCTGACCAAGCAGTGCGGAATGCCGCTGGAGCGGCTGGAGGCCGGGTGGATCGACCTGGTGGCGCGCCTGACGCGCACCGAATGCCCGACCGCCGGAGTATGGGTCGAAGAGCCCCACGTCGTGGAGCAGCCCTGCGTCGAGCCGCCCTGCTGAGGGGGCGAACTCGCTGAGGTGCGGGCGGGCCGATCCTCAGGCGTGTGTCGCGAACAGGTCGAGCAGGCCCTGCGGGGCGTCCCGCCTCGAACGCCCAGGTTCGTTGAAGAGGAGACCACGTTCCCCCGCCCGAGCCACGGGTCACCGCCTCTGCCAAGATGCGGTACGTCATGGTGCAGATACCGAACACGCCCGCGTCCGTGCCCGCGCCGCCCGACCGGCGCTCCGTGCCCACGAGCGCCGATGTGGCCCGGCTGGCCGGCGTCTCGCGCGCGACCGTCTCGTATGTCCTGAACAACACCAGCGCCGTACGGATCAGCGAGCCCACGCGCCGCCGGGTCCACGAGGCCGCGAAGGAACTCGGTTACGTCCCGCACGCGGCCGCCCGCAGTCTGCGCGCCGGGCACAGCCGGATGGTCCTGATGCCCTCCCCGGCCATCCCGGTCGGTCCGCTCTACAGCCAGTTCATCAACGAACTCCAGTGGGCCCTCAGCCGCCTCGACTACACGGTCGTGCAGTACGGCACCCTGGGTCTCAACGGCGACGAGGCCGCCCGCGCCTGGGCCGAGCTGCGGCCGGTCGCGGTGCTGGTGCCCGGCCAGGGCCTCGGCCCGCAGGGCGTGGCGGTGCTCAAGCGGTCCGGCGCCCGGGCCGTGGTCACCCTCGGCCCGGCGAGCGTCGAAGGCGCGCACGCCCTGCTCATGGACCACGCGGCCGTCGGCCAGGTGGCAGGCCGCCATCTCTACGAACGCGGCCGCCGCCGGATCGGCGTCGTCGTCCCCGAGGAAGGCGGCCTGGAGGTCTACTCCAAGCCCCGCCTGGACGGCGTACGCCAGGCCCTGCACGGTACGGACGCGGTCGTCACCGAACTGCCCCTCGCCTGCGAGGAGGGGCCCGCCGCCCGCCTCGCCGCGCGCTGGCGGACACTCGGCCTCGACGCGGTCTTCGCGTACAACGACGAGTACGCGATGCTGCTGATGCGCGCCCTGCAGGACGAGGGCCTGCGGATCCCCGAGGACACGGCCGTGATCGGCGCCGACGACCTGATGCTGGGCCGGCTGCTGCGGCCCCGCCTGAGCACCGTCCACATCGAGCTGCCGTCCGGCCGGGAACTCGCGGAACTGGTCGACCGCGCGGTGCGCGACCCGGGCGCCGCGCCCGAGAGGCACGAGGTACTGGGCGCCGCGGTGGTGCACCGCGACTCCAGCTGACACCGCGCACGGCGGACGGGCCTCGCACGCTTGATCGACGCATACTTGAAGGTGCGTGTACGGACTCTCGGGTGACCGAACGGAGAGCACCATGCCGTTGCTCGATCCCACCACCTGGCAGCCCCGCGCCCCGGCGGGAGACGAGTACGCCGTCATCGAACCCGCCACGGGGGACACGCTGGGCCACGCCCGCCTCGCGACCGCCGAGGACATCGCCTCCGCCGCCGAGGCCGCGCTCGTCGCCCAACGCGAGTGGGCCCGTGTTCCGCACTTCGTGCGGGCGGGGGTGCTGCGGCGGGCCGGGGACCTGTTCAGCGCGCACGCCGGCGAACTGCGCGAATGGCTCGTCCGCGAGTCCGGCTCGATCCCCGGCAAGGCGGACTTCGAACTGCACGTCGCCGCCCAGGAGTGCTACGAGGCCGCCGGGCTGGCCTCCCGCCCGACCGGGCACGTCCTGCCCAGCGAGGTGCCCCGGCTGTCGTACACCCGGCGGGTCCCGTCCGGCGTCGTGGGCGTGATCGCGCCCTTCAACGCCCCGCTGATCCTGGCCGTCCGGTCCGTCGCCCCGGCCCTGGCGCTCGGCAACGCCGTCCTGCTGAAACCGGACCCGCGCACCGCCGTCTGCGGCGGGTTCTGCCTCGCCGCCGTCCTCGCGGAGGCGGGGCTGCCCGAGGACCTGCTGCACGTGCTGCCGGGCGGCCCGGAAACGGGGCAGGCGCTGGTCGCCGACCCGCGTGTGCCGGTCATCTCCTTCACCGGCTCCACCGCGGCCGGCCGCGCGGTCGGCGAGACCGCCGGGCGCCACCTCAAGCGCGCCCACCTGGAACTCGGCGGGAACTCCGCCCTGATCGTGCTCGACGACGCCGACCTGGACGCGGTGATCACCACGGCCGCGTGGGGCTCGTTCTTCCACCAGGGTCAGATCTGCATGACGACCGGCCGCCACCTGGTGCACGAGTCGCTGTACGAGGAGTACGTCGAGCGCCTCGCCGCCCGGGCCGACTCGCTGACCGTGGGCGACCCGCACCGCGCCCGGGTCCACCTCGGGCCGGTCATCGACCGCGACCAACTGGCCAGGGTGCACGGCCTGGTGGAGTCGAGCAGGGCCGACGGCGCCCGGCTGGCCGCCGGCGGCAGCTACGAGCACCTGTTCTATCGGCCGACCGTCCTCGCCGACGTCGACGACCACACCCCCGCCTACGTGGAGGAGGTGTTCGGCCCGGTCGCGCCCGTACGGCCCTTCAAGGGCGTCGAGGAGGCGGCCGACCTCGCCGCGCGCAGCCCGTACGGGCTCTCCCTGGGCATCGTCACCCGTGACGCGGCGCGCGGACTCGAACTGGCCGAGCGGATCCCGACCGGCATCGTCCACATCAACGACCAGACCGTGAACGACGAGGCGGTGGCGCCCTTCGGCGGGGTCGCCGCGTCCGGCACCGGCGCCCGCTTCGGCGGCGAGGCCAACCTGGAGGCGTTCACCGACCTGCGCTGGACGACGGTACGCGCGGACGTGGCGACGTACCCCTTCTAGCTGGACGTGTGGAAAGCCCGCGCTACTGCGCGTCGCCCTGCTGCTCCTCGACCGCCTTGCGGACCTCGTCCATGTCCAGCTTGCGGGCCTGGCCGATGACGTCGGCCAGCGCGGCCTCGGGCAGGGCGCCCGGCTGCGCGAACACGGCGACCCGGTCGCGCACGATCATCAGCGTGGGGATCGACTGGATCCCGAAGGCGGCGGCCAGCTCCGGCTGCGCCTCGGTGTCCACCTTCCCGAACACCAGGTCCGGGTTCTCCTCCGCCGCCTTCTCGTACACCGGGGCGAACTGACGGCACGGCCCACACCAGGACGCCCAGAAGTCGATCAGGACGAAGTCGTTGTCCGTGACCGTCTGGTCGAAGTTCTCCTTGGTGAGCTCCACAGTCTGGCTCATGGCGTGATCCCTACTTCCTGGTGTGGGGGCGAAGCCGTCGGCGGAAACACGGGCGGACCGTCGGGTATTCCGCGCGTGGCCGATCATGTAACGGCGCGCGTACCCATATGGCCACCCGCCACACCGCCCACCAGACTGAGCCCATGACGGAAAAGGAACCCATCGCCTACGACGTCGTGGTGCTCGGTGCCGGGCCCGTGGGGGAGAACGTCGCCGACCGCACCCGCGCGGCCGGCCTGTCCACCGCGGTCGTGGAGAGCGAGCTGGTCGGCGGCGAATGCTCGTACTGGGCCTGCATGCCCAGTAAGGCCCTGCTGCGCCCGGTCATCGCCCGCGCGGATGCCCGCCGCGTGCCGGGCCTGCGCCAGTCGGTGCGGGGCGACCTCGACGCGCCCGCGGTCCTCGCCCACCGGGACTACTACACCTCCCACTGGAAGGACGACGGCCAGGTCCGGTGGCTCGACGGCATCGGAGCCGATCTCTACCGGGGCCACGGCCGCCTCGCCGGAACCCGCACGGTCGTCGTGACCGGCCCCGACGGCGAGCGGCACACCCTCACCGCCCGGCACGCCGTCGCCGTGTGCACCGGCAGCCGCGCGCAGCTGCCCGACCTGCCCGGACTCGCCGACGTGCGGCCCTGGACCAGCCGGGAGGCGACCAGCGCCAAGGAGGTGCCCGGTCGGCTGATCGTCGTGGGCGGTGGTGTGGTCGCCACCGAGATGGCCACCGTGTTTCAGGCCCTCGGCTCCCAGGTCACCGTCCTGGTCCGCGGCAAGGGCCTGCTGAACCGCATGGAGCCCTTCGCCGGCGAACTCGTCGCCGAGGGGCTCACCGAGGCCGGCGCGGACGTCCGTACGGGTACCTCGGTCGAGTCGGTGAGCCGCCGGAACGGCACCGTCGTGGCCGTCACCGACCACGGCGACCGCATCGAGGCCGACGAGATCCTCTTCGCCACCGGCCGTGCCCCGCGCACCGACGACATCGGCCTCGACACCGTCGGCCTGGAACCGGGCTCCTGGCTGTCCGTCGACGACAGCCTCCGCGTCACCGACACCGGCTGGCTGTACGCGGTCGGCGACGTCAACCACCGCGCCCTGCTCACCCACCAGGGCAAGTACCAGGCCCGCATCGCGGGCGCCGCCATCGCCGCCCGCGCCTCCGGCGAAGCCGCCCTGGAGTCCCATGCCTGGGGCGCCCACGCCGCCACCGCCGACCACGCGGCCGTCCCGCAGGTCGTCTTCACCGACCCGGAGGCGGCGGCCGTCGGGCTCTCGCTGGCCGAGGCCGAGCAGGCCGGCCACCGGGTCCGCGCGGTCGACGTCGACCTCTCCTCGGTCGCCGGAGCCGGCCTGTACGCCGACGGCTACCGGGGGCGCGCCCGGATGGTCGTCGACGTGGAGCGGGAGATCCTGCGCGGGGTGACCTTCGTGGGTCCGGGCGTCGGCGAGATGATCCACTCGGCGAGCATCGCCGTCGCCGGGGAATTGCCGATCAGCAGGCTCTGGCATGCGGTGCCGTCGTATCCGACGATCAGCGAAGTGTGGCTGCGGCTGCTGGAGAGCTACCGGGACAACTGAGCCCGAGGGGTCATTCCGGCAGGTCGAAGCCGAGTTCACGCGCGGCCGCCCGCGGCGTCGGCTGCGCCCAGCGTTCGGCCACCGTCTGGTTCGCGGACAGGGAGCGCAGCTCGGCGCGGTCGACGTAGAGCACGCCGTCCAGGTGGTCCGTCTCGTGCTGCACGATCCGGGCGGGCCACCCGGTGAACACCTCGTCCACGGCGCGGCCGTCCTCGTCCGAGCCGGTCAGCCGTACTCGCGTGGGCCGGGCCACCACCGCCTGCCAGCCCGGCACGCTCAGACAGCCCTCGTAGAACCCGGCGCGTACGGCGCCGACCGGCTCGTACGACGGATTCACCAGCACCCGGAACGGCAGCGGCACCCGCCCGCGCGCCAACCGGACCTCCTCCGGCACCGGTGCCGGGTCCTCGATCACCGCGATCCGCAGCGGTACGCCGACCTGTGGCGCCGCCAGACCGACACCCGGGGCCGCGTGCATGGTGACGCGGAGCGCCTCGACGAACCGGGCCAGCAGCGCGGGCGCCAGCTGGCCGTCGAACGGCTCGGCAGGACGCCGCAGCACCGGATCGCCGGCCGCGACGATGGGCAACGGGCCGCCGGTGCCGAGGAGTTGCTCGACGCGCTCGGCGAGCGGCATGCGGTCAAGGGGAGTTGACATTACGCCAGCATGACACGGCCGACAGTTCTGTGACGCAGGTCACTTGAATCTCCGGGAACTCCCCGCCGTCCCGCCCCGACTACTGCACCACTACGGCCGAAAACCGTCCCCACCCCGGAGAACCACCGATGACCACCGCTCCCTCGACCAGCACGGACGAGGCCCCGCAGCCGACCGCCGCGACGCCGAGATCCAGCAGATGGGCACCCCTGCGCCCGCTCATCCTGCGCCTGCACTTCTACGCCGGGCTGCTCGTCGCCCCCTTCCTGCTCGTCGCGGCCACCACCGGCTTCCTGTACGCCGGGTCGTTCCAGGCCGAGAAGATCGTGTACGCCGACGAGATGACCGTCCCCGAGGTCGGCGACACCAAGCTGCCCATATCCGAGCAGGTGGCCGCCGCCCGCGAGGCCCACCCCCAGGGCACGGTCTCGGCCGTACGGCCCTCCCCGGAGGACGACGCCACCACGCGCGTACTGCTGTCCGGGGTGCCGGGTGTCGACGAGGACCACACGCTCGCCGTGTTCGTCGACCCCTACACCGGGAAGGTGCGCGGCGCCCTGGAGCAGTACGGCTCCACCGGGGCGCTGCCGCTGCGCACCTGGATCGACGAGTTCCACCGCGATCTGCATCTCGGCGACACCGGTCGCCTCTACAGCGAACTCGCCGCGAGCTGGCTGTGGGTGATCGCGGCCGGTGGTCTGGTGCTGTGGTTCTCCCGCCGCCGCGCCCTGCGCAGGGTGCGCGGCACCAGCGGGCGGTCCCGCTCCCTCGGCCTGCACGGCACGATCGGCGTCTGGGCCGCGATCGGGTTCTTCTTCCTGTCGGCGACCGGACTGACCTGGTCGACGTACGCCGGTGCGAACATCGACGAACTGCGCACCTCGCTCGGCCACTCCACGCCGTCGGTCTCGGCGTCGGCGGGGGGCGACCACGGGGGCCACGGCGCCGCCGCGGGTTCCGGGGGGAGCGGCGAGCACGGCGTCGGTCTCGACAAGGTGCTGGCCGCCGCCCGGGCGGAGGGGCTGAGCGACCCCGTGGAGATCGTGCCGCCGGCCGACGCGAGCTCGGCGTACGTGGTGAAGCAGGTGCAGCGCAGCTGGCCCGAGAAGCAGGACTCGGTCGCCATCGACCCGGCGACCGGCGAGGTCACCGACGTGCTGCGGTTCGCCGACTATCCGCTGCTCGCGAAGCTGACCCGCTGGGGCATCGACCTGCACACCGGCGTCCTGTTCGGGCTGGTGAACCAGATCGCCCTGATGCTGCTCGCGCTGTCCCTGATCGTGCTGATCGTGCTCGGCTACCGCATGTGGTGGCAGCGCGGCCGCGGCTCCGCCTTCGGCCGGCCGATCCCGCGCGGCGCCTGGGCGAAGGTGCCGCCGCAGATCCTGGTCCCGCTGCTGGCGGTGGTCGCCGTCGTCGGCTACTTCGTGCCGCTGCTCGGCATACCGCTGGCCGCGTTCATCGTGGTGGACGTGATCCTGGGCGAGATCGCCCACCGACGAGGACGCCGAACGCACGGCAGCGGGGGAGGGGCGGCCGACGGGGTGGCGGCCGAGTAGGGCTCGGCCGCCGGGACGGCTTGGCTGCCGGGACGGCTTGGCTCCCGGGTACGGCTTGGCTGTCGGGTACGGCTTGGCTGCCGGGATGGCTCGGTTGCCGGGTGGGGATCGGTGGGCGAGTAGGGCCCGGCGCCGGGAAAGGGATCGGTAGGCGAGTAGGGCTCGGTCGCCGGGCAAGGGCGGCCTCCCGGGATGGCTCGGTTGCCGGGTGGGGATCGGTGGGCGAGTAGGGCCCGGCGCCGGGAAAGGGATCGGTAGGCGAGTAGGGCTCGGTCGCCGGGCAAGGGCGGCCTCCCGGGATGGCTCGGTTGCCGGGTGGGGATCGGTGGGCGAGTAGGGCCCGGCGCCGGGAAAGGGATCGGTAGGCGAGTAGGGCTCGGTCGCCGGGCAAGGGCGGCCTCCCGGGATGGCTCGGTTGCCGGGTGGGGATCGGTGGGCGAGTAGGGCCCGGCGCCGGGAAAGGGATCGGTAGGCGAGTAGGGCTCGGTCGCCGGGCAAGGGCGGCCTCCCGGGATGGCTCGGTTGCCGGGTGGGGATCGGTGGGCCAGTACGGCTCTGCTGCCGGGCGAGGGCTGGCTGTCGGGAGTGTTCGGTTGCCGGGACGGGTCGGTTGCCGGGCAGGGATCGGTCGGCGAGTACGGATCGGCGGCCGTGCATGGGCGGGCTGCTGAGGCGGCTCCGCCGGCGGGGCTGCCCAGAGGGCTCCGCTGCCGGTCAAGAATCGGCTGTCAGTAAGGACCGGGTGCCAAGTCGGCGGCGTCGGCTGACGGGCATGGACCGGCCCGGCCTCCGGGGGGAGGCCGGGCCAAGGGCTTCGGTGGGGCGAGTCGCCCTCGTCAGGTCCGCTCGTCGAAGTCGCCCGCGAGCGCCGAGGCGATCCGCAGATGCGTCTCCGCCTCCTCCTGCCGACTCTGGCGCTGGAGCGTCCGGCCGAGCATCAGCCGGGCGTAGTGCTCCACCGGGTCGCGCTCCACGATGACGCGCAACTCGGCCTCGGCGCGGCGCAGTTGGGCCGAGTGGTAGTAGGCGCGCGCCAGCAGCAGCCGCGGCCCCGTCTGCTCCGGCACCTCCTCGACCAGACCGCCCAGGATCCGCGCCGCGGAGGCGTACTCCTTGGCGTCGAAGAACATCCGCGCGCGGTCCCAGCGCTCGGCCGGCGTTCCGTGGTCGTAGTACGTCGTGTCCACTCGTGACCTCCTTCGACGCACTCCAACCACGTGGCGTGGTTGAACATTCCACTAGCGGACGCGCCCGCGCGACTTGAGGGGCGTCGCCGGCAGCTCGGGGGCGGCGAGCGGGGCGCCGTCGTACCCCTTCACCTCGCCGAACCGGCTCCCCGCCATCCAGTCGGCGCGGGCCTGCTCGATCTCCGCCTGGGTGCGGCCGACGAAGTTCCACCACATGATCAGCTCCTCGGCGAACGGTTCGCCGCCGAGCAGCATCACGCCGGCGTCCGACTCGGCGCGCAGCGGCAGTTCGCCGCGGCCGCAGCCCAGATAGAGCATCGAACCCGGCAGCACCGGCACGCCGTCGACGTGCACCTCACCGGACATCGACAGCACCCCGTACTCGAAGTCGGGTACGAGCGGCAGCCGGACGTCCGCGCCGCGAGCCAGCGCGAGGTCGGCGCCCACGATGGGGGTGTACGTCGTCCCGGGCGACGTCGCGCCGTCGAGATCACCGAGCAGCACGGTCGCGGTGAGACCGGGCGCCGTCACCGTGGGCAGCTCGGCGTGGTGCTCGAACCTCGGCTCGGTGTGGCGGTGGGCGTCCGGCAGCGCGACCCAGAGTTGGGCGCCGTGCAGGAAACGGGCGTGCGACTTGGGGCTCTCTTCCGAGTGACTGATCGCCCGGCCCGACGTCATCAACCCGAGTTCCTTCGGCCTGATGGTCTGCAGGCTGCCGGTCGAGTCGCGGTGCAGCACCTCGCCCTCGTGCAGCCAGCTGACCGTCTGCAGTCCCATGTGCGGATGCGGCGGCACCTGCATACCGGGCTCGTCGGCGATGTCGTCGGGACCGTAGTGATCGACGAAGGCCCATGCGGCGATCATCCGCCGGCCGAGGTTCGGCAGCAGCCTGCGCACCTCGGTCGACTCCCCGAGCTGTACGTGTCGAGGACTCAGCAGCTCACGGACAGGTTCGGCGACGACGAAGCCGCGGCCGCCGCACACGCTCGGTACCGGAGCGCGGTCAAGGTTGCTCATGCGGCACAACCTAGCCGGGCGGGGACGGCGGCGCACCGGTCTCATGAGCCGTCAAGGCCACGGCGGTGGCCGAACGACAGGCCCTAGGGTGGGGGCATGGGCGGCGGTGTCGTGACGCTGTTCCTGTGCGGGGACGTGATGCTCGGGCGCGGCGTCGACCAGATCCTCGCGCACCCCGGCGATCCGGAGCTGCGCGAGGGGTACGTCGGGGACGCCCGCGACTATGTGGCGCTGGCGGAGGCGGTCAGCGGTCCCATCCCGGCTCCGGTCGCACCGGCGTGGCCGTGGGGCGAGGCCCTGCGGGTACTGGACGAGGCCGCGCCGGAGGTGCGGATCGTGAATCTGGAGACGGCGGTCACGAGCTGCGGCGCCTTCGCGCCCGGCAAGGAAGTGCACTACCGCATGCACCCGGCCAACCTGCCCGCCCTGGCCGTCGCCCGTCCCGACGTCTGCGTCCTGGCCAACAACCACGTCCTGGACTTCGGCCGGCCCGGCCTGACGGAGACCCTGGACGCGCTCGGGGGCGCGGGCCTCAGGACCGCCGGCGCGGGACACGATGCCGCCGAGGCGTACGCGCCCGCCGTGGTCCCGCTCCGCGCAGGTGGCCGCGTACTGGTGTTCGCCCTGGGCACGCGCTCCAGCGGCATCCCCTCCGACTGGGCGGCCACCGAGGACGGGCAGCCCGGTGTCGCGTACGCCCCCGGCCCCTCGCCCGGCACGGCCGAGGCCGTCGTGCAGCGCGTGCGGCGGGTCAAGCGGCCCGGCGACCTCGCGGTCGTCTCCGTGCACTGGGGCTCGAACTGGGGCTACCTCGTCCCCCGCGACCAGGTCCGGTTCGCCCACGCCCTGCTGGACGGCGGCGTCGACCTCGTCCACGGACACTCCTCGCACCACCCGCGCCCGCTGGAGGTCTACCGGGACCGGCTGATCCTCTACGGCTGCGGTGACTTCGTCGACGACTACGAGGGCATCCCCGGCTACGAGGAGTACCGCGACGACCTCCGCATCGCCTACCTCGCCACGCTGGAGGCGGACAGCGGGCGACTGACCGGCCTGCGCATGGTGCCGCTGCAGGCGCGGCGGATGCGGCTGGAGCCCGCGACCGAGCGGGACCGCTGGTGGCTGTGCAGCGTCTTCGACCGGATCAGCGCGGGCCTGCACGTGGACCTGGCCCCCGACGGGACACTCGCGCTGCGCCACGCCACGGAGACCGGCCGATGAACCACCGACTGCGGCTGACCCTGCTCGGCGTCGGCGCGATGAACTCGCCCCGGTTCGCGCCCGCCGGCCTGCTGCTGCGCTGCGCCGGGCACCGCGTCGCCTTCGACGGCGGCCCCGGCGCCGAACCACCGCCCGGCCGCCTCGACGGCTGGCTGGTCACCGACGAGCACGCGGAACTGCGGTCCGCGCTGCGGCGGAGCGCGGCGGCCCGGGGCGTCCGGCCGCACGCCGGTGACCTGGAGCTGGGCGACGCGGAGACAGCCGTACGTGTGTGGTGCCGTCCCGTGGCGCACACCTCGCACCCCGCGTACGGCTACCGCATCGAGGCGGGGGGCGTGGTGGCGGTCTGGGCGCCGGAGTTCTGGGAGTTCCCGGGCTGGGCGGCGGGGGCGGACCTGATGTTCGCCGAGGCCGCCGCCTGGGACCGGCCGATACGGTTCCGCGGGGGCGTCGGCGGCCATCTGCCGGTGCTCGCCGTCGCCGCGCAGGCCGAACGGCGGGGAGTGCGGCGGCTGGTGTACGCCCATATCGGCCGGCCGACCCTGCGGGCGATCGACGCCGGGGTGCGGCCGCCGGCCGGTGAGTGGGGCGTGCAGGGCCGCACCTACACGCTCGCGTTCACGTGAGTTCTGGGCCCACCGCGGTTACTCGGGCCGCATGGCAGACATCGACATCAGAAGTAGTGCATTCAACGACCACTCCTTCATCGCGCGCCGTTACGCGTACGAGGGGGAGAACGTGTCGCCTCCGCTGGCGTGGAGCGGCGTACCGGACGACGCGACGGAGCTGGTGCTGCTGTGCGAGGACCCCGACGCCCCGTCGGGCACGTTCGCGCACTGGATCGTGGTCGGCATCGACCCCCACAGCGAGGGTGTCGACGCGGGTCAGGTCCCGTCCGGCGGCACCGAACTCGTCAACGGCTACGGCGAGCGGGGCTGGGGCGGCCCCCATCCTCCACCGGGAGACGACGCCCATCACTATTTCTTCCGGCTCTACGCCCTGTCGGAGCCCTGCGCGCTCCCCGACGCGCCGAACGCCGCGCAGGTGCACGAGGCGGTCGAGCGACGGGAAGTCGCCGACGGAACGCTGGTGGCTCTGTACCAGCGCTGAAGCAGTGACCCGCCCGGGCTGCCGTCCGGCGCCCGGGCGGGGTGTACGGGGTGTCTTCTAGCGGCTCGTCTCCGGGCTGCCGGCGGTGGTGGTCCGCGCGGCATCCTCGTTCCGGTTGCCCAACAGGCGCTTCGGAACGGCCGGTTCGGGCAGGGTGCGGAACAGCAGCCAGCTCACGGCGGGCATCAGGATCAGCGGCATCAGGGCTGTGCGCAGCGACGTGGCGTCGGCGACCGTGCCGATCAGGGGACTGGTGAGGCCGCCGACGCTGACCGTCAGGCCGAGGGTGATCCCGCCGGCCGTGCCGACGCGTGTGGGCAGGTAGTCCTGCGCGAGCGTGACCTGGAGCGAGAACGGCACGTACAGGCCGATCGAGGTGAGCGCCACGAACAGATGGATCGCCGGGCCGGGCACGAACACCACACCGGCGACGGCGCCGACCGTGATCAGGTACGACATGCGCACCACCGTGACCCGGTCCCAGCGGTGCGCCAGCCGGCTGCCGACGAGCGTGCCGACCGCGCCGCCGAGATAGAGCACGAACAGCGCGGCCGTCCCCGCCGCCGTACCCCCACCCGTCTGCTGCCGGGCGTGCAGGGCGACGAAGGTGCTCAGGCCGACGAAGACGATCGACCGGCACACCACCGCCAGCGACAGCCGCACGAACGAGGCCCAGTCGTCCCGCCCGTCCGCGGCCTCCTCGCCGCCCTCGCCGCGCGGCGCCTGCTCCAGCGCCCGCAGTATCGGCAGGGTGAGCACACTGCCGACCAGCGCGGGCAGGATCAGCAGCGGGGAGAACCGCAGACCGCCCGTGGCGATCACGACGGTGACCAGGAGGGGAGCCGCCGCGAAGCCGACGTTCCCGCCCAGCGAGAACCAGCCCATCGAGCTGTGGCTGCCCGCGGCGGCGACCCGCGCGACGCGCGCCGACTCCGGGTGGTAGGCGGCGACGCCGATGCCCGACAGCGCCACGAACAGCAGCGTGAGCGCATACGAGCCGCTGATGCCGCTCAGAGCCACCCCGAGCCCGCCCAGCACCGTGCTCACCGGGAGCAGCCAGGGGACGGGGCGCCGGTCGGTGAGCGCGCCGAAGAACGGCTGTGCCACCGAGGACAGCAGGCCGGCGGCGAGCACGATGCCCGAAGCGGCGGCGTAGGTGTAGGCACGCTCGGCGACGAAGAACGGCACCAAGGCCGCCACGGCGCCCTGGTAGACGTCCACACAGGCATGCCCGACCGACAGCAGCACGATCGACTTGTTCCTTGGCATGGCGTCATGGTCGTCCGTGGCCACCCTGTCGGGCTTCCGATAATCTGCCAACTGATGAGGGATATCCGCCATGAGTCGGTGGCGCCGACCAGCATCCGCCGGCTGGCCCCCGGTGCCGGCATCGACGCCCACCGGCACGACGACCACCAGATCGTCTACGCGGGCCGGGGCGTGCTCGTCGTCACCACCGACGCCGGCTCGTGGGTCGCCCCGGCCACCCGCGCCATCTGGGTACCGGCCGGCACCGTGCACTCCCACCAGGCGCACGGCGAGCTCGAACTGCATCTGGTCGGCCTGCCCGTCGACACCAACCCCCTCGGCATCGACGAGCCCACCGTGCTGAGCGTCAGCCCGCTGCTGCGGGAGCTGATCCTCGCCCGCACCCGCGACCCGGCGGACGACAGCCCCGAACACCGGCGCCTGCGTGCCGTGCTGTGCGACCAGCTGCGGGCCTCACCGCAGCAGCCACTGCACGTGCCCATGCCGACCGCACCGCACCTCAGGGCGCTGTGCGAGATCCTGCTCGCCGACCCGGCAGACAACCGCACGCTGGCGGCCCTCGGCAGACAGGTCGGCGCCAGCGACCGCACACTGTCCCGCCTGTTCAGGTCCGACCTCGGCATGACGTTCCCGCAGTGGCGCACCCAACTGCGGCTCTCCCACGCCCTGGTGCTGCTCGCCGAGGAGACGCCGGTGACCGTGGTGGCGCACCGGTGCGGTTGGTCCTCGGCGAGCGCGTTCATCGACGTCTTCCGCCGCGCCTTCGGCCACACGCCGGGCGCGACGCGGGCGTCGGGTCAGAACGGGTAGTGGGCGTGCTGGGTGGCCAGGGTCACCCAGCGGGTGTTGGAGAACGCCTCGACGCCCCAGCGCCCACCGAACCGGCCGTACCCCGACGCCTTCGCGCCACCGAACGGGGCCTGCGGCTCGTCGGCCACGGACTGGTCGTTGATGTGCACGATGCCGGTCTGGACACGACGGGCCACGCGCAGCCCGTGGGTGCCGTTCTCGGTGATGATGCCGCAGGTCAGGCCGTTTTCGGTGGCGTTGGCCAGGGCCACGGCCTCGTCGTCGGTGGCGAACGCGGTCACGGCGCAGACCGGCCCGAACGCCTCGGTGCGATAGAGGTCCATCTCCTCCGTGACCCCGGTGAGCACGGTGGCCGGATGCACCGCACCCTCCGGCTCGCCGCCCCCGGTGAGCACGGTGGCGCCCTTCGCCGCCGCGTCCCGCACCAGCGCCGCCACCCGCCGTGCCGCGGCGGCGCTGACCAGCGGGCCGACGACGGTGTGCGGGTCGGCGGGGTCACCGGCCGGCAGCGAGGCGACCTTCGCGGTGAACTTCCGCGTGAACTCCTCGACCAGCGAGGCGTGTACGAGGATCCGGTCGCCGGACATGCAGATCTGGCCGGCGTTCATGAAGACGCCGAAGGTGGCGGCTTCCACGGCGTAGTCGACGTCGGCGTCGTCGAGCACGATGACGGAGTTCTTGCCGCCCAACTCCAGGACGGCGGGCTTGAGATGGCGGGCCGCGTGCTCCCCGATGATGCGACCGACGCCGGTGGAGCCGGTGAAGTTGACGGCGCGGACGCGCGGGTCGGCGATCAGGCTCTCGGCGATCCGGGCGGCGTCGGCCGGGTCGTTGGTGACGACGTTCAGTACGCCGTCCGGCAGTCCGGCCTCCTTCAGCACGTCGGCGACGAGGAGCCCGCAGGCGATGGGCGCGTCCTCGCTCGGCTTGAGCACCACGGTGTTGCCGGCCGCGAGCGGTGCGGCCACGGCCCGTACGCCGAGGATGACCGGCGCGTTCCACGGCGAGAACGCGGCGACCACGCCCAGCGGTTCACGCACCGCCAGCCCCAGCGCGCCCTCCTCCTGTGCGCTGAGCACCTCGCCGCGCGGGGCGGTGACGGCGGCGGCCGCCTCACGCAGGATGTTCGCGGCCAGCGCGACATTGAACAACGCCCACGGGCGGGAGCCGCCCACCTCCTGCGCCATGAGCTGTGCGACCTGTTCACCGCGCGCGTCGAGCAGGTCGGCGGCCTTCAGGAAGATCGCCCGCCGGGCGAACGGAGTGACCGCCGCCCAGTCGTCGAAGGCGGCCTGCGCGGCCGCCACCGCCCGGTCGACGTCCTCGGCGCCCGCCGCGGCGACGGTGGCGTAGGGCTCCGCGGTGTAGGGGTTGAGGTCCTCGGTGGTGCGTCCGGACGCGGCGGGCACGTCCTTGCCGCCGATGAGCAGGTCACGGGTGATGGCCATGAGGGGTCGCAATCCGTTTGTTTCCGCTGGTTGTTCGCTGGGTGAAGAACTTTTCGTCACGTTCCTGAGGTGAGTCTCCAAGGGGTGGGCGGGGGTGTCAACGTGTGTGCCGTTGTCTTAGACTCAGAGTCCAGCAATTGGATTTTCAGTCCAGGAGGTGTCGCGGTGGCCGAGCAGGATCTGCAGGCACAGCGGGACGCGATCATCGCCGCGCTCGCGCCGGTCGTCGACGGCATCGCCGCGACCTTCGGGCCGGTGTGCGAGGTGGTGCTGCACGACTACCGGCAGCCGGAGAAGTCGGTGGTCGCCGTCGCGGGTTCGGTGACCGGGCGGGCGGTGGGCGGGGCGATGAGCGAGATCGGCATGCGGGTGCTCGCCCGCGGCGACGAGGCCGACGACGAGCTGAACTACCTCACCCGAACCCGGGACGGACAGCTGGTCAAGTCGTCCACCATGGTGCTGCGCGACTCCACGGGCGCGGTGTTCGGCGCTCTGTGCGTCAACGTGGACGCGGGCGCGGTCCAGCAGGCCCACGCCCTGCTCGGCGCGCTCGCCGGCGCCGGCGACGCGGTCCAGACGCCGGTCACCACCTTCGGCAACGACATCGACTCGGTCGTCGACGCCATCCTCGACGCCCACCGCTTGCGGCAGCACCAGACCTGGGCCGGCCTCGACCGCGCCGAGCGCCTCGAACTCTTCCGCAGCCTCGACGAGCACGGCGTGTTCGCGGTGCGGCGCGCCGTCGAGCAGGTCGCCACCCGCCTCGGCATCTCCCGCGCGTCGGCCTACAGCTACCTCTCCCAGGCCCGCGCCTCGACCGACCCCGCTTCCGAAGGAGCCCGCCCGTGACGACCACTACCCCACCCGTCACCCTCGACGACGTCCGGGACGCCGCCGCACGGCTGAAGGGGGTCGCCCATCGCACCCCCGTCCTGCGCTCACGCACACTCGACGCACTGGTCGGCGCCGAGGTCCTCCTGAAGTGCGAGAACTTCCAGCGCGTCGGTGCCTTCAAGTTCCGCGGCGCCTACAACACCGCCTCCCGGCTCACGCCCGAGCAGTTGGCCCGCGGTATCGCCGCCTACTCCTCCGGCAACCACGCCCAGGCCGTCGCCCTCGCCGCCCGCGAACTGGGCACCACCGCCGTGATCGTCATGCCCGAGGACGCCCCGGCATCGAAGCGCGACGCCACCGCCGGATACGGCGCCGAGATCGTCACCTACGACCGCTACACCGGCGACCGGGTCGCCATCGCCGAGGCCCTGGCAGCGGAGCGCGGCCTCACCGTCATCCCGCCGTACGAGCACCCCCACGTGATCGCCGGGCAGGGCACCGCGGCCCTCGAACTCCTCGAAGAGGCGGGGGAGCTGGACGCGCTGGTCACCCCGGTCGGCGGTGGCGGGCTGATCGCCGGCAGCGCCACCGTGGCCAAGGGGCTGCATCCCGGCATCCGGGTCGTCGGCGTCGAGCCGGAGGCCGGCGACGACACCAAGCGGTCGCTTCAGGCGGGCCGTCGCCTCAGCATCCCGGTGCCGCACACCATCGCCGACGGGCAGGCGCTGCACACGCCCGGCGAGTTGACGTTCTCCGTGAACCGGCGGCTCGTCGACGGCATCGCGCTGGTCAGTGACGACGAGATCCGGGCCGCGATGCGGTTCGCCTTCGAGCGGCTGAAGATCGTCGTCGAGCCCAGCGGCGCCACCCCGCTGGCCGCCCTGCTCTCCGGCCGTGTCGAGCGCCTTCCGCGCCGCGTCGGCGTGATCGTCTCCGGCGGCAACATCGACGCCGACCGCTTCGCCCGGCTGTGCGCGGGCGGCGAATGAGCGAGCGGTGGCGGGCCGGGACCGTACGGGCCGACGATGAGAGGGAGGACTCGGCCCCCGCCGGTGCCGCTCACGAGCCCAAGGAACGGGCGGCGGAGGCCGACACCCCGGCCGGAAAGGAGGAGCGGTCATGCTGGAGGTGAAAACGCTCGACAAGCCGGACGAGCGGCGCGACTTCCCGCGCGGCCACCTGGAAGCCGTCCACCTCTCGGGACTCGACTTCGCGGTGGCCACCTTCGAACCGGGCTGGCGCTGGTCGGAGTCCGTCGGCCCGATCGCGGGCACCGACTCCTGCCAGATCCACCACAACGGATATGTCGTCCAGGGCCGCATGCGCATCCGCATGGACGACGGCGCCGAGCAGGAGGTCGGCCCCGGCGACGTCTTCGTCTGCCCGCCCGGGCACGACGCCTGGGTGGTCGGCGACGAGCAGGTCGTCGCGTACGACTTCGCGGGCGCCATGGCCAGGGAGTACGCGAAGGAGGAGTAGGGCGAGGGGCGTACGGGCGACCGGCTCCCGTGCGCCCGTCGCGCGGGCCCGCCTCTCACACGACCACGACTATCTTCGCGCGCGCGTGCTCCACCTCCAGGTGCCGTATCGCCGCCGCCGCCTCGCTCAGTGGATACGTCCGTTCCACGACCGGGGTGAGCTTCCCGGACTCGACGAGTTCACGCAGGGCGGTGAGGTTCGCCTTGCTCTGGTGTGCCGAGAGTTCCAGCAGCCGTTGGCGGACGAAGGGTGCCACCGCCCGCCGCTTGAACAAGAGCGTCATCGGTCCGAACAGGCTGCCGCCCTCGTAGACGCCTCCGCCGGACAGGACGAGCGTCCCGTCCGGGGTGAGGGTGCGACGGAACTCGCCCAGGGACCGGTTGCCCACCAGGTCCAGCACGACCTCGTACCGCCGCCCGGCGCGGGTGAAGTCCTCCCGCGTGTAGTCGATGACGTGGTCCGCGCCGAGCGAGCGGACCAACTCCACGTTCCGCGTGCCGCACACGCCGCCCACCTCGGCGCCGTACGCCTTGGCGAGCTGCACGGCGAATGTGCCCACCCCGCCCGACGCGCCGTTCACCAGCACCTTCTGGCCCGGCCGCACCCGGGCGACGTCGCGCAGGCCGACGAGGGCGGTGTTCGCGGCCAGCGGCATCGCGGCCGCCTGCTCGAAGCTGAGGCCGGCCGGTTTCCGGTCCACCGCGCCGTCCGCCACACACACGAACTCCGCGAACGCCCCGTCCGCCTCGCCGTACACCTCGTCCCCGGGCGCCAGCCCCTTGACCCCACCGCCGACCGCTTCCACCACCCCGGCGAAGTCCCGGCCCCGTATGGCCGCTTTCGGCCTGCGCAGCCCCATCATCAACCGCGCGATCTTCGGGTCGCCGTGCAGGTAATGCCAGTCGTAGGCGTTGACCGAGGCCGCGCGCACCCGCACCAGCACCTCGCCGGCCGCGGGCACCGGCTGGTCGACCTCCCGGAACTCCAGCGTGTCCCATCCGCCGTACCGGTCCTGAACCACTGCCTTCATGAGAGCCCCCTCTGTTGCAGCGAGCGTAGGGAACGACCGGCGGTTCGGACATCAGGGACGAACCCCGAATCACCCCGGGGAAGAGTCAGCCCTTGCCCCGAGGAAACCGATCGGTTTACACTTCTCGCAGTCAGAGCGAAACCGATCGGTTTCCTGATCGCCGCCTCCGTGGCTCCGAGACAGTGAGGACACACCATGACCACCCTCGAAGGCTCCGTCGCCCTCGTCACCGGCGGCAGCCGCGGCATCGGCAAGGCGTTGGTGACCGCCCTGTACGAGCGCGGCGCGAAGAAGGTGTACGCCACCGCCCGCGACCCCCGCACCATCACGCACCCGGACGCCGTGCCGCTCGCCCTGGAGGTGAGCGATCCGGCGTCGGTCGAGGCCGCCGCAGCACAGGCGCAGGACGTCACCGTCCTGATCAACAACGCGGGCGCCTCGGTCAACGCGAACTTCCTCGACTCGCCCGTCGAGGACGTGCGCCGCGAGTTCGAGACCAACTTCTACGGCCCGCTCCTCGTGACCCGCGCCTTCGTCCCGGTGCTCGAACGCAACGGCGGCGGCCACATCCTCAACGTCCACTCGGTGCTGTCGTGGATCGGCCTCGCCGGCTCGTACAGCGCCTCGAAGGCCGCCTTGTGGTCCCAGACCAACTCCCTGCGCCTGGACCTCAGGCCGCGCCGCATCGAGGTCACCGGTCTGCACGTCGGCTACGTCGACACGGACATGGCCGCGGAGATCGACGCGCCCAAGTCGACGCCCGAGAGCGTCGCCGCCCAGGCCCTCGACGGCATCGAGTCCGGCGCCTTCGAGGTGCTGGCCGACGACGTCTCGCGGCAGGTGAAGGCGGGCCTGTCGGCCGACCTCGCGGCGCTGTACCCGCAGCTCGCCACCTGAGCCGTGGTCGCCGGCTCGCCGCCCGGTCAGACCGGCAACAGGCGGGCGATCAGCACGCCGAGCTGGCGGGCGTTACGGCACTCGCGCATCTCGACCAGCTCGGCGTAGGCGGGCGCGGCGGAGTCGCCGGTGCCCCACTGGGGGCGCGGCTCGGGGTTCAGCCAGTAGACGCGGCGGGCCCGTGCGGCGATCTGCCGCACGGCCGCGAGGTTCGGGTCGCTCATGTTCGTCCGGGCGTCACCGAGGACGAACACCGTCGTCCGCGGGCCGACCGCGTCGCCGTACCGCTCGGCGAACTCGCCCAGCGCGACGCCGTAGTCGCTGCTGCCGTGCCAGCCCGTGAGCGTCGCCTCGGCCCGGATGCGCGCGCCGAGACCCCCGGAATCGGCGGCGCCGTGCTCCAGCAGCCCGGTCACCTCGTCGATCCGGTTGACGAAGGCGAAGACGCGCAGCTTGCTGAACTGGTCGTGCAGCGCCTGCACCAGCAGCATCGTGAAGTCCGAGAAACCCGACACCGAGCCCGACACATCGCACAGCAGCACCAGTTCGGGCCGGACGGGACGCCGCCGGCGCAGCACCGGCCGCATCGGCACGCCGCCCATCGACAGCGACCCGCGCAGGGTGCGCCGCAGGTCGATGCTGCCGCGGGCGGCCCGGCGCCGCCGGGCGGCCAGTCGGGTGGCCAGCTTCCGGGCGAGTGGCTGAACCGTCCTGCGCAGCTCGGCCAGCCGGTCCTTCCCGGCGTACAGGAAGTCGACCCGGTCGGCGGTGGGCGCCACCGCGCGCCGGGCGATCTCCTCCCGGCCGCGCCGCTCGGCCACCCGGCGCCGCGCCTCCGCCGCCACCAGAGCGCGGAACACCTCGATACGCCGCCGGATCTCGTCGTCCAGCAGCCGGTCCGCGAACCCCGAGTCCCCCCACTGGGCCCGCACGTCGGCGCGGACCCGGGCGAGCAGCGTCTGCGGGCGGATCCGGTCCAGCGTCTGGTACGACGACCAGCCGTCCGACGCCGGTGAACTCCCGTACCCGCCGAAGCCGTCCACGGCCTCGATGGCCAACTGCCCCAGCAGTGCGCTGTCGTCGGCGGTGAGCGCCGCCGCGAGCCGGTCGCGCAGGTCGTCCCGGTCCGCCGCCTCGCCCTGCGGGCCGCCCACGCCGCGCGGGAAGTACAGGTCGAAGACCGGGTCGAACACCTGTCGTTGGCCCGTGGTGTGCAGCAGCGTCGCGGCGAGACCCGCGCGCAGCAGCTCGCGGTCGGCGAGTCCCAGCGCCCGCACCGCCCGTGCCGCGTCCACGGTCTCGCCGGTGCCGACGCGGACGCCGTGCGCGCGCAGCGCGGCCACGAAGCCCGTCAGCCGGGAGGCGACATCGGCGGTCACACCGACATCGGCAGTCACACCGGCACTGGCGGTCACACCGGCATCGGCGGTCATACGGCGTCCAGGTCCAGCTTGGCCGCCGCCTTCAGGACGTCGTCCTGATGCTTGAGGAGCACGCCCAGGGTGTCGCGCACGACGTTCTCGTCCAGGGTGTCGGCGCCGAGCGCGAGCAGGGTGCGCGCCCAGTCGATGGTCTCGGCGACCGACGGCACCTTGCGCAGATCCATCGCGCGCAGCGCGCCCACCACCCGGACCACCGACTCGGCCAGTGCCGCGTCGATGCCGGGCACCTTCAGCCGGACGATCCGCCGCTCCAGCTCCTCCTCCGGAAAGCCGATGTGCAGGAACAGGCAGCGGCGGCGCAGTGCCTCCGACAGTTCGCGGGTCGCGTTCGAGGTGAGGAGCACGAAGGGGCGGCGTGTCGCCGTGACCGTGCCCAGCTCAGGAACGGTGACCTGGAAGTCGCTGAGCACCTCCAGCAGCAGGCCCTCCACCTCGACGTCGGCCTTGTCGGTCTCGTCGATCAGCAGCACCTTGGGGTCGTCACCGCGGATGGCGGTCAGCAGGGGGCGTGGGAGCAGGAACTCCTCGCTGAAGATGTCGGTGCGCGTCTCGTCCCAGGTCTCGTCGCGCCCCGCGCTGATGCGCAGGAGCTGCTTGGCGTGGTTCCACTCGTACAGCGCCCGGGACTCGTCGACGCCCTCGTAGCACTGGAGCCGTACCAGGCGGGCCTGTGCGACCTGGGCGACGGCCTTGGCGAGTTCGGTCTTGCCGACGCCCGCGGGGCCCTCCACGAGGAGCGGCTTGCCGAGACGGTCGGCGAGGAAGACGGTCGTTGCGACCGCGGGCGACGCCAGGTAGCCGGTCTTGGCGAGGCGTGCGGAGACATCGTCGACGGAAGTGAACAACCGGGCCTCCGGCGGTGGCGGCGAATCGTGATCCGGCTCCTATCTAAGCGCTTGTTCAGCGTTTCTGTCACCCCGTGTACACCCCGTGTGCGGGCGGATCAGGATTGGTACACCGATCGGTTTCCCCGGGAGTCGCGGCGGGTACCCTCGCCCCATGGCCACGACTGAGAAGGCGTCCGACAAGGCATCCGACAAGACGTCCGACAAGGCGTCTCCCCGCGACCGGCTGCTCGACGCCGCGGCCCAGCTCTCCTACCGCGACGGCGTCTCCATCGGCGTGGAGGCGCTGTGCCGGGCCGCCGGGGTGTCGAAACGGTCCATGTACCAGCTCTTCGAAAGCAAGGGCGAGATGCTCGCCGCGAGCCTGGAGCGGCAGCTCCCGCGCTACGAGGCGCGACTCGCGCCCGGACCTCAGGACGCCGCGACGCCCCGTGAGCGGATCCTGTACGTCTTCGAACGGCTGGAGCAGGCCTCCGTGGACGCCGACTACCACGGCTGCCCCTACCTCGCGGCGCTGGTCGAGCTCAAGGACACCGAGCACCCGGCGAGCGTGGTCGCCCGGGCCGTCAAGGAGCGGCTGAAGGTCAGCTTCCGCACCCAGGCCGAGCTGGGCGGCGCGCGGGACCCGGAGCTGCTCGCCCGCCAGTTGCTGCTGGTCTTCGACGGGGCGAGCGCTCGGGCCGGTGCGCGGGTGGAGGCGCTGGACGACGGGCTGGCGACGGCGACCGCGAGCGCCCTGCTCGATGCGGCCGGCGTGAAGTAGTCACCCCCAGCGCCACCACCCTGGCCACCCCGGACGGGTCACCAGAACAAGCCGACCAGGTGGGCCGCCCGATGCAATGGACGCGTGACCGCGCCCCCGGACGACTGCCTCGCACGCAACGAATGGATCTGCGGCGACTATCTGAGCACCCGCCGCGAGATCCTCCTCGACGCCGTGCTCCAGCATCTCCAGCTGACGTCCGTCTCGGTGCTGATCGGCCTCGCCCTCGCCCTGCCGCTCGCGGTGCCGGCCCGCCGCTGGGGCTGGGCGGCCGGTCCCGTCCTCGCCGTGACGACGATCCTCTACACGATCCCGTCCCTGGCGATGTTCTCGCTGCTCCTGCCCCTGTACGGGCTGTCGGCGACGCTTGTGATCGCCGGGCTCGTGCTGTACTCACTGACCCTGCTGGTACGGAACATCCTCGCCGGTCTGCGCGCTGTCCCCGAGGAGACCCGGCAGGCCGCCCGCGGCATGGGCTACGGCCCGGTCCGCCTCCTGCTCACCGTCGAACTGCCGCTCGCCCTGCCGGCCGCGATGGCCGGGCTGCGCATCGCCACGGTCTCCGCGGTGTCGCTGGTGACGATCGGCGCGATCGTCGGCTTCGGCGGGCTCGGCAACCTGATCTACTCGGGCATGAACACGTACTTCAAGGCGCAGGTGCTGACGGCGTCGGTGCTGTGCGTGGTCATCGCGGTCGCGGCCGATCTGCTCCTGCTGGGCGTCCAGCGGCTGATCACGCCCTGGACGAGGGCCCGCACATGAACACGCTCACCGCGACCTGGGACTGGCTCACCGACCCCGCGCACTGGTCGGGCGCCGACGGCATCTGGCAGCGGCTGCTGCAACACCTCGTGCTCACGGTGGTCTGCCTGGTCGTCAGCTGCCTGATCGCCCTGCCCGTCGCGGTGGTCCTCGGCCATCTCGGCAAGGGTGGGGCGCTCGCGGTCAACATCTCCAACGTCGGCCGGGCGGTCCCCACCTTCGCGGTCCTGGTCCTCCTGCTGCTGACCCCCATCGGCCGCTGGGGCGAGGGCCCCACGGTCGTCGCCCTGGTGCTGTTCGCGGTGCCGCCGCTGCTCACGAACGCGTACGTCGGTATGCGCGAGGTCGACCGCGGCACGGTGCAGGCGGCGCGGGGGATGGGGATGACGGGACGCCAGGTGATGTTCCACGTGGAACTGCCCCTTTCCTCCCCGATGATCCTGAACGGGATGCGGATCGCCGCCGTCCAGCTCGTCGCGACCGCCACCATCGCCGCCCTGGCGGGTGGGGGAGGTCTGGGCCGGATCATCACGGCCGGCTTCAACCTCGCCAGCACGCCACAGGTGGTGGCCGGTGCGGTACTCGTCGCCGTGTTCGCACTGATCGTCGAGGGCCTGTTCGAGGTGGCCGAACGCCTGGCACCGGCATGGGCCCGGGGCGCACCATGAACCGCCGTACGCCGCTGGCGGCCGCCGTCCTGCTCCTGGCGACCGGCTGCGCCACCGGCCCCTCCCTGGAGAACCAGGGCCAGGTCACCGCGCCGCCCGGCGACAGCCGTCAACTGACCGTCGGCTCCGCGGGGTTCACCGAGAGCGACCTGCTCGCCCAGATGTACGCCCAGCTGCTGAACCAGGCGGGTTACCGGACCTCGATCATCACCGTCGCCAACCGCGAACTGTACGAACCGGCCCTGGAGTCCGGCCAGATCGACGTCGTCCCGGAGTACGCGGCCACCTTCGCCGACTGGCTCAACGCCAAGGCCAACGGCCCCGACGCCCCACCGGTCGGCTCACCGAACCTCGACGCCACCATGAAGGCCCTGCGCCGCCTGGCCACGCCCCGCGGCCTGACCGTCCTGAACCCCGGTCGGGCGGTCGACCAGAACGCCTTCGCGGTGAGCGCGTCGTACGCACGCCGGCACCACCTCAAGACCCTCAGCGACCTCGGCAGGTCCGGCCTGAAGGTCCGGCTCGCGGCGGGCGACGAATGCGTGCAACGCCCGTACTGCGCCCCGGGCCTGCGCAAGGTGTACGGCATCGACATCACCGCCGTCGACCCCAAGGGCGTCGGCACCACCCAGGCCAAACGGGCGGTGCAGAGCGGCCAGGACCAGATGGTCCTCACCACCACGACCGACGCCACCCTCGGTGAGTTCGGCCTGGTCCTCCTCGCCGACGACAAGCACCTCCAGAACGCCGACTACGTCGTCCCGGTCGTCAACCGCGCCCGCGCGGGCGCCCCCGGCGTCACCAAGGCCCTCGACAAGCTCAACGCCGTCCTCACCACGGCCGACCTCGCCGCCATGAACCAGCAGGTGGACAGCTGGCGCCGGCTGCCGGCGGACGTGGCCCGGACGTATCTGGAGGACAAGGGCCTGCTGCTGAAGTGAGAGTCAGGCCCCCGCGCTCAGGCGTCCGCCACCGAGTCGAACTCCACCTGCCCCCGCGACACGCCCAGCGCCTCCGCGTCCACCGAGCGGCGCAGGGCCTCGTGGAGTTTCGCGGGGGTCAGGACGCCCAGGAAGCGGGCGCCTTCCAGGACCGCGACCCACCCGGCGTCGTGCTGCAGCATGACGCCGAAGGCCTGTTTCAATGGGGCGCCCACCGGGACCCAGGCGTTCATGCGGTGGGCGACGTCGCCGACGCGGGCGCTCGTGCCGAGCTCGTCGATGCCGATCCAGCCGTGCAGGTCGCCGTGTGCGTCCAGGACGACCGCCCACCGGGCGCCCTCCGACCGCAGCCGCTCCGCCGCCCGGCCCGACGGCTCGTCCAGGTGGGCGATCGGCGGCTGTTCCAGGTCGCCGGGCTCGATCGTGGTCACCGACAGCCGCTTCAGGCCCCGGTCGGCGCCGACGAACTCGGCGACGTACGGCGACGCGGGAGTGCCCAGCACCGCCCCCGGCGTGTCGAACTGCTCGATCCGCCCCTGCCCGTACACGGCGATCCGGTCACCGAGGCGCACCGCCTCCTCGATGTCGTGCGTGACCATCAGCACCGTCTTGCGCACCGCCGCCTGCATCCGCAGGAACTCGTCCTGCAACTGCTCCCGCACCACCGGGTCGACCGCGCCGAACGGCTCGTCCATCAGCAGCACCGGCGGATCGGCGGCCAGCGCCCGCGCCACCCCGACCCGCTGGCGCTGACCGCCCGACAGCTGGTGCGGATAGCGCGGCCCGTACGTCTTCGGATCCAGCCCCACCAGATCGAGCAGCTCCGCCGCCCGCGCCCGCGCCTTCGCCCGCTTCCAGCCGACCAGGGACGGCACGGTCGCCGTGTTGTCGAGGATCGTGCGGTGCGGGAAGAGGCCGACCTGCTGGATGACGTATCCGATGCGCCGCCGCAGCCGTACCGGGTCGACCGTGGCGATGTCCTCGCCGGCCACCAGGATCCGGCCCGAGGTCGGCTCGATCAGCCGGTTGACCATCATCATGGTCGTCGTCTTGCCGCAGCCCGACGGTCCCACCAGCGTGACGAGCTCGCCCTCGGACACCTCGAAGGACAGCCCGTCCACCGCGGTCGTCCCATCCGGATACCGCTTGGTGACCTGCTCGAACCGGATCATGCCCTCACGCTAACGGCGCCGGCCGACCCCCGCTCACCGACGACGGCCCGCCGCCGGGTGAATGGATCACTCCGGTTTTGAACGGTTTCAATCCAAGGGCACCTGGGTCGGGGTGGTGAAGCGTTCTGTTGGATTCTGGTGACAACTCCTGCTGCTGAGGGCATGGACAGAGACTTCAGTCGCCACTAGCTTCAACCGCCGATCGACCTGAATCGATACAACTCCGAACGGCCGAAAGGGACACGGCATGAACGACGGAGTCAACGAAGGCCCCCGCAACACAGTGCGCCGCAGGACGGTCCTCACCACGGCGCTGGGCGCCGTCCCCGTGGCGCTCGCCGGCGGTGTGGCAGGTGGCGGCACGGCGTCGGCCGCCCCCGGCGACGCACCCGCCTCCGACCGCTCTTCGGTGACGGGTCTGACCGTCGAGCACCGGACGGACCCGCTCGGCGTCGACGCGGAAACCCCGAGGTTCGGCTGGCGCATGGCCTCCGCGGCCCGCGGCCGGCAACAGTCGGCGTACCGCATCCTCGTCGCGACCTCCGCCGAACGCCTGCGCCGCGGCCGCGCGGACGTCTGGGACAGCGGCCGCGTCACCTCGCCCGACTCGGTGGCCGTCCGCTACGCGGGCGATCCGCTGCGCCGCTCGACGCGCTACTTCTGGACGGTGCGGGTCTGGGACGAGCGGGACCGCCGGGTCGCCGACGCGCCCACCGCCCGCTTCGAGACCGGCCTGAAGTCCACCGACGGCATCTCAGGGTGGGACGGCGCCCGGTGGATCACGATGGCCGGGAAACGCCCGAACACCCCGGGCGCCCCGCTGCTGCGCCGCCAGGCCGCACTGCGCGGCCGGGTGCGCGAGGCACGGCTGTACGTCTCGGCGCTCGGCGTGTACGACGCGTACGTCAACGGCCGCCGGGTCGCCGTACCGCACGGCCGGGGCAGCACGCTCGAACTGCTCACGCCGGGCTGGACCAACTACGACAGCACCGTCAGCTACTTCACCTACGACGTCACCGACCTGATCGGCCACGAGCGGCAGGTCACGCTCGCCGCCGTCCTCGGCAACGGCTGGTACAACGGCCGGATCTCCGACAACAGCGCCTACTACGCCAAGAACGGCAACCGCCTCGCCCTCAAGGCCAAGCTGCTGATCCACTACGCCGACGGCTCCACCCAGACCGTCGTCACGGCACCCGGCGCCGACTGGCGGGCGACGGACACCGGCCCCTACCGCGCCGACGACATCTACGACGGGCAGACCTACGACGCCCGCAAGGAACTCCGGGGCTGGACGGAGAACGGTTTCGACACCTCCGCCTGGGCATCCGTCGAGGAGCACGACTTCGCCACCCGCTTCCCGGACTCCCGCCTGGTCGCCTACCCCGGCGAGAGCGCACGCCTGACACCCGAGTGGGACCGGCGCCCCCGCTCGGTCGCCGTCCACACCGGCGTGACAGGCGCTGCGGACAGCCCGAACGGCAAGGGTCGCATCGTCGTCGACCCCGACCGCACCACCGTCACCGACGTCACCCTCCACCCCGGTGAGACCGCGGTGTTCGACCTCGGCCAGAACATGGTCGGCGTACCCCGCTACACCCTGCGCGGACCCGAGGGCGCCGAAGTCACCCTCAGATTCGGCGAGATGCTCAACGACGACAGCAAGGGGGCCGACGGCCCCGAGGGCTCCCTCTACCGCGCCAACCTGCGCACCGCCAAGGCCACCAGCACTTACGTCCTCAAGGGCGACCCCGACGGCGAGACCCACCAGGACTCACTGACCTTCTACGGCTTCCGCTACGCCTCCGTCACCACGACCGCCACCGTCACCCTCACCGAACTCACCGGCCGGGTCGCCACCTCCGCGCTCACGGACATCGGCACCGTCACCACCGACGACCACGACGTCAACCAGCTGATCAGCAACGTCCGTTGGGGCCAGCGCGGCAACTACCTCTGGATACCGACCGACTGCCCCCAGCGCGACGAACGCTGCGGCTGGACCGGCGACACCCAGCTCTTCTCCAACACCGGCCTCTACAACGCCGACGCGGTCAACTTCCTCAGCCACTTCCAGGACATCCTGATCGACTCCCAGCGCGTCTACGGCGCCGACAAGGCCCAGTTCACCTGGATCGCACCCGGCGCCCGCTACAACGCACCGGTCCCGGCCAGTGGTTGGGCGGACTGCGGGGTGGTCGTGCCGTGGACGGTGTGGCAGATGTCGGGCGACTCCACGGTCGTGGAGCGCAGTTGGGACGCGATGACGGCCTACCTGGACTGGATCCGGGCCCGCACCGGCGACACCTATGCGGGCCAGGGCGCCATCTTCGGTGACTGGCTGGCCTTCCAGGACACCAGCACCCAGCTCATGAGCGACGTCTACTACGGCTACAGCGCCCGCCTCATGGCGGACATGGCCCGCGCCACCGGCCGCACCGCCGAGGGACGCGCGTACGACGACCTCTTCTCGCGCATCAAGCGGGCATTCATCGCCAAGTACGTCGTCACCGACGCGGACACCGGGCGCATCACGGTCCGCTCCAGCCTCGGCGAGCCGCCGCCCACACCCGGCGACAGCCCGCGCAGGACGGAGGACGACAGCCAGACCGCCCTGCTGTGGATGCTGAAGCTCGGCTTCTACGACACCGAGGCCCAGCGCCGCCAACTGGTCACGATGCTCGCCGAGAACATCGGCAACGACGCCGCCTACAAGGCCGCCCACCCCGACAGCACCCGCGTCCACTACGCCGAGAACACCCTCGCCGTCGGCTTCCTCGGCGTCAACGTCCTCGCCCCCGTCCTCACCGACGAGGGCCGCGTGGACCTGGCGTACCGGCTGCTCCACCAGGACGCCATGCCGTCCTGGCTGTACTCGGTGCGCAACGGCGCCACGACCGTCTGGGAGCGCTGGAACTCGTACTCCGAGGAGGACGGCTTCGGCCCGGTCGACATGAACTCGTTCAACCACTACTCCTACGGCGCGATCATGGAGTGGATGTACGAGAGCATGGCCGGCATCGCCAAGGACCCGGCCCACCCCGGCTTCAGGCACTTCCACCTCAGGCCCCACCTCGACCCGACCGGCAGGATCAGGCGGGTAACCGGCTCGCACCTCTCGCCGTACGGCGAGATCGTCAGCGAGTGGAAGGCGGACGGCCGGAAGCTGACCTACCGGGCCGCGGTCCCCGCGAACACGACCGCGACCCTCCGCATCCCCACCACCGACCCTTCGACGGTCCGCGAAGGCCGCACACCCCTGGCCAAGGTCGAGGGCGTCGAGTACCTCGGCTTCGAGGGCGGCACCGCCTCCTACCGACTCCCCTCCGGGCGCTACGAGTTGACGTCCGCGCTCGCCTGACCGCCCACCAGCACCACCTCCAGGGTGCGCGGACCGTGCACCCCCTCGACCCGGTCCAGCTCGATGTCGCTGGTCGCGGACGGCCCGGAGATCCAGGTCAACGGGCGGGCCGGGTCGAGCCGTTCCAAGGCCTGGGGCACGGACGACACGACCTGGTCGGGGACTCGTACGACACAGATGTGATGGTCCGGTACGAGCGTGATACGGCGGCGGCCCTGATCGGGGCCGCCGTCCAGCACGATGGTGCCGGTCTCGGCGATGGCGAGCGCGCACGCCGTCACGACACTGTCGACCCGGTCGAGCTCATGTGCCGAGCTGTCGGCCAGGTCCGGGACCCGCGTCACCTCCGTGGCCGCGAGCCACCGCTCGTCCAGACCGGCCGGGACCAGCAGCGACCGTGCGTCACGGGCCGTCAGCAGCCCGGCGATCAACGACGGCAGGACGTCCGGCGCGCAACGGTGCACCAGGGCACGGTAGTCGGCAAGGTTCTCGGCGAGCAGATCCACCGTCTCCTCGACGCTCCGCTCCCCGTGCTCGCGCAGATAGTCCCTGGGAACCGCCTGCTCGTACGGCATGTCGTCCTGAGGTACGTCCGCGAGCGCGCGCCGCACCCGGCCCAGGATCCGCTCCCTGCTGCTCACTTCGCGCCGTCCTTTCCACCGTGCGTGCGCTGCCACCAGTCCCGGAACGGCTCGGAAGGCACCGGCGGCAGATCCCGGCTGCCGCTCCACGCCCGGCCGGGACCCGGCAGGGTGCGCGGATGGAAGCGCCGGGTGCGTGAGGCGAGCCGCTGACCGCCGCGCAGGGCACCGGGATGGGCGAATGCCCAGCGGGCCGCCCGCATCGCCGCCCGCTCGGCGGCATGCCCCTTCGCGGGCTTCAGCAGCACCTTGTTGCCGTTCCGCGTCACCTGCCCGCCCGCCACGACCCGCTCCCGCAGATGTACCAGCACCTCGGGGATGTCGATGGCCACCGGGCACACCTCGTAGCAGGCCCCGCACAGCGAGGACGCGTACGGCAGCGAGGCGTCGATCTCGCTCGCCGTGCCCCGGAGTTGAGGGCTCAGGATGGCGCCGATCGGGCCCGGATACACCGAGCCGTACGCGTGCCCGCCCGCCCGCTCGTACACCGGGCACACATTGAGACACGCCGAGCAGCGGATGCAGCGCAGCGCCTGCCGCCCGACCTCGTCGGCGAGCGTGTCGGTGCGGCCGTTGTCGATCAGGACCAGGTGGAAGTTCTGCGGCCCGTCCTCGTCCGCGGTACCGGTCCACATGGACGTGTACGGGTTCATGCGCTCGGCCGTCGAGGAGCGGGGGAGGGTCTGCAGGAACACCTCCAGGTCCCGCCAGGCCGGCACGATCTTCTCGATGCCGACGACCGAGATCAGCGTCTCGGGGAGGGTCAGGCACATCCGTCCGTTGCCCTCGGACTCCACGACCACCAGGGTGCCGGTCTCGGCGACCATGAAGTTGGCGCCGGAGATGCCGACCTTGGCGCGCAGGAACTTCTCCCGCAGATGCAGCCGGGCGGCCTCGGCCAGCTCGGCGGGCGTGTCGGTCAGGCCCTCGGGGGCCGGGCGGCCCCACTCGCCCATCTCGCGGACGAAGATGTCCCGGATCTCACCGCGATTGCGGTGGATCGCCGGGACCAGGATGTGCGAGGGCCGGTCCTCGCACAACTGCACGATCAGCTCGGCGAGATCGGTCTCGTACGCCCGGATGCCCTCCGCTTCGAGCGCCTCGTTGAGCCCGATCTCCTGCGTGGCCATCGACTTGACCTTGACGACCTCGGACTCGCCGGTCGCCTTGACCAGGTCCGCGACGATCCGGTTGGCCTCGTCGGCGTCGACGGCCCAGTGGACGGTGCCGCCCGCCGCCGTCACCGACTCCTCCAACTGCACCAGATACCGGTCGAGATGACGGAGCGTGTGGTCCTTGATCCGCCGCCCCGCCTCCCGCAGCTGCGCCCAGTCCGAGACCTCGGCGACCGCCTTCTCCCGCTTGGCGCGGATGGTGTGCGTGGCGTGCCGCAGATTGCCGCGCAGGGTGGGATTGCGCACGGCCTCGTGCGCGGCCGCCGGGAAGGCCGGCATTCCTACGAACGTTCCGCTCACAGCGCCGGTTCCTCCTCCGTGCTCGCCAGGATCTCCGCGATGTGCACGGGCCGCATGCCCGTGCGGAGCCGGGTCATCGTGCCGCCGATGTGCATCAGACAGGAGTTGTCCGCCGCGCACAGCACCTCGGCCCCGGTCGACTCGGCGTTGCGCACCTTGTCGGCACCCATCGCCGCCGAGACATCGGAGTTCTTCAGGGCGAAGGTGCCCCCGAACCCACAGCACTCGTCCGCGCCCGGCAACTCGACCAGCTCCAGCCCCTTCACCGCCTCCAGCAACCTGCGGGGCCGGTCGCCCAGCCCCAGTCCGCGCAGCCCGTGGCAGGTCGGGTGGTACGTCACCCGGTGCGGGTAGTACGCGCCCACGTCCGTCACCCCCAGCACATCCACCAGGAACTCGGTCAGTTCGTACGTCTTCGGCACCACCGCCGCGAGCGCGGTCGCCAGCGTGCTGCCGCGTCCCTCGGCCCGCGCCCGCGCACCCATGCGCGGATACAGCTCCCGCACCATCGCCCCGCACGACCCGGACGGCGTCACGATCGCCTCGTACTCACCGAAGACATCGGAGAAATGCCGGGCCAGCGGCTCCGCCTCACGCCGGTAGCCCGTGTTGTAGTGGGCCTGCCCGCAGCAGGTCTGGGCCATCGGGAAGTCGACCTCGACGCCCAGCCTGGTCAGCAGTTTCACCACGGCGCGTCCGGTGTCCGGATAGAGCGTGTCGTTGACACAGGTCAGGAACAGGGCGACACGCATCGCGGCTCCTTGGGTTTGATCATCCGATGAGTGCAGGGTAATGCGGCGGCACGGAACGCGGGAGACCCCGCTCACCCTCCGGCGAGGCGGGCCTGGGCCGCCCGCCAGGGCGCCGTGTCGCCGCGCGGTTCGTAGCGGGTGAGCGGCTGGGTACGGCCGAGCAGCCGCCGCATGTCCGCCCGGTCGCCGACCAGCCCGTGGGCCCGCGCCTGCACCAGCACGTTCCCGAAGGCCGCCGCCTCCGTGGGGCCCGCCACCACCGGCAGCCCGCAGGCGTCGGCGGTCAGCTGGCACAGCAGCGCGTTGCGCACCCCGCCGCCCACCACATGGACGACGTCCACGGCATGCCCGGCCAGCCGCTGGGCGTCCTCGACGGCCCGCCGGTGCGCGAGGGCGAGCGAGTCGAGGATGCAGCGCGTGACCTCGGCCGGCGAGTCGGGCACCGGCTGCCCGGAGGCCCGGCACGCCTCGGCGATCCGCTCCGGCATCCGCCCCGGCGCCAGGAACGCCGCGTCACCCGCGTCCACCACCGACCGCAGCGCCGGCACCCCGGCCGCGGCCCGCAGCAGCTCACCGAGGTCCGGCTCCCCCCAGGCCCGTACGCACTCCTGGAGCAGCCACAGCCCCATGATGTTGCGCAGATAGCGGACCGTGCCGTCCAGGCCCAGCTCGTTGGTGAAGTTGGCGGTCCGGCTCTCCTCCGTCAGCACCGGCGCGTCCAGTTCGAGTCCGGCCAGTGACCAGGTTCCGGTGCAGATGTAGGCGAAGCGCTCACCGGACGCCGGTACGGCGGCCACCGCGGACGCCGTGTCGTGCGAGGCGACCGCCGTGACCGGCACGGGGCCGTCCAGCCCCGTCTCCTCCAGCACCTCGGGGCGCAGCTCGCCCGCCGGGTTACCGGGCTGCCGCAGCGGCGCGAACAGGCTCAGGTCGATGCCCAGCCGCGCCGCCACGTCGTACGACCAGTCCCGCGTCCGGGGGTCGACGAGCTGGGTCGTCGAGGCGTTGGTGAGCTCGGTGCCCTGCTCCCCGGTGAGCCAGTACGACAGCAGGTCGGGGATCAACAACAGGCGCTCGGCGTGGGCGAGCTGGTCGGAGGAGCGGGCGGCGACGAGCTGGTACAGGGTGTTGAAGGGGGCGTACTGCAGCCCGGTCGCCGCGTACAGCTCGGCGGCGGGCACGCTCGCCCACACCGTCTCGGCGACGCCCTCGGTCCGCCCGTCCCGGTAGTGCACCGGGTTGCCGAGCAGCGCTCCGTCGGCGTCCAGCAGCCCGTAGTCCACGGCCCAGCTGTCGATGCCGACGGAGTCGACCCGCCCGGCCACCCGCAGCCCCTCCAGTACACCGGCGTACAGCCCGAGCACGTCCCAGCGCAGCCCCTCCGGCACCCGCACCGGCCGGTTGACGAAGCGGTGCGCCTCGGTCAGCTCCAGCTCGTGCCGCCCGACGCGGCCGACCATGACCCGCCCACTGGACGCGCCCAGGTCGACCGCGGCGTACGACTTCACGGTGCTGCTCACCGCAGGAACGCGGCGGCCACGCCGGCGTCGACCGGGACGTGCAGCCCCGTGGTGTGCGTCAGCTCCCCGCCGGTCAGCGCGAACACGGCGTTCGCGACATGCTCCGGCAGCACCTCACGCTTGAGGATCGTCCGCTGGGCGTAGAACTCCCCGAGCTTCTCCTCCGGCACCCCGTACACGGCCGCCCGCTGAGCACCCCAGCCACCCGCGAAGATCCCCGATCCGCGCACCACACCGTCCGGGTTGACTCCGTTGACCCGGATCCCGTGCTCACCCAACTCGGCCGCCAGCAACCGCACCTGATGGGCCTGGTCGGCCTTGGTGGCGGAGTAGGCGATGTTGTTGGGCCCGGCGAAAACGGCGTTCTTCGAAGCGATGTAGACGATGTCCCCGCCCAGCCCCTGAGCGATCATCACCCGGGCCGCCTCCCGCGAGACCAGGAACGACCCACGCGCCATGATGTCGTGCTGAAGGTCCCAGTCCTTGGCCGAGGTCTCCAGCAGCGGCTTGGAAATCGAGATACCCGCGTTGTTCACCACCAGATCGACGCCCCCGAAGGCGAGCGCCGCGGCCTTGAACGCCTCGGCGATCTGCTCCTCGGAGGTCACGTCGACGGTGACGGCGACGGCCCTGTCGGCACCGCCCAGCTCCTCGGCGACCTTGGCCGCGTTCTCGGCGTCGAGGTCCGCCACCACGACACACGCACCCTCGGCAGCCAGCCGATGCGCGATCGCCCTGCCGATGCCGCTGCCCGCGCCGGTCACCAGCGCCACCCGCGTCGCGAGCGCCTTTGGCTTCGGCATCCGCCGGAGCTTGGCCTCCTCCAGCGCCCAGTACTCGATACGGAACTTCTCCGACTCCTCGATCGGCGCGTACGTCGACACGGCCTCGGCGCCCCGCATCACATTGATCGCGTTGACATAGAACTCGCCGGCGACCCGAGCCGTCTGCTTGTCCTTGCCGAAGCTGAACATGCCCACGCCCGGCACCAGCACGATGGCGGGGTCGGCGCCGCGCATGGCGGGGGAGTCGGGCAGCGCGTGCCGCTCGTAGTAGGCGGCGTACTCCTCCCGATAGGCGGCGTGCAGCTCCTTCAGCCGGGCGATCGCCTCGTCGAGCGGAGCGGACGGTGGAAGGTCGAGGACGAGCGGCCTGACCTTGGTACGGAGGAAGTGGTCCGGGCAGGAGGTGCCGAGCGCGGCCAGCCGTGGATGCTCGGCCCGTGCGAGGAAGTCGAGCACGACGTCGGAGTCGGTGAAGTGCCCCACCTGAGGCTTGTCCTGCGAGGCGAGGGCACGCACGTACGGCGCCAGCGCCGCCGCCCGCTCCCGTCGCTCCGCCCCGGGCAGCGCCTCGTACCCCGCGACGACGGCCCCGAACGGATCGGCCTTCCCCCGCTCGGCGAGAAACGCCTCGGCGGTACGGATGATGTGCAGCGAGTTCCGTTCGCACTCCTCGGCGGTGTCGCCCCAGGCGGTGATGCCGTGCCCGCCCAGGATCACGCCGAAGGCCTGCGGGTTGGCGGCCTTCACGGCGGCGATGTCCAGCCCGAGCTGGAACCCGGGCCGCCGCCACGGCACCCACACCACGCTGTCCCCGAAACACTCGGCGGTCAGCTTCTCCCCGTCCGCCGCACAGGCCAGCGCGATCCCGGAGTCCGGGTGCAGATGATCGACATGAGCGCAGTCCACGAGCCCGTGCATCGCCGTGTCGATGGAGGGCGCGGCGCCCCCCTTCCCGTGCAGGCAGTAGTCGAACGCGGCGACCATCTCGTCCTCGCGCTCGACGCCCGGATACACGTCCTTGAGCGCCCGGAGCCGGTCGAGCCGAAGCACGGCGAGCCCCGCTTCGGTGAGCGTCCCGAGGTCCCCTCCGGACCCCTTGACCCACATCAGCTCGACATCACCACCGGTGACGGGGTCGGTGTCGGTGCCCTTCGCGGACGCGTTGCCGCCGGCGTAATTGGTGTTGCGCGGGTCAGCACCGAGCCGGTGCGACCGAGCGAGGAGAGCGGCAGCTTCGGGATGGATTGCCATGGAAGTCGGTTCCTTCTCAAGAGAGGGTGAGTGCACGTACACATGGGGCGCGGGGAACTGCGCGATCAACCACGAACAACCCGCACCCCGCGGACAACGGAAACCCGGCAGACGCTTACGCGCCCCACCCGGCCTGCCGCCCCCCAACCCGCTCAGCAACGATCTTCTCGGCCCACCCGGACCGGGCATACGCGCCCAGCGGATCCGGATCGAGCCCCATCTCCTCACGCACCTCGGTCAGCAACGGCCGAACATCCGTGTTGTAGGCGTCCATCACCACGGCGTTCGCGCCGAGCACGTCCCCCTCGCGCTGCGCGACAGCCAACGCCCCCCGATCAACGAGCAGCGCCTTGGCCGTGGCCTCCTGCACATTCATCACCGACCGAATGATCGCCGGAATCTTCGCCTCGATGTTGTGACACTGGTCGAGCATGAACGCGACCCCGGACTCGGAGCCGAACCCACCCCCACGCACGACCTCATACATGATCCGGAACAGCTGGAACGGATCCGCCGCCCCCACCATCAGGTCGTCATCGGCATAGAACCGGGAGTTGAAGTCGAACCCCCCGAGCTTCCCCTCCCGCAACAAGGTCGCCACGATGAACTCGATGTTGGTCCCCGGCGCATGGTGCCCCGTGTCCACGACCACCTGCGCCTTCGGCCCCAGCTTCAGACAGTGCGCGTACGCCGTCCCCCAGTCCGGTACATCCGTCGTGTAGAAGGCCGGCTCGAAGAACTTGTACTCCAGCAGCATCCGCTGCCCGTCCCCCAGCCGCGCGTACACCTCGGCCAGCCCCTCCGCCAGCCGATCCTGCCGCCCCCGCACATCGTCCTGCCCGGGATAGTTCGTCCCGTCCGCGAACCACAGCTTCAGATCCCGTGACCCGGTCGCGTCCATGATGTCGACGCACTCCAGCAGATGATCGACCGCCTTGCGCCGCACCGCCGCATCGGGATGGCAGATGCTGCCCAGCTTGTAGTCGTCGTCCTGGAAGGTGTTGGAGTTGATCGCGCCCAGCTTCAGCCCGCGCTCCTCGGCGTGCTTCGCCAGCGCCGCGTAGTCGTCGACCTTGTCCCAGGGGATGTGCAGGGCGACGGTCGGGGCCACGCCGGTGAACTCGTGCACCTTCGCCGCGTCGTCGAGCTTCTCGCGCGGATCGCGCGGCACACCGGCTTGGGCGAACACCTTGAAACGGGTTCCCGAGTTCCCGTACGCCCACGACGGCGTCTCGACTGCCTGGCTCTTGAGCGCGGCCTTCACCGCGGCGAGTTCGGTCACTGCTGGGCTCCTGTTGCCTCACGACCTGATGAAACGATTCAGAACCGCAAGTTATGAGTCCCTCGAAGGGGTGTCAAGCGCTCTGGCCAACCACGTTCTTTGTGACCCCGCCGTGACCTTCGGCTATCGAAAACTTTTCGACACGCACCCATTGACGTGACATGGCTGGCCCGCCTAACGTCCCGGCAATCCAGTTGAAACCTTTCACGACGCCGTGCGGGCCGCCCTCGCCGCCCTCGCCGCGTCGTCGAGGAGCCCCTCATGACCCACCCGTCCGACACGGGCCCGGCCCCGGTAGTGGCGCTCAAGGGCATCTCCAAGTCCTTCGGCGCGGTACGCGCCCTGCGGGACGTGTCCCTGGAGCTGTTCCCCGGAGAGGTGCACGCTCTCGCCGGCGAGAACGGCGCGGGCAAGTCGACCCTCATCAAGACGCTCGCCGGGGTGCACCGGCCGGACGCCGGCCAGGTGCTGCTCGACGGTGAGCCCGTCGTCTTCCACGGTCCCGGCGACGCCCGTGACGCCGGAATCGCCGTGATCTACCAGGAGCCCACGCTTTTCCCCGACCTGTCGATCGCCGAGAACATCTTCATGGGCCGCCGCCCCCGGCGCGCCCTCGGCCGCATCGACCACAAGGCCACCCACGCCGCGACGCTCGCGCTGATGCGGCGGCTGGGCGTCGAACTAGACCCCGACCGCCCGGCCCGCGGCCTGTCCATCGCGGACCAGCAGATCGTCGAGATCGCCAAGGCGCTCTCCTTCGACGCCCGCGTCCTGATCATGGACGAGCCCACGGCCGCGCTCACCGGCAGCGAGGTCGCCCGCCTCTTCGGAGTCGTGCGCACGCTGAAGGAGCAGGGCGCCGCCGTCCTGTTCATCTCGCACCGCCTGGAGGAGATCTTCCAGATCTGCCGACGGGTGACGACCCTGCGCGACGGCGCCTGGATCGCCTCCGAACTCCTCGACGGCATGACCGAGGACGACCTGGTCCGCCGTATGGTCGGCCGCGACCTCGACGAGCTCTACCCGAAGCAGGACGTCCGCCCCGGCGAAGTCGCCCTGAGCGTGCGCCGGCTGACCCGCGAGGGCGTCTTCACCGACGTCTCCTTCGAGGTGCGGCGCGGCGAGATCGTCGGCCTCGCGGGCCTCGTCGGCGCCGGGCGCACGGAGGTGGCGCGGGCCCTCTTCGGCATCGACCGCTGGGACGGCGGCGAGGTCGAGCTGGACGGACGGAAGCTGATCAACGGCGCGCCCTCCACCGCCATGGCCGCCGGGCTCGCCCTCGTCCCGGAGGACCGGCGCGCCCAGGGCCTGGTGATGGACATGTCCATCGAGCGCAACATCGGCCTGACCGGACTGCGTACGGCCGTCAGGGCCGGCCTGATGGACCGGGGCGCCGAACGCAGCCGCTCGCTCGACTGGGCCGTCAAGCTCCAGGTCAAGTACGCCCGGATCGCCGACGCCGTCTCCACCCTGTCCGGCGGCAACCAGCAGAAGGTCGTCCTCGCCAAGTGGCTCGCCACGCAGCCGAAGGTGCTGATCGTCGACGAGCCGACGCGCGGTATCGACGTCGGCACCAAGGCGGAGGTGCACCGGCTACTGTCCCAGCTCGCCGCCGACGGCGTGGCCGTGCTGATGATCTCCTCCGACCTGCCCGAGATCCTCGGCATGGCCGACCGCGTGCTGGTGATGCACGAGGGCCGGCTCACCGCCGAGATCCCACGCTCCGACGCCACCGAGGAAACCGTGATGGCCGCAGCCACCGGGAGGGCCGCCGCATGACGGTGACCGCACCCACTCCCACGTCGACCGAAGAGGTGCCCAAGTCCAGCGGCACCCGGCTGGTCGACCGCGTCTTCAAGATGCGCGAACTCGCCATCCTGGTCGTCTTCCTGGTGATGATCGCCGTCACCCAGGCGGGCAACAGCGAGTTCCTGTCCGAGCAGGGCATCAAGGACCTGCTGCTGAACGCCACGATCCTGGTGCTGGTCGCCACGGGCCAGTCCCTGGTGGTGATCACGAGGAACGTCGATCTGTCCGTCGGCTCCACGCTCGGCATCAGCGCCTTCGCCGCCGGTACGTATCTCCAGGGCGACGGCAACTCGTTCGTGGCCGTCCTGCTGGCGGTGCTGACGGGCGTCGGATTCGGCCTGCTGAACGGCGTGCTGGTCAGCCTCGGCCAGGTGCCCGCGCTCGTCGTGACCCTGGGAACGATGTACATCATCCGCGGCATCGACTCCATCTGGGTCGGCTCACGACAGATCACGGCGGCCGACCTGCCCGGCGGATTCGTCGACTTCGGCTCCGGCGGCATCTCGGCGGTGCCATGGCTCGCTCTGATCGCGCTCGCCGTGCTGGTGGCGACCGCGTACTACCTCAAGCACTACGGCAGCGGACGCGAACTGTACGCGCTCGGCTCCAACCCCGAGGCCGCCCGGCTCGCCGGCATCCCGGTCAGGAAGCGGATCCTGGCGGCGTACACCTTCTGCGGGGCGCTGGCCGGTCTGGCCGGCGCGCTGTACCTGGCCCGGTTCGGCAACGTCGACTCCGGCACCGGCACCGGCTACGAACTCACCGTCGTCAGCGCCGTCGTGGTCGGCGGCGTCGTCTTCACCGGCGGCTCCGGCAGCGTCTACGGTGCCGCGCTGGGTGCGCTGCTGCTGACCTCCATCAACAGCGTGCTGCCCGCCCTGGGCGTCAGCTCGGTGTGGGTGCTCGCGATCAACGGCATCCTGCTCATCCTCGCCATCGCCGTGGACCGTGTGGTCGCCCTGCGGGTGGGCTCCGCCCTGAAGAAGAGGAACGCCCGTCATGCCTGACTCTCTGATTCGCGCCGTCCGCTGGGACACGGTCGTCGGTGTACTGCTGATCGTCGTGCTGTTGCTGTCCTTCGGGTTCGTGGACGGTTTCGGCAACGCCCTGAACCTGTCGTTCCTGATCGGCAACACCTTGCCGATCGCGCTCATCGCCCTGCCGATGACCCTGCTCGTCGTCTCCGGCGAGATCGATCTGTCCGTCGCCTCCACCGCCGGGCTGTCCGGAGCGGTGATGGGCGCCCTGTGGAACCAGGGCATGACCATCGAGACGATCATTCCGCTGTGCCTGCTGCTGGGTGTGGTGTGCGGGCTGATCAACGGTCTGCTGGTGACCAGGCTCGGGCTGCCGTCCCTTGCCGTCACCATCGGTACGCTCGCCGCCTACCGGGGGATCGCGCAGATCGTGCTCGGGTCGGACGCGGTGACCGACTTCCCGTCGCAGTACCTGGACTTCGCGGCCGGGCGGATCGGGGACACGTTCATTCCGTACGCCTTCCTGCCGTTCCTGGTGCTGCTGGCGATCGCCGTGGTCGTGCTGCATGCCACGCCGTTCGGGCGGTCGGTGTTCGCGATCGGGGCGAGTGAGGAGGCCGCGCGGTTCGCCGGGGTTCGGGTGAAGCGGCAGAAGTTGATTCTGTTCACGGTGACGGGGCTGATGGCGTCGCTCACCGGGATTTTCTGGGCGTTGCACTACGCCAGTGCGCGGTATGACAACGCGACCGGGCTTGAGCTTTCGGTCGTGGCTGCCGTGTTGCTCGGGGGGATCGACTTCGACGGGGGCAAGGGGACGTTGGGTGGTGCCATCGCCGGGGTCTTCTTGCTGGGGGCGTTGCAGAACGTGATGAGCCTTCAGGATGTTTCGGCTCAGTCGCAGATCGTCGTAACCGGTGTTCTGCTCGTTCTTTCCGTGCTCGCGCCGCGAGTGGCGCGGCAGATCGCCGTTGTGCGTGCTCAATCGTCCGGCTGACGACTGTATGTGGCTGGTCGCGCCCACGCGGCGGAGCCGCATATCGACACAGCCCCGCGCCCCTTAGGGGCGTCCACTCACCTTCGTTGCAAAGGAACCGTCATGCGTAAGTCATCCCTCCGGCGTGCCTCTGGCGCCCTCGCTGCCGTCACCTCTCTCGCCCTCGGCCTCACCGCCTGCGGCGGTACCACCAAGGAGGACGTTGCCAATGAGGGTGCCTCCGCCGCCACCGCCGGCAAGGCCGACCCCAACGCCGAGTTGAAGAAGGGCCTCACCGTCGGGTTCCTGCCCAAGCAGGTCAACAACCCGTACTTCACCGCCGCCGACAAGGGCGGCGAGGCGGCGCTGAAGGAGCTGGGGTCCAGTTACAAGGAGGTCGGGCCGTCCAGTGCCACCGACACCTCCGGGCAGGTCTCCTACGTCAACACGCTCACCCAGCAGCAGGTCGACGCGATGGCCGTCTCCGCGCAGGACCCGGGCGCCCTGTGCACCGCGCTCAAGCAGGCCATGAGCAACGACATCAAGGTCGTGACGTACGACTCGGACACCAAGCCCGAGTGCCGCAACGCCTTTGTCTCGCAGGCGTCCGCCGAGGATCTGGGCCGTACCGAGGTTCAGCTGCTCGCCGAGCAGATCGGGTACAAGGGCGAGATCGCCATCCTGTCCGCCGCACAGACCGCGACCAACCAGAACACCTGGATCGAGTTCATGAAGGACGAACTCAAGGATCCGAAGTACAAGGACATGAAGCTGGTGAAGGTCGCGTACGGCAACGACGACGCGCAGGCGTCCTTCCAGCAGACCCAGGGCCTGCTCCAGGAGTACCCGAACCTGAAGGGGATCATCTCCCCGACCACCGTCGGCATCAAGGCCGCCGCCCAGTACCTGTCCGGCTCGAAGTACAAGGGCAAGGTCAAGCTGACCGGCCTCGGCACCCCCAACGACATGCGCAAGTACGTCAAGAACGGCACCGTCGAGGCGTTCGAGCTGTGGGACCCGGCGAAGCTGGGCGAGCTGGCCGCGCGTACCGCCGTCGCGCTGGTGTCGGGTCAGATCACCGGCAAGGAGGGCGAGACCTTCACGGCCGGTGACATGGGCTCGTACACGATCGGCAAGGACGGGGTGATCAGCCTCGGCAAGCCGACCGTGTTCGACGCCGACAACATCGACCAGTACAACTTCTAGGCCCGGGGCGGTACTTCATGCAGCGCGTCTGTTTCCTGCTCAAGGTCCGCCAGGACCGGATCGCCGAGTACCGCGAACGTCACGCCGCCGTGTGGCCGGAGATGCTCCAGGCGCTCTCGGCCACCGGCTGGCACAACTACTCGCTCTTCCTGCGCGACGACGGACTGCTCGTCGGCTACCTGGAGACCGAGGACTTCGCGGCCGCCCTCGCCGGGATGGAGGCCACCGAGGTCAACGCACGTTGGCAGGCCGAGATGGCCCCCTTCTTCGAGTCCCTCGACGGCTCCCGGCCGGACGAGGCGATGAAACCGCTCACCGAAGTCTTCCACCTGGCCTGAGTCGGAGTTGCCCTGATGAAAAGACGCACCTTGCTCGCCACGGCGCTGCTCGGCGCCGTGACCCCGCCCGTCCTCGCCACCGGCACCGCCCGAGCCGCCGACCCCGGCCCCTCAGTGACTCGTATCGCCACCACCCAGCTCGACGCCCAGGCCATCTACTTCGTGTCGTACGACGGCCTGGTGAACAACAACTCCTTCCAGAAGAACGGCCTGCTGACCTACAAGGGCTACCAGTACGCCGCCTGGTACACCGCCGACCGCAACGCCGTCGTCGGTCGCCGCGCCCTCGGCGCCACGACCTGGCAGACCGTCAAGGTCGGCCACACCCTGCGCTACAACGACTCCCACAACGTCATCTCCATGGGCGTCTCCAGGGGCGACGGCCGGCTGCACCTCAACATGGACTCCCACAGCGACGGCTTCACCTACGTCAAGTCCGTCGCCGGTCTGCTGGACAACCCGGCCGGGCTGAGCTGGGTGGCGAGCCGTTTCGGCGCCCCGCAGTCCACGCTCGACGGCCTCACCCCGACCAGCCAGTTCACCTACCCGCAGTTCGTCGCCACCCCCGAGGGTCGCCTCCAGCTCAGCTACCGGGTCGGCGTCTCCGGCAACGGACGCAACGCGCTCGCGGAGTACGACGGTTCGACGTGGACGGCGCTGGGGGAGTGGACCAGTTCCACCGGCACCTACACCAGTGAGCACGGCTCGTCGACCGCCCGCAACATGTACCTGCACGGCATCGACTACGACCGCGGCGGCCGGCTGCATGCCTTCTTCACCTGGCGTGAGCAGAACGCCGCCGTGATGTGCAACGGCGGCGGCATCACCAACCACGACACCGGCTACGTCTACTCGGACGACCGCGGCCGCACCTGGCGCAACAACGCCGGGACGGTCGTCGGCACCACCGGCGGCTCCGACCGGGTCTCGGTCACCGACGCGGGTCTGGTCGTGGACCCGCTCAACCCGGACCACTCCCTGATGAACCAGGAGAGCCAGTTCACCGACTCCGCCGGCCGCCCGCACGCGATCATCTCGTACGTCCCCGGCCGCTTCGGCCAGTGCACCACCAACTACGTCGCCGACCGCACCGCCAACGGCCGCGCCTTCCACGTCCGCCGGAACGCCGCCGGCACCTGGCAGAAGACGGAGATCCCGGTTCCGTTGAACTCCAGCCAGCGCACCAAGCTGATCCTGGACAAGTACGACAACGCCTACGCCGTCTTCCCGTTCGGCCGGATCGCCGGCGCCTCGGCCGCCTCCGGGTACACGGACTGGAAGATCCTCTTCGACGGCAGCGGCCTCAACGCCTTCGGCGAGGTGGTGATCGACGAGACACGGATCGCGCAGGACGGCGTGCTGTCCTTCATGTACCAGCAGAAGTCCAGCGGTACGACACCGTCGGCACTGCATGTCGTCGACTTCCGGCTGCCCGCATGACCGCGTCTGTCCCGGGGCGGCGTGCGGGTAGTGTGAAGGCCTTCCCGTCGCCCCACGCTCTCCTGGAGGTCGCTGCCTGATGGCCCAGTCGGTGGGTATCAAGGACGTCGCCCGCGCCGCCGGCGTGTCCGTGGGCACGGTCTCGAACGTCATCAACCGGCCGGAGACGGTCGCCACCGAGACCCGGTCGCGCGTGCAGTCCGCCATCGACCGGCTCGGCTACGTCCGCAGCGAGTCCGCGCGCCAGTTGCGCGCGGGCCGCAGCCGGATCATGGGCCTGCTCGTCCTGGACATGGGCAACCCCTTCTTCGTCGACGTGGCCCGCGGCGCCGAGCGCGCCGCCCGCGAGGCCGGCCTGGGCGTGATGGTCTGCAACAGCGCCCAGGACGCCTCGGAGGAGGCCGACTACCTCTCGCTCTTCGCCGAGCAGCGGGTACGCGGCGTGCTGCTCACCCCGGCCGACGCGACCGGCCGCAACATCGAGACGTTCCGCCGCCATGGCATCCCCTTCGTCCTCGTCGACCGGGTCGCGGAGGGCGCCACCGAGTGCTCCGTCTCCGTCGACGACGTGGCGGGCGGCGCCCTCGCCGTACGCCATCTGGTCGACGCCGGGCACCGCTCCATCGCGTACGTCAGCGGCCCGCCCGGCCTCAACCAGGTGCGCGACCGCCGCACCGGCGCCCTGAACGCCCTCGCCGAGGCGGGCCTCGGTCCCGACGCGCTGCGCGAGTTGCCCACCGAGCGGCTCGACGTCGCCGCCGGCCGGGACGCCGGCGCCCGGCTGCTCGGCCTCGCCGACCGCCCGACCGCCGTCTTCTGCGCCAACGACCTGCTCGCGCTCGGCGTGCTGCAGGCGATGTACGCGGCCGGCGTCGGCGTCCCCGACGACCTCGCCATCGTCGGCTACGACGACATCGAGTTCGCCGCCGCGGCCGCCGTACCGCTCACGTCCGTGCGCCAGCCCGCCGTCACGATGGGCGCGCTGGCGGCCGAACTCCTGCTGGAGGAGACGGAGGCGGAGAGCGTTCCGTCCCGGCACGAACACCGCCGGGTCGTGCTCCAGCCGGAACTGGTGGTACGCCGCTCCAGCCTGTCCGGCCGCTGAACCGCCGGCCGGTCCCGGTCGCTGACCCGGCGTTCAGTACCGGACTGTCCGGTCGCTGACGCGGCGTTCAGCACCGCAGGGATCCAGCCACTGAACGGGCGTTCAGCAGCCGTTCATGATCCCCGGCGGTGGTGAGCGGCCCGCGATGTGCTGAACTGGGACGCGGTCCGCACCGTCGTCCGCCCCGGGAGCCCTGTTGAGCGTCAGCTACCGCCAGCCCGGCGTCGTCCTCACCGACCGCCACTTCACCGTGCCCCTCGACCACGACGACCCGGCGGGCGAGACCATCGAGCTCTACGCCCGTGAGGTCGTCGCGAGCGACAAGGCGGGCCAGGACCTGCCGTGGCTGCTCTACCTCCAGGGCGGCCCCGGCTTCGGGGCGAACCGTTTCGTCGGCAAGCAGGCCTGGCTCGGCCGGGCCCTGAAGGAGTACCGCGTCCTGCTGCTCGACCAGCGCGGCACCGGCCACTCCACCCCCGCCAACCGCCAGACGCTCCCGCTGCGCGGCGGCCCCGTCGAACAGGCCGCCTACCTCACGCACTTCCGCGCCGACGCGATCGTCCGCGACTGCGAGGCCGTCCGACGCGAGGTCACCGGCGGTGCCCCCTGGACCGTACTCGGCCAGAGCTTCGGCGGCTTCTGCGCCGTGCACTACCTGTCGACCGCCCCCGAAGGCCTCGCCGCCGCCGTCATCACGGGCGGCCTGCCCGCCCTCCACGCGCACGCCGACGACGTCTACCGCGCCGCCTACCCGCGCATCGAGCGCAAGGTCACGGCCCACTACGCCCGCTACCCGCAGGACGTCGAGCGGGCCCGCCGGATCGCCGACCACCTGCTCACCCACGACGTGGTCCTGCCGAACGGCTACCGGCTCACCGTCGAGGCCTTCCAGTCCCTCGGCATCGTCCTCGGCGGCGGCGAGGGCAGCCACCGGCTGCACTACCTCCTGGAGAACGCCTTCGTCCGCACCGCGCAGGGCACGGTCCTCTCCGACGCGTTCCAGGAGGAGGTGCAGGGCCTGCTGTCGTACGCCGGCCACCCGTTGTACGCGCTCGTCCACGAGGCGGTCTACGGTCAGGACGCCCGGCCCACCGCCTGGTCGGCCGAGCGGGTGCGCGGCGAGTTCCCGCAGTTCGACGCGGCCAAGTCGCTTGCGGGCGACGGGCCGGTGCTCTTCACCGGAGAGACGATCCACCCCTGGATGTTCGACTGCGACCCGGCGCTGCGCCCGCTGCGCGAGACCGCCGAACTCCTCGCCGCCCACACCGGTTGGCGGCCCCTGTACGACACCGCGCGCCTCGCCGCCAACGAGGTGCCGGTCGCGGCGGCGATCTACCACGAGGACATGTACGTCGACACGGCCCACTCCCTGGAAACCGCCCGTGCCGTCCGGGGTCTGCGGACGTGGGTGACGGACGAGTTCGAACACGACGGGGTTCGGGCGGGCGGCCCGCGCGTCCTGGACCGCCTGCTGGCCCTGGCACGGGACGAGGTGTGAGCCTTCGGCCGCCGGGCAGGGCTGTGCCCTGAGGGGCGCGGGGCTGTATCGCTACTCTGCGCACATGGCAGAGACCACCCAGCTGAAGCCCATGCCCGACGACTGGCAGCGTGCCCTCGCCGTCGTCGCCCACCCGGACGACCTGGAGTACGGCTGCTCGGCGGCGATCGCCGCCTGGACCGACGCAGGCCGTGAGGTGGCGTACGTCCTGGCCACGCGCGGCGAGGCGGGCATCGACACGTTGGAGCCCGCGCGGTGCGGCCCGTTGCGGGAGCGGGAGCAGCGGGCGAGCGCGGCGGTCGTCGGGGTGTCGGTGGTGGAGTTCCTCGACCACCGGGACGGTGTCATCGAGTACGGCACCGCCCTGCGCCGGGACGTCGCCGCCGCCATCCGCCGGCACCGACCGGAGCTGGTGATCACCCTCAACCACCGGGACACCTGGGACGGCGTTGCCTGGAACACCCCCGACCACGTGGCCGTCGGCCGTGCCACCCTCGACGCGGCGGGCGACGCCGGCAACCGGTGGATCTTCCCGGAGCTGGCCGAACAGGGCCTGGAGCCCTGGAACGGCGTCCGCTGGGTCGCGGTCGCCGGCTCCAGCACTCCGACGCACGCCGTGGACGCCACGCCCGGCATGGAGCGCGCGGTGCGCTCGCTGCTCGAACACCGCACATACATCGAGGGGTTGACGCAGGAGGACCCGGAGGCGTACGTGCGGGGCTTCCTGGCCGAGTACGCCGAGAGCATGGGGGAGCGGTTCGGGGGTCGGCCCGCCGTGGCGTTCGAGCTGTTCAACCGTTAGGAATCGGTGCGCCGGTGACATTGCGGGCACCCGTGGTTGGCGTGCGCCTGGATCTTCGGTAGGTTAGGTGAGCCTTACCTAATGAGGAGGAACTGGGATGGGTGACAGCCAAGCCTGGACGGCCGCGCCCGCCGCGGCGGAACGGGCCCGATCGGTGCTCGCCACCTCGTGGTCGTGCGCGGTGACCGCGGAGGGTGTGCGCGAGGAACTCGTCGGCGCGCACACCGTGGAGGAGGACGGCCGGATCCTCCTGCACGTGCCGGAGGACAGCGCCCTGCTCGCGGCCACCATCTGCGCACCCCGCGGCGAGCCGTCCGCCGTCCTGGAGTTCGCCGACGTCGCACCCGTCCCGATGCGCAACCGCATCCGGGCCCGGCTCTGGCTGGCCGGCTGGTTCACCATCGAGGAAGGACACCTCGCCTTCCAGGCCACCCGCGTGGTGCTGCGCCGGGCGTCCGGCGCCGTGGTGATCGACCTCGACGAGTTCGCCGCCGCCTCGCCCGACCCCCTGGCCACCGCCGAGGCCCGGCTGCTGACCCACCTGGCCGAGGCCCACCCCGACGCCGTCGAACGACTCACCCGGCTCGTCGAACCGGGCAGCCTGTACGGCGTGGTCCGCGTCCAGCCGCTCGCCGTCGACCGGCACGGACTGACGCTGCGCATCGAACGCCGCCGCGCCCACGGCGACGTACGGCTGCCCTTCCACACGCCCGCCGACGGAGTCGCGCAGCTCACCGAGCGCATGCACGTGCTGCTCGCGCAGGCGAGCGCCGCCTCCTGCCCCCGCGCGCTACAGCGGCAGCGCACAGACGGCGACGGGTGAGGCGAACGGCTCACCGGCGAGCCGCAGTTCGCCCCTCGCGCCGTCCACGTGGAAGACGCTGACGCTGCCGGACCGCTGGTTCGCCGCGAACAGCAGCCGCCCGTCCGGGGAGAAGGCGATCTGCCGGGGAAAGTCACCCGCGACCGGCACCGTGTCGAGCAGCCGCAGCCGGGCGCCGTCGGCCTCCACCGCGTAACGGGCCAGGCTGTTGTGGCCCCGGTTGGCGAGATAGGCGTGACGGCCGTCGGCGGTCACCAGGATCTGCGCCGGGTAGGACGTGCCCGCGCCGGTCCCGGTGGACTGGGGTTCGCCGATCGTCAGGCGTCCGGTCGGCGGGTCGTAGGCGCAGACGGCGACCGTGTTGTCCACCTCGTTGGCCAGATAGGCGTGCCGGCCGCCGGGGTGGAACGTGAGGTGACGCGGCCCCGCCCCCGGCCGGGTGTGCGCCCGCGCGACCTCGCGGAGCGTGCCCCTCTGCTGGTCGAGGCGGTAGGTGTAGACGGTGTCCGTGCCGAGGTCGACGGCGAGGACGTGGCGTCCGTCCGGGCTCGTGACGAACTGGTGGGCGTGCGGTCCCTCCTGGCCGGGCCCCGGCGCCGGAGTGGAGTGCGTGACCACGTCGGTACGCTCGCCGAGCGCGCCCGAGGCCTCGATCGGGTGCACGGCGACGCTGCCGGAGGTGTAGTTGGCGCTGAGCAGCCAGCGTCCGTTCGGGTGCACGGACAGATGGCAGGGGGCCGCGCCTCCCGTACCGCGGCTGCCGAGGACCTTGCGGTCGGCCAGCCGTACGGCGGTCACGGCACCGTCCTCGCGCTCGTTCACGGCGTACAGCGTGCGGCCGTCCGGGTGCACCGCCAGATACGACGGGTCCGCCACGCCGGTGATGGTGCCGGTCCCGGTGATACGGCCCGTCGCCGGATCGTAGGTCGCCAGGCCGATGCCCCGGCCGCCGCCCTCGACGGAGGTGTAGGTGCCGAGGTAGAGCGGGCGAGGGCCGGACGGCTTGCCCGCGGCGGTCGGTTCGCCCGAGGTGGTCGGTGAGGTGCGCTCGGCGGGAGCCTCGGGAGCCTGCTGGGTCCCGCAGGCGGCCGATGCCGACAGTGCCGTCCCCGTGACGGCTGTGACGAAGCGCCGCCTGCTCCAGCCGCCGCGCGCCCGCGCATCCTCGCTCATCCCGCACCTCAGCTCGTCGTCGGCCCCGGAACGCGTCAGTGGTCCCGGGCGTGACAGCCACCTTGGCGCGGATCACCCGCCAAGTGCAAGAACGGCAACGGGCGTTGCGTATGCTGCAACGCAGTTACGATCTACCAGTCGCCGTCCGTGACCGGCTTGCCCGGCGCGTCCCCCAGCGGCTTCACCTGCTGCGGTGCTGGATCCTGCCAGGGCTCGTGGTCGTCTCCGAGCCAGTCGCCGACGGGCTTGACCCCCGAGAGCGTGTCCGGGGCGGCGAGATCCTCCGCGTCCTGGTCGTAGTAGTCGTACCAGGGCAGTCCCGCGCGCGTGTACGCCGCGCGGTCCACCGGCGAGGGCGGGGGAGCCTCGCCCGTGATCCGACGCCACTCGGGCGGTGTCACCAGGTGGACGAAGACCCGTCCGGCGGGCCGCGCCGCCCAGTCCGCGGGCGGCCGGTCGTCCCGGTAGACCTCCTGACGCATCGAGCCGCCGACGCCGAGCCCCATCGCCGCGGCGGCCCGGGGCGGACCTCCGGGCGCCGCCGGAGACGCCATCGGGGCCGGCGCCGCCCCGTAGCCTCCCGGCGCGAGGGGCATCGCCCGCGCCCGCTCGGCCCTGCGCCGCTCCTGCTCGCGCCAGGCGGCCAGCGCCGCGTCGTTCAGCGGGAACGACCGCAGTTGTACGCCGCCCCACACCTCCTCGCCCGTGACCTGCCCTTCCACGGTCGCCCCGAGACCCAGCGGCACCGCCACGAACTGGCGGACCGTGCCCTTGCCGGAGTTGATGCCGTCCAGCCAGGGCTGGCGCGGGAGCACCACGTAGTTCTGCGGATCACGGGCGAGCCGGTCGCTCCACGGCCGGCCCGAGACCGCGCACACCTTGCCCATACCGACCTGAAGGGCCGCGGGCTCGGTGGTGCCCGCGAAGCTCAGCCACATCGCCTCGCGCAGATACACCGGCAGCATCACGCCACCGCGCGCCCGCCACTGCTCGGGCACCGTGTCCGCGTGGTCCGCGACCCGCCGCAGGGGGTACTCGCCGAGGCCGGGTGGCAGGGGATGCGTGCCCGTCTCCGGCAGCCGCAGCGTGCGGATGAAACGCACCGCCACACCGCCCGGCAGACGCAGCGTGTTCCCGTCGACTCGCACGGTGCTGTCGCTCATCCGCACGCCCCCTCGCATCCAGCGCCGGATCCGTCCCGGTGCTCCCTCACCAAGAACGCCCGCCGGCGCCGGTACGGTTCCGCCACAGCTGCTCCTGAACGCCCAGCCGCTCCCGGAACCGGGTCAGCCGCGGCATGCGCTCACGCTGCTCGCGCGTGTGGCGGTCCAGCTCCTCCAGCAGCCGGCGCGACCGGTGCTCGGTGTCGAGCTCGTCGAGGATGCGGTTGACCTCGGTGAGTACGGCTCCGTACAACTGCCACTCGCGCGCGTCCCGCTGGACCTCCTCCAGCAGGAGTTGAGCCAGCTTGTCGCGGGTGGCCGCGGCCGCGTGCAGCTCGGCGGCGAGGCGGTCCTCCGCCGACTCGGCGCTCGCGCTGACGCTGGTGGTGACCAGCACCGCGAAGCTGACCACCGCGTCGCCGATCTGGGACAGCAGCTGCTCCACGACGGACCCGATCTCGCCCTTGAACAGCGGCTCCGGGTCACGCTCCTTCGCCAGGTCCGTGAGGGTGCGGGCGATGACCCGCAGCACCACCGTGCAGATCTCCAGCGTGTCGAGCCCCGTGCGCAGCACCACCCGGTGCAGCAGCCCCTCCCGCACCCGCGGATTGAACCGCAGACTGTCCTCGGCCTGCCGCAGCGCCGCGTCCACCTGCACGATGTCGTGATCGAGCCGACGTGCCTCGTGCAGCCGCTCGGCCGCGTATTCGACGGGGGTGCGGCCACCTGCCTCCTCACCGACCCGCAACATCAACTGCCGCATCCGGCGGGCCAGCCCCTCGATCGACTCGCCGGCCTCGCCCACCCACACCGGCGGCGCCAGCAGCAGGTTGCAGGAGAGCCCGACGATCGCGCCGATCAGCGTCTCCACGATCCGCGCCCAGGCGGTGTCCCCGACGGTGGTGACGCCGAGCACCAGCATCGCGCTGATCGCCACCTCGGGTACGTACTCGTGGACCCGTACGAGGTGCCCGACGGCGAGCGCGGCCAGGATCACCAGGGCGAGGCTCCACCAGGTCAGACCGACCAGCAGGCTGAAGGCGATGGCGATGAGAACGCCGGTCACCACGGAGTTCACGCGGCGGATGCCGTTGGTGAGGGTGGCGTAGAGGGTGACCTGGACGACCAGCAGCGCGGTCAGCGGCGCGGTGAGCGGCGCGGCCTCGGGGCTCAGGCGCAGCGCGATGACGTACGCGACGGTCGCCGCGACCGTCGACCGCAGCGTCTGGACGACCACGGGGTCGCGACGCAACTTCCTCAGGCGCTCGCGGTACGCCGACCAGTCTCGTTCAACTCGCATCCCTTGGCCTGTTCCCCGTCACCTGCGGCACCGAACGTATCGCCAGTATCGACCGGATCGTGGGGAACACCTCAGTCGGCACCCCCTGGTTTTCCGCACCCCGAGTCGGAGGTCTGCCGGATGGTGTGCGGCCGGGGCCGGACGCGAGCCTTGGATCATGAATCGGATGCGGACCGGAATCGTCGCCACCCTGCTTCTCGGCCTCTCGACGGGGGCCCTGACCACCCTCCCACAGACCGCCGCCGCCACCACCGCCCAGGCCGCCGCGATCGGCCCGCCCGCGGCCGTCCGTACGACGGACGGCGCGGTCGTCGGGGCGCTCGACCGCGCCGCCCACCCGCTGCGCGCCGTCGAGCCCGGCGGCGACACCAGCGATCTGCGCGCCCTCGACCGGATGATCGGCGACGCACGGGTCGTCGGCCTCGGCGAGGCCACCCACAGTTCCCACGACTTCTTCGCCCTCAAGCACCGCGTCTTCCGCCACCTCGTCGAGGAGAAGGGCTTCCGCACCTTCGCCCTGGAGGCCCCCTGGAGCACCGGCCTGCGCCTGAACGAGTACGTGCTGCACGGCAAGGGCGACCCCCGGCGCATCATGCGCGACGAGTTCCAGCGCGACTACCTGTGGTGGCACAACACGGACTATCTGCGCCTCGTCGAGTGGATGCGCGCGTACAACCAGCACCACCCCGACGACCCGGTCCGCTTCATGGGCGACGACGTCGCCTGGACCGGCCCCGAGCTGTACGACGCGGTCACCGGGTACGTGGCAGCCGGTCACCCGGAGCTGAGCGGCCGCTTCACCGAGCTGTACCGGGACCTGCGTCCCACGGTGGGGACGGAGGTGTACATGGAGCAGTACCTAAAGCTGCCGTACGCCGAGCGCAAGGAGATGGCCGAGCGGACGGGGCGTGCCCTCGATCTGCTGCGGCAGCAGACGCCCGGCGCGGACCGTGCGGCGTACGACTGGGCGGTGCGGCACGCGACCGCCATCGACCAGACCGCGCGGCTGTACGCGTTCGACTTCGACGACCCCGCCCAGCTCGCCGAGTGCATGCGCCACCGCGACGAGGCGATGGCCGCCAACGTCGCCTGGTGGCAGCGGCAGACCGGCACCAAGGTGCTGCTGTCGGCGCACGACGCCCACATCGGCTACGAGCCGGCCGACCCCGTCCACTACCCGAAGATGCAGGGCGCGTTCCTGCGGGACACCTTCGGCCCGGGGTATGTGAGCGTGGGCGTGACCTTCGACCGCGGCTCGTTCAACGCCACCGGTCCCGACGGCACCATCCAGCGGTGGCGGCTCGGACCGGCGGGCCCCGGCACCAACGAACGGACGCTGGACCGGGTGCGGTACCGCGACTACGTGGTCGACCTGCGGTCCGTCGGCGCACCGGCCCACGACTGGCTGCGGCGGGCGCGGCCGACCCGCACCGTGGGCACGGCCTACCCGGACGGCCCGTACGACATCGCGCTCGGCCGGAACCACGACGTGTTGATACACCTGCACCGCGTGGAGGCGGCCCGGCTGCTCGGCTGACGCGGCCTCAGACCGACAGCTTGTCAGCGCCTCAGGCGGACAGCTTGTCAGTGCCTCAGGCGGACAGTTTGTCAGTGCCTCAGGCGGACAGCTTGTCGAGGAAGGCGAAGAGATTGCCCGTCGTCCGGGAGATCTGTTCCTCCAGCGTCAGGCTCTCCTCGAAACGCGCCCCGGATTCCGAGATCTTCTTGCCGCGGACGTAGAGGGAGCAGGCGAGGTCGGCGCACATGTAGACGCCGACGGAGTTGCCCTCGCGGCCCGCAGCGCCCGCCTTGCGCGCCGTCATCAGGGCGACACCGCCCCGGGGATGGCCGGTCAGGCAGAGCGAGCACAGGCTGCTGTGCAGATAGCCGCGCTGCGGGGGTGGGAAGCGCAGGGTGACCCCCATGGGCCGCCCTTCCCGTTCGGCCACGAGATAGCTGCGGTCGGGCGCCCCGGGATCCCGCCAGCCCAGGAAGTCCAGATCGTCCCAGGGGCGCTCGGCGAGGTCGCGCGGCACGGCCAGTCGTTTGGCCTCTCCCTTGGAGCAGTTGATGAAGGAGCTGCGGATGTCCTGCTCGGTGAGCGGTTTCATGGGAGAGCCTCCTGGGGCGTCGCCGGGCGTGGTCGTCGAGGGCCTCGCAAAACCTAGGGGCCCTAGGTTTCGGCCCAGGTTAGGAACCCTCGGCGCGCCCGGGCCACTGGTTTTGGCTCACCCTCGCACACGCCGGCCCGACGGTTCAGTCCGTGGGCTGCCCGTCGACCGGCGTAGGTGGCCACACGCCGCGCCCCAGCGGGCGGAGAGCCGGCGCAAGTGGCCCCGGCGTCGGCGACCGCAACTGGGCCGACCCCTACCAGCACGTCCCCACCCGCATCGACGCCCGCCTCGCCGGCCTCGGCGCCACCCGCCTCGTCGACCGCGCCGCGGCCGACGCCTCCGGTGACCTGTCCGGCGCGGTCCGCGCCTTCACCGCCCGGCTGCGCGGCGCCCTCCTGGAGCGGTACGGCGACCGGGAAGCCGCCACCGAGGCGGAGCCGACGACGGCGTACGAGGTGCGCGCCCTCACCGGCGGTCCACTGGACGCCCTGACCGAGCGGCACGGACTGGTGCCGATGACCGTCACCGAGGCCCGCGATCTCACCGCCCCCGGCCACCCGCGGCGCAAGCGGTTCCTGCGGGTCACGCTCCCGACGGCTGCGCCTACCGCACGGCCGACCACCTCACCGTGCTGCCCGTCAACGCCCCGGACCTGGTGGAGCGCGCCGCCACCCGTGTTCGGCGTCGACCCGGACGCCGTCCTGGACATCCGGGCGACCCGCCCCCGCCGTGACGGCCTCGCGATCGACCGGCCGTTGACGGTACGTCAGCTGCTCACCATCACGCGGCCCCGAGGACGGCGTGACCTTCGTGCAGCACTGCATCGCCGCCGACGCCGACGAGGTGTGGGAGCTGCTGAACGCCGGAGCGCGGGTGTACGTCTGCGGTGACGGGGCCAGAATGGCGCCGGGTGTGCGAGAGGCGTTCCGTACCCTGTACCGGGAGCGCACCCCGGGTGTCGACGCGGGGGCCGCCGCCGACTGGCTCGACGGGCTGGTCGCGGACGGGCGTTACGTCGAGGACGTGTACGCCGCCGGCTGGCCGCCCGCATCGGACACTTGGGTCCGCCCTGCTTAGCTCATGGTCTGAATTAAGGGTTGGAGTAATATCCACCCGGTAGCCCGGCAGGGTGTGTCGCCGGTCGGGCAGGGTTCGGAAGGAGCCACATGGCGGGGCGGAACGGGCGCACGGTGCGTGACCTCAGGCGGGCCAACCGGACGGCCGTGCTGCAACGGCTGTACTTCGACGGCCCGCTCAGCCGCTTCGAGCTGGGCCCGGCGACCGGCCTGAGCTCGGGCTCGGTCAGCAACGTCGTCGCCGACCTGGTCGCCGACGGACTGGTGGAGGAGGCCGGCAGCGTCGACTCCGACGGCGGTCGCCCGCGCACGCTGCTGCGGGTGGCGCCCGGCAGCGGCCACATGATCGGCGTCGACGTCGGCGAGACAAGGGTGCGCATCGAGCTGTTCGACCTCACCCTCACCGAACTCGCCCGCACCGAACGGCCGTTGGAGCAGCAGCGGTACGACGTCGAGGTGATCGTCGGCCACATCCGCGACGGCGTCGCCGAGGTGCTCGCCGCCGCGGACGTGGCCCCCGAGCAGCTGCTCGGCGTGGGAATCGGCGTCCCCGGCATCGTCGAACGCACTCCCGACCGGGGCGCCGTCGTGCACGGCCAGACGATCGGCTGGGACGCGGTCCCGCTGGAGGAACTGCTCCGCTCCACCTCCCGACTCCCCGGGACGGCCGCGTACTTCATAGACAACGGCGCCAAGACGCTGGGCCAGGCGGAGATGTGGTTCGGCGGTGGCCGCGGCGCCCGCAACGCGGTGGTCGTCCTGTTCGGCTCCGGCGTCGGCGCCTGTCTCGTCACCCCCGAGGTCGAGCACGGGCGGGCCGTCGAGTGGGGGCATCTGACGGTACGGGTCAGGGGGCGCCGCTGCCGGTGCGGTGCGCTCGGCTGCCTGGAGGCCTACGCGGGCGCCGAGTCGCTCCTTGAGCGCTGGCGCGAGGAGGGCGGACGCCCGCCCGAGGACACCGACGAGGAGACCGCGCTCACCGCGATGCTGGCCGCCGCCTACCCGCCCGAGGGAGGTGCGGCCGACCCGGCGGCGCTGGCCGTGCTGGAGGAGACCGCCGAGTACCTGGGCGCGGGCCTGTCCGACCTGATCAACCTCTTCCAGCCGGAGCGGATCCTCATCGGCGGCTGGGCGGGCCTGCAACTCGGCGCCGGGTTCCTGCCCGACGTACGCCGGCACGCGGCGGCGTACGCCCTGCGGTATCCGGCCGAGAAGGTCACCATTGAGCTGGGCCGGCTCGGCCCCGACGCGGTCACCGTCGGCGCGGCGATCCTGCCGCTGGCCGACTTCTTCGCCCGGGGCGGCCGCCGCCCCGAGCCCACGCCTCAGGGACCCCTGCCGGCCTGGCGCGCGGCCCTTCGGGAGCGGGCGCCGCACTGACCGGGCGACGGCCACGACGCGCGGTTTCGCCGCCGTTCCCGGAGGTACTCGCGTGGGTCTCGGACGCGAGGAAGGGAGTACGTCGTGACCGACCATCGCCATGAGGAGCCGGGCCGCAGTCCCGACCCCGTACCGCGTGACCTGCCCGACCAGCAGGCCGTGGCGGACGAGGAGGACCCCTGGGAGGTCACCTCGGCCGAGGAGGCCGAGGGCGCCAAGAGCACGGGAAAGGGCCGGGCCGCCGCCGACGTCCCCGACGCGGACGAGGCGGGCGCGGGCCGACAGGGCGCCCCGCGATCGGCCACGGTCCACCCCGAGCACCCGGCACCGGACGAGTCACCCGACTGACCCGCGCCGTTCAAGGCGGCGGGTCGCCCGTCTGATCCGCGCCGTTCAAGGCGGCGGGTCGCCCGATTGACCCCGCGCCGCTCAAGGCGGCTCAGCCCACCTTCCGCCCCCGCATCGGTTCCGTCCGGGCGCCCGCGCCCTGCTGGAGCCCGTGCAGGAACTCCTCGATCACCTCGGGCGCCGTGCGGGTCGGGCGCCAGCCCAGTTCCGTGTGCGCGCGCGTGCAGTCCATCAGCGGCAGCCGCAGCACGGCGTCGAAGAGGTGCGGGGAGGCCGGCAGCAGATGCAGCCCCCACGCGGCGGCGATCGCCGAGCGGGCCGCGGTCTGCGGCAGCCGTACCGGACGGCTGCCGAGCAGCTCGCCCAGCAGCGCCGCGTCGACAGGCGGCTCGGCCGCGAGGTTGAACGCGCCCCGCACGTCCGAGCCCACCGCCAGCCGGTACGCCCTGGCCGCGTCGTCGGTGTGCAGCGCCTGCACCCGCAGCCCCGGGATGTCCGGCAGGAACGGCAGCAACTCGGGACGCGCCAGCTGCCCCGGCAGGAACCGGCCGCCGAAGATCCGCCGCTGCTCGCTCGCCGACTCCCGCTTGAACAGGAAAGCGGGCCGCATCCGCACCACCCGGATCCCGGGGTGGTCGCGCTCGAAGGTGTCGAGGGTGCGTTCCAGATAGGCCTTCTCCCGGCAGTACGCGGCGTCGGGCCAGCCGTGCGTCGGCCAGGACTCGTCGACGGCGTGATCCTTGGGCCCCGGCGAGTACGCGCCCACCGAGGAGGCGTGCACCAGGGTGGGCACCCCCGCGGAGGCGACCGCGTCGAACACCCGGATGCCGCCCAGCACGTTGGTGCGCCAGGTGGCCGCCGGGTCGTGCGTCGGCTGGAACGCCCAGGCCAGATGGACGACGGCGTCGGCGCCGAGGAACTCCTTGACGAGATCGGCCTGTTCGGACGCCACGTCGACCGCCGCCTAGTCCGTCTTCGGCGGCGACCACTCGGGCAGCCGGCGCGCCAGGCCCCGTACCGACCCGATCTGCGGATCCTCGGACAGAAGGCGCACCACGCTGGTGCCCACGTTGCCGGTGGCGCCCGTGACCACGATCCGGCTGCCCGCTTCGCTGCTCACGTTCGGCTCCTCTCGGGCGTACTGCTGCGGTGGAGGGCACCGAGTACCCGGTCGCGGCCGGACGCACGCGTCTGAGCACGCGTACGACCACGCGCACGCATGAGAAAGCCCCGACCGGACGGGGGATTCCGGTCGGGGCGGTACGAGGGTGGGCGCGGATGGCGGTCGCCTCTCGGCGAAAGGCTCCACAGGGCTTCAGCCGAACGATCGTCCCTGTGGGCAAAAGGTGAGGCCCGGGGACACTGTCCCATCCGCACCCACGGGTTGTTCAACGGGCAACCGTCCTTGGGTGTTCCGCCGCACGCCCCGGAACGCCGTGATCTGTGTCACCCCGCCGCCGGGCTCAGCTCCGGCAGGGACGCCAGCAGATGAGCGGGGTCGGCGTAGATGGCGTCCGCCCCGGCCTCCTCCAGGTCCGCCCGCGGAATCCCGCCGCACAGCACGCCCACGCACCGCACCCCGGCCCGGCTGCCCGCCCGCATGTCCCACACGGTGTCGCCGACGAACACCGCCCGCTCGGCGGGCACCCCGGCCAGTTCCAGCGCGTGCTCGACGGGCTCGGGCGCGGGCTTGCCCCGCTCCACGTCGTCGGCGCTCGCCGTCGCGGTGATCGCCTCGTCCGCGTCGATCGCGCGGCGCAGCGCGGTCAGCTCGGCGCCGCCCGCCGAGGTCGCGAGCACCACGCTCCAGCCGTCCCGGTGCAGTCGGCGCAGTAGCCGGCCGGCGTCGGGCAGCGCGGGCAACCGGTCGAAGTACTGCCCGTAGAGGACCTTGTGGGCGGTGCTCAGCTCGTCGTCCTGCTCCCTGTCCCGGTCGTCGCCGAGCAGGTGCGCGATCAGGTCCGACGAACCCAGGCCCACCGCGCGGTGGATGGCGTGCATCGGGATCCGGTGGCCCGCCTGCCGGAAGGCCTCCCACCAGGTCGCGACATGCAGATGGTTGGTGTCGACGAGCGTTCCGTCGACGTCGAACACGGCGGCACGATCCATGGCAGTCCTTCCGCACCCTTTCTCAGCAGCCCTCATCAGCCCTCATCAGCCCTCAACGGCGCTCATCAGCCCTCAACGGCGCTCATCAGCCCTCATAGGCCCTCATCAGCCGCACGAGTACCACGCGAGCCGCCCGCCAAGCGGCGCTGCGGCCTCACCCCACCCCGGCCGGTACCCGCCCCTCCCGCGTCCAGGCCAGCAGGTCCTCGGCCGACCAGGTGGTCACCACCCGCTCCGGCGGTATCCCGCACTCCTCCGCCCGCGCGCAGCCGTTGATCTGCCAGTCCAGCTGGCCCGGCGCGTGCGCGTCGGTGTCGATCGAGAAGAGCACGCCGGCCGCCAGTGCCCGGCGCAGCAGCCGGCGGGGCGGGTCGAGGCGTTCCGGGCGGCTGTTGATCTCCACCGCAGTGGCGGACTCGGCGCACGCGGCGAACACCTCGTCGGCGTCGAACTCCGACTCCGGCCGCCCCCGCCCGGTCACCAGCCGCCCGGTGCAGTGCCCGAGGATGTCGGCGTGCGGGTCGCGGACGGCCCGCACCATGCGGCGGGTCATGGAGCGGGCGTCCATGCGCAGCTTGGAGTGCACGGACACCACCACGACGTCCAGCCGTGCGAGCAGCTCCGGGTCCTGGTCCAGCGAGCCGTCCTCCAGGATGTCGCACTCGATGCCGGTGAGCAGCCGGAACGGTGCCCATGTCTCGTTGAGGGCGGCCACCACGTCCAGCTGCTCGCGCAGCCGCTCGGCCGACAGCCCGCGCGCCACCGTCAGCCTGGGGGAGTGGTCGGTGAGCGCCGTCCACTCATGGCCGAGCGCCGCCGCGGCCCGGCCCATTTCGTCGATCGGGCTGCCGCCGTCCGACCAGTCGGAGTGCACATGGCAGTCCCCGCGCAGCCGTGCCAGCAACCGCTCCCCGCCCCGCACAGGACGCTCCTGCCCGGCCTCGCCCTCCAGCTGCGCCAGATAGGCCGGCACCTGCCCGGCCAGCGCCTCCCGCACCACCTGCGCGGTCTTCGGGCCGATGCCCTTGAGGGACTCCAGCGACCCCGAGGCCGCCCGCGCGCGCAGCTCGTCCTCGGGCAGATCGGCGACCACGCGGGCGGCGGTGCGGAAGGCGCGGACGCGGTACGTCGGCGCCAGCGACCGCTCCAGCAGGAAGGCGATCCGGCCCAGTGCCTCGACGGGATCCATCGCCACCTCCTCCGGGTCACCCTCCAGGGTTCCCCAGCCCCACGGGGGCCGCACGGCGGAATCCTCCTGGGGCGGCCGGGCGACGCACGCGAGGTCGCCGTGATCGCCTTCCTCGCCGGCCCGGACGCCTCGTACGTCACCGGCGCCTCCTGGACCGTCGACGGCGGCATGCTCCGCATGGGCCCGCAGGCGGGCTCCCACCTCACCGCGGACGACTGGCGGCGCCCCTGAGCCCGCCCGGGCCCCAGGGCGCCGCGATCGGCTGCCGCACAAGGGTCGTAATGTCCGGATCCGCTCTACGCTCTAAGACATGACCGAAATCGCGAGCCCCTACATCTCCCATCCGCGGATCATGGTGCTCGGCGTCCAGCCCGGCAGCCCACCGTTCCGCATCATGGAGATCGACGGTGAAGTGGTCGGTGCGGCTCGGGCCCTCACCGACGTCCTGGAGACTGCCGCCGCCTTCGGCATCACGGTCCACGACCTGGACGACCCGGACGTCGTGCGCTGGGTCGGCGGCGACAAGTTCACCTGGACCCCGCGTCGGCCCCCGCGACGCCGGGGCGATCGCACCGACCAGGCCTAGGACGTGTCGGCTCAGCCGACGGTCCACTTCTGGTTGGCGGCACCCGTGCAGGTCCAGATCTGCAGCCGGGTGCCGTTGGCCGAGTTGTTGCCGGCGACGTCCAGGCACTTGTCGGCCTGCGGGTTGACGATGTCGCGTGCCCCGGTGACCACCCATCTCTGGGCGGCGGAGCCGTTGCAGTCCCACAGTTGGACGGCCGTGCCGTCCGCCGTGCCGCCGCTCGCGACGTCCAGGCACTTGCCGAGCGCCCGTATCGTGCCGTCGGTGCCCACCGTCCACGTCTGGGCGCCGGTGCCGTTGCAGTCGTAGAGCTGCACGGGGGTGCCGTTGGCGGAGCTCGCCCCGGCGACGTCCACGCACTTGCCGGCCAGCCCCCTGATCGCCTGGCCGGCCGGGGAGTCGCTCGTGGTCACCGACACGTGGTCCACCACCAGCTGCTGCGGGAAGACGGTGGAGCCGTCCGGGTCGCCCGGCCAGTAACCGCCGACCGCGAGGTTGAGGATCAGGAAGAACGGCTTGTTGAACACCCACTGCCGCCCACCCAGGTCGGCGGGTGTACGGCGCTGGTACACGTTGCCGTCCACGGACCAGGTGATCGAGTCGGGCGCCCAGTCGACGGCGAAGGTGTGGAAGCCGTCCGCGAAGGCCTGCCCGTTCGGCAGGGAGTAGCCCGCCCCGATGCCGCCCGAGCCGGAGTAGCCCGGACCGTGGATGGTGCCGTGCACCGTGGAGGGCTCGAAGCCGACGTTCTCCATGATGTCGATCTCGCCCGAGTTCGGCCAGCCGACCTGTCCGAGGTCGTTGCCGAGCATCCAGAACGCCGGCCACATGCCCTGCCCGCGCGGGATCTTCATCCGGGCCTCGACGTGCCCGTACTGCGCGGTGAACTTCCCGGCGGTGTTCAGCCGGGCCGAGGTGTACTCGCAACGGCCGTACCAGCACTGGTAGTTCGCCGGGTTCTCCCGCTTGGCGGTGATCACCAGGTGGCCCTGGCCGTCGAGCGCGGCGTTGTTGGTGCCGGATGTGTAGTACTGCCGCTCGTGGTTGTTGACGTTGTCGCCGGTCTCGAGCTGCCACCTCGACGAGTTGACCGCCGCACCGGCGGGACCGTCGAAGGTGTCGGAGAACGTCACCGCCTGGACACCGACCGGCTCCGCCTGGGCGGGCGCGGCCACGGCGGCGGAGGCGAGCAGCACGGCGGACAGCGCGCCGAGCAGGCATCTGCGGAGCAGTCGTGGGGAAGCCACGGACATCCCTTCCGTACGGCGTCCCGCGCACGGGTACGCCGACTGAGGTGGGGGGTGAAGGATTCCCCTTGATTTAAGAGATGAGGTAAGGCCGCGTCAAGTCCTTGGTGTAGACCAGGAGTTGGGCATGCTCAGCGCCGCGCGTGCACCACCCGCCCCAGTCGGCGGCCCACCAGCAGATACCCGGCCAGCGCACCCGCCGTGTTGAGGATGACGTCGTCGATGTCGAAGGCGCGGCCCGTGACCATCGCCCCCTGCGCCAGCTCCACCATCAGCATCACGATCGCGGTGAGCAGCAGCACCCGCAGGATTCCGCGCGCCCCGGGCGCGAGCACCGGCACCAGCACTCCGAAGGGCACCCCGAGCAGCAGATTGCCGCCGATCTGCTTCACGGCGTCGCGCAGTTCCGGCTGGTCCAGATAGGCCCGCAGGGAGCTGCCCGGACGCAGGTTGCTGTGTGTCAGCGCCTCCGACGCGGGGGAGGGCTGCAGGGTCAGCCGGGCCAGCACCACGGCGAACGCCACCATGAAGGCGAAGGCGCACGCCATCGCCACCGCCCGGCCGATCAGGGGAAGCAGCGATCGCCGCTTCCTCGGCTCCGGCTTGGCCGAGGGCTTCCCCTTGGTCGAAGGCTTCCCCTTGGTCGAAGGCTTCGACTTGGCCGAAGGCTTTGTCCTGGCCGAGGGCTTCGCCTTGGCCGAGGGCTTCGCCTTGCCCGGAGGCTTGGCGGCCCCCCTGCCGAGTCGCGGGTGCGACAGAACGCGGGACAGCAACGCTGCACGGGCCACTGGTCCTCCAGGCTTCAACGTCCGCTGGGCAACAAGGCGATTACCCCCGGACCCCGCAGAGATGCCCGCACCGGTTTCCCTCCGTCCTGCCGGGGCACTCCGGCGAGGACCCGCGCGCCGCCCCGTCCATCCCCTGGGCTGGTGCTTTGATGACGCTCAGTGACCTGAAGAGCCCGCGGAGGTGGCCGCCCGATGACCCGGCGTACGACCCTCCTCGCCGTGGCCGAGGTGCTGGCCTGGTGGATGGTGCTCGGCGGGCTGTGGCTGGCCCTGGTCAACTCGGTCGACACCCTGGAACTTGCCGTCGGCGCGGGCGCCGCGGCCGTGGCGGCGCTGGCGGCACGGGCCGCGCGACGGGCGGTGACCGGACGGTGAACGGCTGGCTGCTCGCGGCGGCCGTCACGCTGGGCGCTGCCGCTGCGGCGCCTGCAGTCCGGGCACGTCGGGGACTACGTGGCGTGGCTGCTGGTGGGCGCCACCCTGCTCGGCGCCCTCGCCCCGCCCGGCGTCCTCGGCACGTGATCAGGTTCCGTAGGTGACGTCGACCTCCTTGAAGCCGAGGGACCCCAGCAGCCCTTCGAGCATGTCGGTGGTGTTGCTCTCGGCGCGCGCGGTGAGCTCGCTCTCCTTCGCCGCGTCCCGGATGTGGCGTACCGCGAGCTGCTGCACGGCCTGTTCGCCGCCTGGGTTGTCCGAGAACAGGTCGCCGAGCCGGTCCAGCAGACCGCGCTGCTTGGAGACGGCGTAGGAGCGGTCGGGGTCGAGGGCGGGCTCGCCGAGTGCCGCGTGCGGCAGCCGCAGCGTGGCGGACGTACGGTCCTCGTCGACCGTCACGTCGTCCTCGCCGACCTTGCCGAGGTCGACGTAGGCGTCTACGGTGCCCGCCCCGATGTACAGGGTGCGGGTGCCGCGAATGGCGTCGGGCAGGTACTTGGTGTCCTTCTCCAGGTCCACGACGACCTGGAAGTTGCCGGAGGCGGCGTCGTAACGGCTGATGTCCTGGATCGACTTGAGCAGGGCCGGCCCCGACCGGTCGTGGGTCTCGGTGCCGAACAGGTCCTTCAGGCCCGGCAGCACGCTCAGCCGCATCCCGGCGAACAGCACCACGAGCACCAGCACGACGGCGCTCAGCGCCTTGGCCCAGCCGGGCATGCGCCTGGGGAGGCGCTTGATGGAAGTCGTCATGGGTGACGGTCCTCCTTCCTACTCTCCCCAATGCCCCCCAAATCCCGCGCCAGACCGCTTGGTTGACCGATGTACGACCGATGGGGGTGCGGGAGGGAGACGGGGGAGCGCGCCGGTGGCCGGAGCGTCAGGACGTGGGCGTCCCGGACTGCCGCAGGGCCGCGTCCAGCGTGGGCAGTGGCGGCAGCAGCCGGTGCAGCCCGGTGACCCGCAGGACGCGCAGGGTCATGGGGTGGGCGCACACCAGATGCAGCCGCCCGTCGCGGGCGAGCACCCGGCTGCGCGCCCGGTACAGCAGCCGCAGCCCCGAGCAGTCGAAGAACTCGACCCGGCTGAGGTCGATCACGACCCGGGCGCCGGGGAGCGCGGTCTCGTCGTCCAGATGCGGGAGGATCTCCGCCGCCGCGGCGATGTCGATCTCCCCGCGGAACTCCAGCACCGTGTGCCCCTGTTCCCGGTGGACGCGCAAGTGCCGGGTGAGCGGGGCGGCGTTCCGCTCCACGTCGACCTCACCTCCCAGCGACGCCCGGTGAGCCCACAACTGCGGGCCCTGCCCGGCAAGTTACCCTCGTTGGAAAGCATTTCAGCATGTTCGGTTGACATATGTCTTCGAAATGCGACCGAGTTTCTTCGTGGCGTGAGCGAAGTGTTACGACTGGCCTGGCAGGCCTTGCTACGACAGGGCCTGCCAGGCCTTGCTGAGGGCCCGTCGGAACTGCTCGGCCTGATGTGCCGTCAACTCCCGTACCATCCGCTCCTCCAGCTCCCGCACCGGCCCCGCCAGCCGCGTGAGCAGCTCGCGCGCCTCGCCGGTGAGCAGGATCAGCAGCTCCCGCCGGTTGTGCGGATTGCGCTCCCGGCGCACCAGGCCGCGGCCCTCCAGGGAGCGGACCAGGTCGGCGATCGACTGCGCGGTGACGAAGGAGTCGCGGGCCAGCTGCGCCGCCGACAGACCGTCGTGCCGCTCCAGGACGGTGAGCGCGGTGTACTGCAGCGCCGTGATCCCGAACGGTTTGACCAGCTCGTCGAGGTGCGAGCGGACCACCAGCTCCACCTGCTTGACCATGTAGAGCAGGGACGGGGGCGTCTTCGTTGTCTGAGTGCCGACCATGGATCGAGCCTAGAGCATTGACAGGAAACCTGTCTGTAATCAGACTGCGAACAAGCAGGAATCCTGTTTATTGAACTCTGGAGATCCTGCGGTTTCCGGATCTTGGCGATGAAGCTGGGAGTGGCGATGACCACCTTCGAGATCGAACCCGGTCGGCTGTTCATCGGGGGCCGGTGGCACGACGCCGCCGACGGAGCGCGCGGCGAGGTGGTCGACCCGTCCCGGGGCGCGGTCCTCACCACCGTCGCCGAGGCGGGCCCGACCGACGTCGACGACGCCGTGCGCGCCGCCCGCGAGACCTTCGACACCGGCCAGTGGTCCGGGCTGAGCGGCCGTGAACGGGGCCGCGTCCTGCACCGCGTCGCCGAGCTGATCCGCGAGAACGCCGACGAACTCGCCGAGCTGGAGAGCCTCGACGTCGGCAAGCCGATCACGCTGTGCCGCGCCGTCGACGTCACCAACGCCGCCAACGACTACGAGCACTACGCCGCCCTGGCCCACTCCCTCGACGGCGCGACCCGCGACACCCCGCTCAACGCCCTGGCGTACACCCGCCGCGAGCCGCTCGGCGTGGTCGCGGCGATCACGCCGTTCAACTTCCCGCTGATCCTGGCCGGCACCAAGCTCGCCCCCGCGCTCGCCGCCGGGAACACGGTCGTCCACAAACCCGCCGAGGAGACCCCGCTCAGCGCCCTGTACATGGCCCGGTTGCTCCAGCAGGCCGGCGTCCCGGACGGCGTGGTCAACGTCGTCACCGGCACCGGGCAGGTGACCGGCGAGGCCCTGCTGCGCCACCCCGGCGTGGACAAGGTCGCCTTCACCGGCTCCACCGCCGTCGGCCGGCATGTCGCGGGCGTCGCCGGCGCGGCACTCAGGCCCGTCACCATGGAACTCGGCGGCAACGCCGCCCACATCGTCTTCGAGGACGCCGACCTGGAGAAGGCGGTCGGCGCGGTCATCAAGGCGTTCGTCTTCAACACCGGCCAGTTCTGCATGGCCGGCCCCCGGCTCCTGGTCGCCCGCCCGGTGTACGCCACCCTGCTGGGCATCCTCGCCGAGGCGGTCCCCGGCGTGCCCGTCGGCGACCCCCGCAAGCCGGAGACGGTCGTCGGGCCGATGGCGGGGGAGCGGCATCTGCGCAAGGTCGAGGAGTACGTCGACCTGGCCCGCCAGGAGGGCGGCCGCGTCGTCTGCGGCGGCGAGCGCCTCGACCTCGACGGCGGCTACTACTACCGGCCCACCGTGATAGCCGACCTGCCGAACGACTCCCGTGCCGTCCAGGAGGAGATCTTCGGCCCGGTCCTCACCGTCCAGCCCTTCGACTCCGAGGACGAGGCCGTCGCCCTCGCCAACTCCACGCCGTACGGCCTGGCCTCGGGCGTGCAGACCGGCAGCCTGGCTCGCGCCCACCGCGTCGCCGAGCGCCTCCAGGCCGGCATCGTCTGGGTCAACGACTGGGCGATGCTCGACCCCGCGGTCCCGTTCGGCGGCGTCAAGGACTCCGGCTTCGGCCGCGAGTACGGCCCCGAGGCGCTCGCCTCCTACACCAAGGTCAAGTCCGTCGTCGTCTCGCTCGACTGAGCGCGTCCCGCCAAGGAGTCCCTGCGATGCCCACCACCACCCGCGCCGCCGTCGTCGAGTCCGGCGGGGCCCCCTTCACCCTCTGCGAGGTCGTCCTCGACGAACCCGGCCCCCGCGAGGCCCTCGTCCGTATGGTCGCGACCGGCCTGTGCCACACCGACCTCGGGGTGGCGAGCGGTGCCCTGCCCTTCCCGCTGCCCGGTGTGCTCGGCCACGAGGGTGCCGGAGTCGTCGAGGCCGTCGGGTCCGCGGTCACCGCGGTCGCGCCGGGGGACCACGTCGTGCTGTCCTTCACCTCCTGCGGCGAGTGCCGCAACTGCCGTGACGGGCATCCCGCGTACTGCGCGACCTGGCTGCCGATGAACCTCGTCGGGGGCAGGCGCGCCGACGGCACCAGCACCATCAGCCGTGACGGCGAACCGCTCGGCGGCCACTTCTTCGGCCAGTCCTCGTTCGCCGAGTTCGCCCTCGCGGACGAGCGCAGCCTCGTCAAGGTCGACCCGGACGTGCCGCTCGCGTCGATCGCCCCGCTCGGCTGCGGCGTACAGACCGGGGTCGGCGCCGTCTGGAACGTCCTGCGGCCGGTCACCGGCGGCAGCGTCGTCGTCCTCGGCGCGGGAGCCGTCGGCCTGTCCGCGGTGATGGCGGCCGCGCTGACCCCGGCCACCACCGTCATCGCCGTCGACAAGGTCGGTGAACGCCTCGCCCTGGCAAAGGAGTTGGGCGCCACCCACACCGTCGACGCGGGCGCGTCCGACGTCGGGGCGGCGATCGCCGACATCACCGGCGGCCAGGGCGCCGACGGTGTCGTGGAGACCACCGGCAGCGTCGCCGTGCTCCGCCAGGGTGTCGACGCGCTCGCCGCGCGGGGCACGCTGGTCGTCGTCGGCGCGCCGCCCTTCGGCACCGAGGTCTCCCTGGACGTCAACGGGCTGCTCGCCGGGAAGCGGATCGTCGGCCTGACCCTGGGCGACAGCGAGACCCGGACGGTCATCCCCGCGCTGGTCCGGTTGGTCAAGGACGGCCGGCTCCCGCTGCACCGCCTGATCGGCACCTACCCCTTCACGGAGATCGACCAGGCGGTGCGGGACATGAGCGCGGGCAGGACCATCAAGCCCGTGCTCACCTTCTGAACCGGATCAGTCGGCCAGCAGCACCAGCTTCCCCGTGGTCCGGCCGGTGTCGCCGAGCTCGTGCGCCTTGGCGGCCTCGGCCAGCGGGAAGGTCCCCGCGATCGTCGCCCGCAGCCGGCCGTCCTCGATCAGCTCGGCGATGGCCCTCATGCCGTGGTGGTCGGCGTCGACGAGCATCCGGATCGCCCGGACACCGAGCCGGTCCGCCTCCGCGTAGAAGTCGTCCGAGCCCACCGGCAGGATCGACACCACGACCCCACCCGGGCGCAGTACGCGCAGCGAGCGGACGGACGTGTCCCCGCCGATGGTGTCGAGCACGACGTCGACGTCGTGCACGGCCTCCGCGAAGTCGGTCGCCCGGTAGTCGACCGGCTCGTCCACGCCGATCTCGCGCAGGAAGTCGTGCTTGCCCGCGCTCGCCGTGCCGATCACGTAGGCGCCCCGGGTCTTGGCGATCTGCACGGCCACGTGCCCGACGCCGCCCGCCGCGGCGTGGATCAGCACCCGCTGCCCCGGCCGCAGGTCGGCGTGCTCGACGAGCGACTGCCACGCGGTCAGCGACACCAGCGGCAGCGCGCCGGCCTGCGTGTGGTCGATCCCGGCGGGCTTGGGGGCGAGGGCGCGGACCGGGGCGATGACGTACTCGGCGTGCGAGCCGTGACCGAAGGGGTAGGGCAGCAGGCCGAAGACCTCGTCGCCGGGCCGGAAGTGGGCGACACCGATACCGGTCTCCTCGACGACGCCGGAGACGTCCCAGCCGAGGGTGAAGGGCGGCTCGCCGAGGAACCCGCCGGTGGCGCGGTGCTTCCAGTCGGTCGGGTTGAGGCCGGCGGCCCGCACCCGGACCAGCACCTCGTTCGGCCGGGGGGTCGGCCGCGGCACCTCTACTTCCCTGAGTACCTCGGGACCGCCGAGGACGTCCTGGCTGATGGCTCGCATGGTGTTCACATCGCTCATGGTGACCCAGCCTGCCCGCGCCCGCCCGTTCGGAAAATGGCACGATTGCCAAGCTTCGATAGGATCGTGCCATGCAACGTGTGCAGCGGGTCGTGGTGCTGGCCCTCGACGGCGTGTACCCCTTCGAACTGGGCATCCCCAGCCGGATCTTCGGCGCGGCCGACGGCTGGTACGAGGTGCTGACGTGCAGCGTCGACGGCGGACCGGTGCGCACCAACGCCGACTTCTCGGTCACCGTCGAGCACGGCCCCGAGGCCCTGGCCACCGCCGACACGGTGGTGATCGCGCCCGTCGCGCCGGCGTCCGTCACCGCCGACGTCCCGGACGAGGCCCTGGAAGCGCTCGCCCGGATCCGGCCCGGCACCCGCATCGTGTCCATCTGCACCGGCGCCTTCGTCCTGGCCGCCGCCGGACTGCTGGACGGCCGCAAAGCGACCACGCACTGGCAGGTCGCCGACCACTTCCGGCGGATGTTCCCGCACATCGACCTCGACCCGGACGTCCTCTTCGTCGACGACGACCCCGTCCTGACCTCTGCCGGAGCAGCCTCGGGCGTCGACGTCTGCCTGCACCTCGTACGCAAGGACCACGGCAGCCGGCTCGCCAACACCGTCGCGCGGCGCTGTGTCGTGCCCCCGTTCCGGGACGGCGGCCAGGCCCAGTACATCGAGCAGCCCGTGCCGGAGACCGGCGCCGCGAGCACGGCCGCCACGCGCGCCTGGGCCCTCGAACGCCTCGGCGAACCGCTGACCCTGTCCGACCTCGCCGCACACGCCCGGATGAGCCTGCGCACCTTCGCCCGCCGCTTCCACGACGAGGTGGGCGTCAGCCCCGGCCGCTGGCTCATCCAGCAGCGCGTCGCCCGCGCCCGGCACCTCCTGGAGTCCAGCGACCTCCCCGTCGACCGCATCGCCGGCCAGGTCGGCTTCGCCACGGGCGCGTCCCTGCGCCAGCACCTGCACGCCGCGATCGGCGTCTCACCGCAGGCGTACCGCCGTACGTTCCACAGCACGCGGTGATCCGACGTCCCGCGCGACCAGCAGGCGCGCAACTGCGAGTGACCTGCCGACTTGTCGATTAACGGGTTCCTGGCGGAGAGTGACGGAACCCTCACCTCCACTGAGCCCGTGAGGTTGATCCTTTCGGGTTGGAACCCGATAAGCTCCCATCCGGCGCTGCGAGTTGACACGTCCGCGACGGGTCGACGTCGCAGTGCGTACTCATGAGTGCGATCGCCATGCCCACCCCCCGTTGTTCGATCGTGTTGCTCGAAGGATGCAGATGGAACTCGCCACCCCGCCCCCGGCGGCGCGGGCCCCTGTCGCCTGGTACAGCTGGTGGCTGATGCCGCTGGCCTTAGGAGGCGGGACGGTTGCCGCCACGTTCATGAGCTCGGAGCGAATAACCGCGGCCGTCGCCGGTGTCGCGGCGACGGCGGCCGGATCCGTGTGCGTACGGCTCCTGATCCGTACCCGGACGCAACTGCGCCGCGCGGAGGACACCTTCCGCACCTCGCAGGCCGAGCACTCCCAGCAGTGGCAGCAGCACGTGGCGGGCCTGGAGCGCAAGCACGCCGCCGAACGCGCCGCCCACGAAGCCCAACTCGCCGACCGGTCACGGGCGTACGAGGCCCAGCTGGCCGAGCAGGCCGAGGGCTACGAGGCCCGCCTCGCCGAGCAGGCCGACGGCTACCGGGCGCAGCTCGCCGAGCAGGCCCAGAGCCTGGAGGCACAGCTCGCCGAGCAGACCGCCATCTGGCAGGAGCGCCTCACCCACCAGCATGCCGCGGTCACCCGGCTCGCGAACGAGCAGCTGCCCGAGGCGCTGCGGCGGCTGCGCGCCGGTGACGCGATCGACGACCTGCTGCCCTCGACCAACCAGTGCGCCAAGGTCGCGCCCGAACTCCAGGCCGACCTTCGCAAGGTCCTGCGCACCGCGCTGATCGGCGTCGAGGAGGAGTTCAATCGCTCCACCTCCGCCGAGCAGGCGGTCGTCGGCATCGGCAACCGGATCCACGTGCTCACCAGCAAGCTCCGTGGCCGGCTGCACGAGATGCAGGGCGAGCACGGCCGGCTCCCGTCCGTGGCACGCGGCCTGATGGAGCTCGACCAGGCGATCGGCCCCGCCGACTGTCTGGCCGCCAGCATCGGCGTGCTCGGCGGCTCGGACCGCCCGGGACGGCAGTGGCAGGAGCCGCAGCGGCTGCTCAGCGTCGTCCGCGGCGGCATCGGCCGGATCAAGGAGTTCCACCGCGTCGAGCTCCGCCATCTGCCCGAACTGGGCGTCGACGGCGGCCTGGTGGACCACCTCACGCTGATCTTCGCGCACCTGCTGGACAACGCCACCCGCTACTCGCCGCCCACCGAGCCGGTGGTCGTCTCCGGCAAGGAGGTCCCCAACGGCGTCGGCATCGAGATCCAGGACTCCGGCAAGGGCCTGAGCGAGGAGAAGAAGCGCGAGGCCGACCACGCCCTCGCCGGCACCGCCGGCGGCCCCGGCCTGGGCGGCGTCTCGGAGGACGCCAACATCGGCCTGCGCGTCGTCGGTATCCTCGCCCGCCGCTACGGCATCCGCGTCACCTTCGCGGACTCGCCCTGGCTCGGCACCTCGGTGGTCGTCGTGGTCCCGCACAAGTACTTCAGCCCGCTGCCCGCGGCCACCCCGGCCACCGCGTCGGCCTCCGCCCCGACCGCGTCGGCCTCCGCCCCGACCGCGTCGGCGGCCCCCGCCACCGCACCGCGACCGGCGACCGACGAGCCCGCCCCCGACGCCGCCCCGGCGCAGGACACCACGCCCGGTGGACTGCCCCGGCGCCGCAGCAGGCGGAGCGAGTCGGCCGAGCCCGCCCCGGCCGCCGGCGCCGCGCGGACCGAGGAGGCGGCCGTCTCCGCCGTACCGCCGGACACGTCCTTCACCGGCCTGGCCGCGTTCGCCACCGCCGGACGTGAGGACAGCGAGGGATCCGGGCCGGCCGGCCGCGAGTCGACCGCCGCACGCGAGTCCGCAGAGCACCGCACTGAAGAGAGCGACTAGTCCACATGACGCAACAGGGAACCGACGTGAGCTGGGCGCTCCGCGATCTGGTGGAGAGCATCCAGGAGATCCGTTTCGCCCTCGTGGCCTCCAGTGACGGCAAGGCCATCACCTCCTACGGCGCCGAAGACCCCGACGACGTGGACCGTTTCGCCGCCGTGGTGGCCGGACTGCAGGCGCTGGCCCAGCCGGTCGCCGCGCAGTTCCCCAAGTTCGCGGGACAGTTGCGGCTGGCCATGATCGAGGTCGACGGCGGTCACCTCTTCGTGGTCCGCGCGGGCGTGGAGACATACCTCGGTGTCCTCGCGCGCGAAGGCCTCGACCAGGGCCTGCTGGGTCATCAGATGCGGGACCTGGCTCGCAGGATGGGCGAACTCCTGGGCACCACTCCGCGCCTGGAGGAGCACTCTGGATGAGTGTTCCCCGCCGGCCGACGGACCCGTCCGGTCTCGAGCGCTACTACGTCCTCACCAAAGGGCGCAGCGGACCGGGCGGTTCGGCGTCGAGCCTCGACGTGGCGACCCTCATCGTCTCCCGAGCCGCCCCCGCCCCGGGCATGCAGCACGAGCACGCGGAGATCATCCGGCGCTGCCGCGAACCGCTGTCGGTGGCCGAACTCGGCGCCCATCTCCACCTGCCCTTCAACATTCTCGCGGTGCTGCTGGCGGACCTGCTCGAAGCAGGCCGCGTCGAAGCCCGTGACCCCATACCGGCGCACGACGCCGGTCGCGGGCCCGACCTCGCGCTCCTTGAGGAGGTACTCAGTGGACTTGAAAGGCTTTGACCAACCCGGCAGCGCGGCGGCCGGGAAGACCCGCTCGGTGAAGGTGATGATCGCCGGCGGGTTCGGCACCGGGAAGACCACGATGGTCCGCTCGGTCAGCGACATCAAGCCGCTCACCACCGAGGAGACCCTCACCCAGGCCAGCGCCGACGTCGACCATCTGATCGGCGTCGCCGACAAGACGGAGACCACCGTCAGCCTGGACTTCGGCAAGATCAGCATCAATGACAGCCTGATGCTGTACCTGTTCGGCACGCCGGGGCAGGAGCGGTTCTGGTTCCTGTGGAACGGCCTGTTCAAGGGCGCGCTCGGCGCGGTCGTGCTGGTGGACACCCGCCGCCTGGCCTCCAGCTTCCGCGCGATCGAGGAGATGGAGCGGCAGAACGTCCCCTTCGTGGTGGCGCTCAACGTCTTCCCCGACTCCCAGGAGTATCCGATCGAGGAGATCCGGGACGCCCTCGACATCTCCCCGCAGATCCCGGTCGTGGCCTGCGACGCCCGCGACCGGACCTCCAGCCGTGACGTGCTCGTCGCCCTGATACGTCACTTGAAGGAACGCTCCGCCGTCGCACTGGAGTCCCGATGAACGACCAGACCTTAAACGGTCCCGACACCCCGCACGGCTGCCCCGTCGCCCACGGCTCCGGCGACCTCACCCGCCTGTACGGGCCGGAGGCGGCGACCGAGCCGGCCGCCATCTACGAGCGGCTGCGCAAGGAACACGGCACGGTCGCCCCGGTGCTGCTGGAGGGCGACGTCCCGGCCTGGCTGGTGCTCGGTTACCGCGACAACCGGCGGGTTCTCGACAACCCGCTCCAGTTCACCCGGGACGCCCGGACCTGGCGGGACTGGCGGGAGGGCCGGGTCGGGGATACTTCGCCGCTGATCCCGATGATCGGCTGGCGCCCCGACTGCGTCTCGCAGGACGGCGAACCGCACCGCAGGCTGCGCGGCGCCGTCAACGACGGGCTGCAGGCCGCGGCCGCGCGCGGCATCCGGCGGCACGCCACGCACTTCGCCAACAAGCAGATCGACGCGTTCGCGGACGTGGGGCGCGCCGACCTGGTGACGGACTACGCCGAGTACCTGCCGATGCTCGTCCTCACCCGGGTGCTGGGGCTCGCCGAGAGCGAGGGGCGCCGGCTGGTCGAATCGTCTGCCCAGGTGCTCAAGGGTGGCGAGGACGCCATCGTGCACGACGGGCACATCCGGCAGATCCTCGGCGAACTCGCCGAGCGCAAGCGGGACGAACCGGGAGCCGACTTCACCACCGCCCTGCTGGAGCACCCCGCCGGGCTGGACATGGACGAGGTCGTCAGCCATCTGCGTCTGGTGCTGATCGCCGGGCACACCACGACCAGCAATCTGCTCGCCCGGGTGCTGCAACTGCTGCTCACCGACGTCTCACGGCTCTCCGGCCTGGTCAGCGGGCAGTTGACGGTCTCCTCGGTGGTGGAGGAGGTCATGTGGGACACCCCGCCGCTGGCCGTCCTGCCGGGCCGGTTCGCCACCGCCGACCTGGAGTTGGGCGGCTGCCCGGTCAAGGAGGGCGACCTGCTCGTCCTCGGCCTCGCGGCCGGCAACCTCGACCCGGAGGTCCGGCCCGACCAGGGCGTGTCGGTCCAGGGCAACCAGTCGCACCTGGCGTTCAGTTCGGGCCCGCACGAGTGCCCCGGGCAGAACATCGGCCAGGCCATCATCGAGATCGCCGTCGACGTCCTGCTGCACCGGCTGCCGGGCCTGCGCCTCGCGGTCCCACCGGAGGAACTGTCCTCCACGGCGTCCAGCTGGGAGTCCCGACTGGACAGCCTGCCGGTCGAGTTCGCCGTCTAGGCGTATTGACCAGCAGCGTTTGTGTATTGACCCGCAGCGTGGTTGACGCGGGAGGTCCGCCGTGGGGCCCCGGTCCCGGCCTGTCGCCGGTCCGGCCCCACGGCGGACCACCCTTCGAGGGGCAAACCGGGCAGTCGCCCCGTTCTACACCGCCAGCAAATCGTCCACCGAGCCCCGCCCGGCCCGTTCGGCCGTGGCGACGGGACCGTCCTTCGCCGCCGCGTAGCGGCCGGTGGTCAGGGCCCACTCGTAGTTGCCGTTGATCCAGTGCTGGATGGCCTCCACGCCCATCCGCACTCGGGTCCGCTCGTCCTCGTCGAGGCCCAGCTCGTCGCACATCCGCGGCACCCCGGCCTCCAGCTCCAGGTACTCGGCGAGGCAGTCGGTCGTCATGCGGTACGCCGCGTCCGCCGCCTCCCGCCACGAACCGCCCCGCTCCTTGTGCAGCACGGCTATCAGGTTGTGGCCGTCGCCCCGGCGCCGCTCGCGCTCGAAGGAGTGGATGTCGTTCATGAACCCGATGGTGTCCGCGGCCAGATCCCGCATCCGCTCCATCAGCGGATGCGCCATCGCCTGCGCCGGCACCTCGAAACGGCGGCTTCGCTCACCGGCGTCGATGCTGTGATGGATGCCGACCGTACGGCGCCGGAAGACGGCGTACGCGTCCGGCCCCAACGATCCGGCCAGCCCCTGCGCCGCCAGATCGACCTCCTCGACATGCGCCGCGAGGAAGCGGCCCCAGGAGGCGGCGAACCGCGTCTGCCAGGTCAGGGACATGCCATCCGAGAGCTGTTCCCAGACCTCGGTCCAGGCCACCGTGATCGGGCACACCACCCGGGGCCGGCTGCCCGCCGGACGCAGGGGCGTCACGATGAGCTCGCGCGCCACCTCCGCGACCCGGTCGGCACGGTCAGGCCGGCCGGCGTCGAACTGGTCGTCGAAGAGAAAGGCCAGTGAGAACCAGTTCATCAGGACGACCATGTCGTCCGCCGACGCGTACGGGTAGGTGCGCGCCGCGGCCTGGGGCAGGTCCCAGGAGCAGTACTCCTCGAAGCCGGCCTGGCTGCGCACCAGTCCCTTCTCCCACACCCAGCGCAGATGGCGCTCGCGGGCGTACTCCAGATGGTCGCTGACAGGGGTCTCGAAGGGGAGGTCGAATCGGACGTCCTGAGGCATGCGCTTCCTTTCGGGAGACGGAACGCAGAGTCCCCCCGCCCTGCGAGCGGACGGCCCGCACGACCGTCCGTTCATTCGAACTGAGCTTCGCTGGCCGAAAGTTGAACCGAGAAGCGCTACGAGGCTGCCCAGGGCGTAAATGATCTATACCGTGACACGGCCGTGATCTGGGTTACTGCTCAAGGCACTTGAGCTGCGTACACTCCCACCCCCCACAGGGCACCCGGCAGTTGACGGGCCGCTCAGACGGTTCCGAGGCGTCTGAATCCGGCGGGCCGGGATATCCGCAAGGACAGGGCGGCGGGGCAGCAGCGTCCCGTGCCCCTGGACCCTTCGGAGGAGACATGTCAGTGGTGACCGCGGGCGTCGTGGTGCTCGACTGTGCCGAGCCCGAGAAGCTCGCCGTGTTCTACAAGGAGCTGATGGAGGCCGAGGAGACCGACGCGACCGCCAACCGCGTGGAGATCAGGAGCGCCGACGGCACCCGCCTGGCGTTCCGGCGCGATGTCAACGCCACGCCGCCGAGCTGGCCGCGCCCCGAGAACTCCCTCCAGGCGCATCTGGAGTTCCTGGTCACGGACCTGGACGCGGCCGAGCGCCGGATCGTCTCGCTGGGCGGGCGTCCCGTGGACACCAAGGACTCCGCCGGGCCGTTCGAGGAACGCGGCTATGCCGACCCGGCGGGCCACTCCTTCACCCTGCGCCGCGCCCTGCCCACGGCACCGAAGCAGGGCTGAGCGGGGCCGGGCTCAGTCCCGGCCGCCCTTCTGCGCCGCCGGCCACACACCGGTCGAGCGCTCGATGGCCTTCGCGCCGCCGCGGTCCACGGCGCTGCGCACGGCCGCGAAGATGGCGCCCTGGATCGCGGCGGCCAGCACGATCTCGCCCCAGCCGCGGTCCGGGTCCAGCGCGTCCGGCGCGTCCTCCTCGTGCCGGATCGCCATCCACGTCTTGCGGAAGGCGAGCCCGGCCAGCCAACCGCCGGCCCACCCCAGCACCCATCCGACGGGCTGGTAGGCGACGGGGAGCTTCTGCTTCTTCTTTTTCTTGGCCACCTGGGTCTCCTTGGTTCGCTGTGAACGGTTTCTCAGGGCCGGCCCGCCGCCGGGACCTCCTCGCCCGGGCGCACCGGCCCCGGAGGCGTGCCGTCCCCGAACGGGCGCCCGCCGAGTTCCTCCCGGTGATGCGGCGTCAACCAGCCCGCGAGGTCCGGGCCGAGCGGCACGATCCCGGTCGGGTTGATTCCGGTGTGCACCTGGTAGTAGTGCCGCTTGATGTGGTCGAAGTCGACGGTGTCACCGAAGCCGGGCGTCTGGAACAGGTCGCGGGCGTACGCCCACAGCACCTCGTTCTCCGTCAGCTTCCAGCGGTTGCACTTGAAGTGGCCGTGATAGACCGCGTCGAAGCGGACCAGCGTGGTGAACAGCCGGATGTCCGCCTCCGTGATCGTGTCACCGACCAGATAGCGCTGCCGGGCCAGCCGCGGAGTCAGCAGCTCCAGCCGCCGGAAGACGTCCGCGCAGGCGGCCTCGTACTCCTCCTGCCCGGTGGCGAAACCCGCCCGGTACACACCGTTGTTGACGTCCTCGTAGACGTCCGCCATCACCGCCTCGACCTCGTCCCGCAGCCCCTCCGGGTACAGGTCGGGTGCGCCCCGACGGTGCAGGGCGGTCCACTCGGTCGCGAAGTCGAGGGTGATCCGCTGGTAGTCGTTGGTGACCAGCTTCCCGGTGGGTACGTCGACGATCGCCGGCACGCTGACACCACCCGGGTAGCCGGTCTCCCGCCTGTCGTACGCCTCGCTGAGGAAGCGGATGCCCAGGACGGGGTCGCGGCCGTCCGGGTCGAGGGTGAAGCGCCAGCTGCGGTCGTCCTGGATCGGGTCGGCGATGGCCATCGACATCGCCGCCTCCAGCCCCAGCAGCCGCCGCGAGATCACCGCGCGGCTCGCCCACGGACAGGCACGGCTGACCACCAGACGGTAACGCGCCGCCGCGACCGGCCAGCCGTCCCGGCCGTCCGCCGTGATCCGGTCCGCGAAGTGACTCTTGGACCGCTGGAACGACTTCCGGCCGTAGGCGCTGTTGCCGTCACCGTTCCCGTCGCCCTGGCCGCTCATGACCTCTCTCCTCCCTGGCGTGGGCAATGCTGCCGACCGGGTTCCCGAGTTCCCCCGTTTCCGCGCCCGGCACGGTGTGATCCGCCCCGACGGGGGCAACCGGCGGTGGTGAGCGGCACACCCACGGACACATCGACACCCAACACCGACCCCGGGACGGACCGCGAGACCGTCCCCGAGACCACCCCCCAGACCGACGCGAAGACCGGCCACAGCATCGATCGCAGGACCCGCGTGACCGTGCTCGTCGCGCTCGCGGCCAACCTGGTGATCGCGGTCGCCAAGGTGATCGGCGGTGTGCTCGCCGGTTCGCCCGCCCTGCTGTCGGAGGCGGCGCACTCCGTGGCCGACAGTCTGAACGAGGTCTTCCTGCTGGCCGCGCTGCGCCGCAGCCGCCGCCCCGCCGACCGGCGGCATCCCTTCGGCTACGGCAAGGAACGCTTCTTCTGGTCGCTGCTCGCGGCCGTCGGGATCTTCGTCATGGGCGGCTGCTTCTCCTTCTTCCAGGGCTTCGAGGCGCTCACCAAGGGCACCGAGGAGACCTTCGCCGGCTATGCGGCCGGGCTGATCGTCCTGGGCGTCGCCCTGCTCGCCGAGGGAGCCTCCCTGCTCCGCGCCCTGCACCAACTGCGCCGGCAGGGCGTCGCCGACGGCCTGCGCGACCCGGCCCTGCGCACCGTCGTCGCCGAGGACGGCACCGCGGTGCTCGGCCTGACCCTCGCCATCACCGGCATGGCGCTGCACATGGCCACCGGCGAGGTGGTGTGGGAGGCGTCCGCGTCGCTGGCCATCGGCGCGCTGCTGGTGTACGTGGCCTACCGGCTCGGCAAGGACGCCCGCGCCCAGCTGATCGGCGAGGCCGCGGACCCGGAGGCGAGCGGCAGGATCCGCGCACTGCTGCGGGCGCAGCCCGAGATCGACAGCGTGGAGGCGCTGTTCACCATGAAGACCGGCATCGACTCCGCGCTGGTGGCCGCCCGCGTCGACCTGGTTCCCGGGCTGGACAGCGAGCGGGTCGAGGAGGTCGCCGTACGCATCAAGCGGTCGATCGCGCGTACCGTGCCCGAGGCCGACCAGATCTTCCTCGACGTGACCGACCGGCTCGCCCAGGAGGCAGACGAAAGCCCCGCCGCGACGGGGGAACGCGGCGGGGCCTGACGTGCGGGTGCCCGGCATCTGAGCCTTCATGCATCACGGCACCGGAAAAGAACTCAGCCGTCGACCGTTTCGAGCACGAACACCGGGATCACACGGTCGGTCTTCTTCTGGTAGTCGGCGTACGGCGGATACGCGGCCACGGCCCGCTCCCACCACTGCTCCTTCTCCGCGCCGCTGACCTCCCGGGCCGTCATGTCCCGCTTCTCCGGGCCGTCCTGGAGTTCCACGTGCGGATCGGCCTTGACGTTGTGGTACCAGACCGGGTGCTTGGGCGCGCCGCCCAGCGACGCCACGATGGCGTAACGCCCCTCGTGCTCCACCCGCATCAGCGGCGTCTTGCGGATCTTGCCGCTCCGCACGCCACGGGTCGTCAGCAGCACCACGGGCAACCCGGTGTCCAGCAGGGTCGTTCCCTTGGTGCCGCCGGAGCTCTCGTACAACTCCACCTGCTCGCGCACCCACTGCGTCGGGCTGGGCTCGTACTCGCCCTCAAGAGGCATGGCAACCGTCCCATCGTCGTGTACCGAAGCCGGCAATCACCGTGCCCAACACTGACAAACGCGGGATTCATCCGCCGGGCCGACACTCCCGGGTGCCGCGATTGCCTCCCGGGTCAGGCGGTGGCCCGGGCCTTCAGCGCTCCGAGCCGAGCCCGTCCAGCACCGCCAGCTCCAGCCGCCGCAGCCGCGCCGGGTCGGCGACAACCTCGTACGAGCCGATCCGGTCACCCTCGACGGTGACCGTGAGGGCGAACAGCAGCCGTCCGCGCGGGGCGACGACGACGCCGACGTGGCCGTCGACGAGCGCGGTGACCGCGTGCCGGGAGCGCTCGCGCAACCGCACGGTCCCCTCGGCCACCGCACGGGCACCCCGCAGCACCGGAGCCACCCCGGGCGGCAGGACGGCCGGGTCGGCACGGCGGACCACGTCCGGGGCCAGTACGTCGAGCAGCGCGCCGATGTCACCACCCCGCGCGGCGGCCAGGAACGCCTCGACGACCCGCCGGTGCCGGTCCACCTCGGCGGCGGGCAGCGCCGGTGTGCCCCGCACCTTGTGCCGGGCCCGGCTGGCCAGCTTCTTGGCCGCCGGCAGCGACCGGTCGACGATCCGGGCGATGTCCTCGAAGGGCACGGCGAACAGGTCGTGCAGCACGAACGCGACCCGCTCGGCCGGCCCCAGCGTGTCCAGCACGACCAGCAGTGCGAGTCCCACCGAGTCGATCAGCACCGCCTCGTCCTCGGGCACGTTGCCGTCGCCGTCGAGTTCCTGGCCGTACGGCTCCTCGCGCCGGGCCGCGCGGGCCCGCAGCATGTCGAGGCAGATCCGGGACACCACCGTCGTCAGCCAGGCCGCCAGGTTGCCGACTCCGTCGCCGCCGGCGCGGCTCAGCCGCAGCCATGCCTCCTGGACGGCGTCGTCCGCCTCGTCGGGCGAGCCCAGCATCCGGAACGCGACCGCCCGCAACCGCCCGCGCTCCGCCTCGAAGCGCGCCGCCAGCTCCTCCTGGACGCCCATGGGTCACCTCCTCGGCCTGCTCCGTCACTCCCTCGACGAACCGTCCCCGGCCGAGGTGACATCCGACGCCAGCAGCAGCCGCGCCCCCTCGCGCGCCTGCGCGGCAGGCTCCGTGCTCCCCGTGATCCCGGCCGTCACCATGGCGCCCTCCGCCAGCAGGCACAGCGGCCCGGTGAGCGTGGCGGGCAGCCCGGCGTCGGCGACCAGAGTGCCGACGTAGTCCCCAAAGGCCCGCTTGTGCGCCCGCACCTGCTCGGCCACCCGGTCGGAGACGGCGCCCAGTTCGCCGTACGCGTTGATCCAGGCGCAGCCGCGGAAGTCCGCCTCGCCGAACCACTCCGCCAGCCAGTCGAAGACGGCCAGGATCCGCTCCCGGGGCTCCCCCCGGGCCGCCACATAGGTGGCGAGCCGCCCCCGCCAGCGCACGTCACGCCGCTCCAGGTACGCCTCGACCAGCTGTTCCTTCGCCGGGAACAGCTGGTACAGCCGCTTCAGCGAGACCCCCGAGGCGCCGCGTACGTCGTCCATGCCGACGGACTGCACGCCGCGCCCGTAGAACAGCCGCTCCGCGGCGTCCAGAGCCCGCTCCCGGGCGACGGCGTTGTCCATGAACCGACCTCTTCCTTGACTTCCTTGACGGGAGAACGTGCGTTCTCCTACGGTAGCAGCCGTGTCGGAGAACGGTCGTTCTCCATCTTCCTCCGAGGAGCACCCATGACCACTCGCCCGCCCCTGCCGCCCTTCACCCGCGAGACCGCCGCGCAGAAGGTGCGGGCCGCCGAGGACGCCTGGAACACCCGCGACCCGCACAAGGTCGCCCTCGCCTACTCCGAGGAATCGGTCTGGCGCAACCGCGACACCTTCGTCACCGGCCGCGCCGAGATCGTCGAGTTCCTCACCGCGAAGTGGCGGCGCGAGCAGGAGTACGCGCTGCGCAAGGACCTGTGGGCGTTCGACGGCAACCGCATCGCGGTCCGCTTCCAGTACGAGTGCCGGGACGCCGACGGCCAGTGGTGGCGGTCGTACGGCAACGAGCTGTGGGAGTTCGACGAGAACGGGCTGATGACCCGTCGCGAGGCGAGCATCAACGACGTGCGCATCGAGGAGCGCGAGCGCCGGATCCTCGGCCCGCGAACGGAAGCGCCACTGCCCGTTCAGTAGGGTTTCCGCGTGACCGAACAGGACGGGAAGCCTTTCCTCTACGTCGTCGTCTGTGCTGCCGGGATCGCCGCGGACGTCAGCAAACTGATCACCGCCGCGCAGGAGCGGGACTGGGAGGTGGGCGTCATCGCGACTCCCGTCGCGATGGGCGGCTTCTTCGACACCGCCGCCGTGGAGGCGCAGACCGGCCGCCCGGTCCGCTCCGCCTGGCGCACGCCGGGCGAGGCACGCCCGTTCCCGCCGCCGGACGCCGTGGTGGTGGCGCCGGCCACCTTCAACACCATCAACAAGTGGGCGACCGGCCTGGCCGACACCCTCGCCGTCGCCACCCTGTGCGAGGCGTACGGCCTGGGCGTCCCGATCGCGGTCCTGCCCTGCGTCGCGGACGCGCTGGCCGCCCATCCCGCCTACAACGACAGCCTGATACGGCTGCGGGGCATGGGAATCCGCTTCGGCGAGCCGTACTCCGGCGAGGAAGACCGCGACGCCTTCCGTTGGGAACGGGCCCTGGACCTGCTGGACGGCTAGGGCCTGTTGCGGCCGCCCTCCGGGCGACGAGGCCACTTTCGCAACAGGCCCTGGCGCCTGTCCGGCTCCGGCGGCTGGAGTGCGCACGAAGACGTACGCTCGCCTCGGAATCCCACTTCCGACGGCAGGAGCAGCAACGATGCAGTACGTGAAGCTCGGTTCGACGGGCCTGGACGTGTCGCGGATCTGTCTGGGCTGCATGACCTACGGCCTTCCCGACCGGGGCGCGCACGAGTGGACCCTCGACGAGGAGGCGTCACGCCCGCTGATCCGGCAGGCGCTGGAGGCCGGGATCACCTTCTTCGACACCGCGAACGTCTACTCCGACGGCACCAGCGAGGAGATCGTCGGCAGGGCGCTCAGGGACTTCGCCCGCCGGGACGAGATCGTGCTCGCGACGAAGGTGCACGGCCGGATGCGGCCCGGTCCCAACGGCGGCGGGCTCTCCCGCAAGGCGATCATGACCGAGATCGACCACAGCCTCAGCCGCCTCGGCACCGACTACGTCGACCTCTACCAGATCCACCGCTGGGACCCGGACACGCCGATCGAGGAGACGATGGAGGCGCTGCACGACCTGGTCAAGGCGGGCAAGGTGCGCTACATCGGGGCGAGTTCGATGTACGCGTGGCAGTTCTCCAAGGCGCAGTACACGGCCCAACTGCACGGCTGGACCCGGTTCGTGTCCATGCAGAACCACTACAACCTCCTCTACCGCGAGGAGGAGCGGGAGATGCTGCCGCTCTGCGCGGACCAGGGCGTCGGCGTCCTGCCGTGGAGCCCGCTCGCCCGCGGCCGTCTCACCCGGGACTGGGGCACCACCACCGAGCGCAGCGCCAACGACAACTTCGGCAGCGGCCTCTACCAGGAGGGCGACCGCACCATCGTCGAGGCCGTCACCCGGATCGCGAACGACCGGGGCGTGCCGCGCGCCCAGGTCGCCCTGGCCTGGCTGCTGCACCAGGACACGGTGACGGCCCCGATCATCGGTGCCGCCAAGCCGCACCACATCGACGACGCGGTGGCCGCCGTCGAACTGCGGCTCACCGACAAGGAGATCGAGGAGCTGGAGCAGCCCTACACCCCGCACCCCATCTCCGGTCACTGAGACTCAGTGCGGGCCCGGCGGGTCGAACTCCGTGCCGCACGGGCCCGCGCCCTCGCTCTCCGGCAGCGGCACCCGGTCGCCGCTCATCGTCAGCGTGCGGTAGTAGCCGCCGATGCGTTCGGCGGAGCGGCCGACGTAGTGGCCGATGAACGAGCGGCGGAAGCGGTCGGTGGCGCGGTTCGGCCCGGAGCCGTGCACCAGGCTGCCGTTGAAGAACAGGACGTCACCCGGCCGCAGGTCGACCGGCACCGGCGTGAGCCCGGGCGGCGGCGGTACGTACTCCCGTGCGAACGACACCGCCTCGTCCGCCTCCTCCGGGCAGAAGATGTCCATCCGGTGCGTGCCCGGCACGACCTCCAGACCGCCGTTGACCCGGTCGATCACATCGCAGGCCACCCACGCCGCCACACACGTGCCCGGCTCGACCCGCAGATAGAAGTTGTCCTGGTGCAGCGCCTGCCCCCGCGCACCCGGCGGCTTGAAGTAGAACATGCTCTGCGCGGCCAGCACCTCCTCGCCGAGCAGCACCTCCAGGACACTCCGCAGCCGCGCGTCCAGCAGGAAACGCAGCGCCAATTCGTTGATCTCGTGCGGGTGCATGACCCTCGGGTAGGCGGCGAGCGGGTCGTCGCCCTCCCGCGGCTCGAAGTGCCCCGGCACGGGCCCGGCCGCGTGCAGCGCCGTGAACTGCGCGCACAGGCGGTCGATCTCGTCGTACCCGAACAGCCCGCGTACGACGGTGAAGCCGTCCTCCTGGAACCGTGCGAGCCCTTCCTCGGTCAGGATGGGATGACCGGCGGCGCCCATGTCCGTGGCTGTCATGCGTCCACTCCTCGGTGAGGTGTCCTCGGTGCACCACGCTAGGCCCCAAGTCCAGCCGTGAGGATGTCCATGAGCGCTGACGACTTGCCCGGGGCTGCTGCCCCCGGCGATCCCGCACCGCCGCCCGGCCTGGTGGTGGTCGGCCACTTCGACCAGTCTCCGGGCTACGCCGTCGATCGGCCACGCGGCGCGGACAGCTGGCTGTTCACCTGGACGACGGGCGGCCGGGGCCGACTGCGCCAGGGCGGCACCGAGACACGGGCGGGCCCGGGCGACCTGGTGGCGCTCGCGCCCGGCGTCCCGCAGGGCTACGGCGTCGCCCCGGACGCCCGCCGCTGGCGCTTCTGGTGGGCCCACTGCCAGGCCCGCCCGTCCTGGCGGCCCTGGCTGCGCCCGTACGACACCGGAGACGGCGTCCATGTCGTCGTGCCCGTCCCTGCCGTGCTGCACGGCCGGGTGGAGTCGGCGTTCCGCCGGATGCTCGCCGACGCCCGCTGGACGGGCGCGCAGGCACCGCCCGCGACGACGCCCGCCGACGACCGGGTCGCCGTCGCCCACGGCACGGCGGCCCACGAGTTGGCGCTGTGCGCCCTGGAGGAGGTCGTCCTGCTCACGGCCGCCGCCGCGCGCACCCCGCCGCCACCGCCGGGCGTCGACGCCCGGGTCCGCCGGGCCCAGGCGCTCATCGCCGCCGACCCCGGCGCCGCGCACACCGTCCGCTCGCTGGCGGAGGCGGTCGCGCTGTCCCCCTCACGGTTCGCGCACCTGTTCGCCCAGCAGGTCGGCGAGTCCCCGATGCGAGCCCTGCGCGAGGCACGCCTGGGGCACGCCGCCCGGCTGCTGGAGGGCACCGACCTGTCCGTGGAACGCGTGGCCGCCGCCTCGGGATTCGCCAGCCCCTTCCACTTCAACCGGGTGTTCCACCAGCGCTTCGGAAGCCCTCCCGGGGCGTACCGGGCCGCACACCGGTGACGGAAGGCTGGGCCACTCGGGTGACGTCGGGCCGTGCCCCGGGCCGAGGGAAGGAGCTCGGCGGGACTCGCGCCGGGATCAGGCCCCGGTACCCGGGCGCAGGACCGTGAGGGACACCTCCGACTCGTTCCCGGCCACGGGCACCTCACCGCCCGTCCACCGCACCCTCAGCTGGTCCCGCTCGTCCGGCGGGGTCACCAGCAGCGACGCGGGGGTGTCCGTACGGGCGCCGGTGAGTTCGGGGCTGGTGTACGACAGGCCGGACCAGGCGCTGTCGCCCGGCGCCAGCGTGACCCTGGCCGGCGAGTCGCCCTCGCGCACCGGGTCGGGCCCGAGCTGCCTGCCGGACGCGTCGACGAAGGCGGCGCCCGGATAGCCGTACAAGGTGCAGGTGCGGGACGAGGTGTTGGTCAGGACGACGGGGTAGTTCCGCTGCCCGGCACCCGGGTTGACACGGCCGACGGAGGCACGCAGTTCGAAGGTGTGGCAGCGGGTGCCTCGCTCGGGGCCGGTGGAGGGTGCCGCCTCGCCGGGGGCGCTCGGCCCGCTCGCCGACGCGGCGTCCGTGGTGCCCGTGGTCTGCGTGGCGCTCGTGGCGGGCGGTTGCTGCCGCGGGGTGCTCGTCGTGCCGTTGGCCGCGCCGCCGCAGCCGGTCAGCAGGCCCAGCACCGCGACCGCGCTCACCAGGAGCGCCGGGCGGTGCGCCGAGGAGGAGGGGTGTGCGGACGGGGACGTGGATGTCATGTTCCTCAACACTCCCGGACGTTCGCCGATGCGTACGTACTGGTGCTTGTGCCCCGTGCCGGGCGACCGATGCGGGGGCGGCACCGCGAAGGGCGAAACGCGAGAGGCGTTCCGCAGCCCTACTCCTCCTCGAACAGTGCCAGTTCCGCCCAGATCGTCTTGCCCTCGGGGGTGTGCCGGCTGCCCCAGCGCTGGGTGAGCTGGGCGACCAGGAGGAGGCCGCGGCCGCCCTCGTCCCAGATCTTGGCGCGCCGCAGATGCGGGGCGGTGTGGCTGGTGTCGGAGACCTCGCAGATCAGGGTGGCCGTGTCGTGGATCAACCGGAGCCGGATGGGGTGGGTGCCGTACCGGATGGCGTTGGTGATCAGTTCGCTGACCACCAGCTCGGTGGTGAACCCGGCCTCCTCCAGCCCCCAGGTGCCGAGTTGGTCGATGACCTGCTTGCGTACCGGTGCGACCAGCGCCGGGTCGGCCGGGATGTCCCAGGTCGCGACCCGCGAGGCGGGCAGTCCCTGGGTGCGGGCCAGCAGCAGGGCCACGTCGTCCGAGGCGCCGCCGGTCGGCAGCAGGCGGTGCAGGATCCGGTCGCACGTCTCGTCCAGGGAGGCGGAGGACCGGGAGAGTGCCTCGCGCAGCCGTTCGTGACCCGTGCCGACGTCCCGGTCGCGGGACTCGATCAGCCCGTCGGTGAAGAACGACAGCACGGTGCCCTCGGGCAGATACAGCTCGACCGCCTCGAACGGCAGCCCGCCGAGCCCCAGCGGCGGTCCGGCGGGCAGCTCGACCTCCTCGGCCGTACCGCCCGGCCGCACCATGAGCGGCGAGGGATGCCCGGCCCGGGCGAGCGTGCAGCGCCGGGACACCGGGTCGTACACGGCGTACAGACAGGTCGCGCCCACCTCCCCGGTGCCGTCGTCCGAACCGGCCTCGTCGGACAGCCTCAGGACCAGGTCGTCGAGATGGGTGAGCAACTCGTCGGGGGCGAGGTCGATATCGGCGAGCGTGCGCACGGCGGTGCGCAGCCGCCCCATGGTGGCGGAGGCCTGGATGCCGTGGCCGACCACGTCCCCGACCACCATCGCGACCCGCATCCCCGACAGCGGGATCACGTCGAACCAGTCGCCGCCCACCCCGGCCCGCGCCGCCGGAAGGTACCGCGAGCACGCCTGAACGGCGGCCGTGTTCGGCAGCGACTGCGGGAGCAGGCTGCGCTGCAGGGCGAGGGCGGTCTCCCGCTCCCGGGAGTAGCGGCGGGCGTTGTCTATGCAGACGGCGGCGCGTGCCGTGATCTCCTCGGCCAGCAGCTGGTCGTCCGGTGTGAACGGGTGCGGGTGGCGGAACCGGGTCAGCACCGCGACGCCCAGGGTCGCGCCGCGCGCCCGGATCGGCACGGACATCGTGGAGTGGATGCCGTACTGCCGCACCCGCTCCATCCGGGCCCTGTCCCAGGACAGCCACCGGGCGAGGGCCCGGGACGGCACGTCCGCGACGATCGTCCGGCCGGCCAGCAGGGAGTCGGCCTGCGGGGAGGCGGCGGGATAGACGTCCAGACCGCCCGGCTCCACCACCGCCTCGGGGCTGCCCGGGTTGATCGACTGGTGGGCGGCCCGGCGCAGCGTGATCGGCGCGGTCAGCGGCCCGGCGACGGGCTCACCCCCGGGCTCCCGCGGGTCGAGCAGATCGACGCTGACGAAGTCGGCGAGCCCGGGCACGCACACGTCGGCCAGCTCCTGTGCCGTGCGGGTGACGTCGAGGGTGCTGCCGATCCGGACGCTCGCCTCGTTGACCAGCTGGAGCCGCTCGCGGGCCAGGTACTGATCGGTGAAGTCGTGCACGGTGACACACACCCCGCACACCCGCCCGGCCGCGTCGGTGACGGGGGCCATCCGGCCCAGCCAGGCGTTCATCCGGCCGTCCTCACCGACCGGGACGTAGGTGCGGACGTCGTGCCCCTGCCCGGTGGTGAGCACGCGGTGCAGCTGCTGTTCGACCTCCTCGGTCTGGAGCCGGCCGCTGATCTCGGTCACGCGCAGTCCCCGCACCCGCTCCTCGGGCAGCCCGATCACCGCCGCCAGGGCGTCGTTCATCCGGTGCAGCCGGAGCCGTTCGTCGTAGATCGCCACGGCGCAGGGGGACTGGGTGAGGTCGGCCCGGTCCAGCGGATCGTCGTCCGGGCGGGCCCTGGCGGCCCGAAGGGGGGTGACGACGAGGCAGTCCCCTTCCCGGCGGCCCGGCCCCGGCCGCCGGTGGGCGAGCAGCCATACGGACACCCTACGTCCGTCCCGGTGGCGCAAAGTGACCGTTCCGTCCCAGCGGGGCCCCCGGGGCGTGGGCGTCGCGCCCTGGACCAGCCGCGCGGCGGGCCGCCCCACGACCTCGTCGGCCGTCCAGCCCAGCAGCCGCCGGGCCCCCTCGCCCCACTGGGTCACCCGGCCCTCGGCGTCGATGACCGCCCGGGCCGTAGCGGCCTCGTCGAACGGGTACTCCGTGGTCATCGTCGTCACTCCATCGTGCATACGCACAGTGAACAACCTGTCACTTCCATACCAGCCTAGTGCGTCGCCGTCCGACGTGAATCCGGTCGCCGGAGGCCGTCCGGCGCACCCGTCAAGAGGCGGATCCGGTCGATGTGGCGCACGGGGCAGAAGGACCTCACCGCACCCTTGACGGGCGTGAGTGGCATCCCGTCAGAATCTGTTTGTTCGCGATCAGTTGTGAGTACTTCTGGGCTCTGATGAGGGAGAGCAGCCGTGACGGTCACTCGCAGATCGGTTCTGATCGCCGGTACGGCCGCCCCGGCCGCCGGCGCGCTCGTGGGCACCCCGAGTGCCCTGGCCGCCGACGCCGCCGGGCACGCCACCGGCCGACGTGCCGTCCCCCTGCGCGACGGCTGGCGCTTCGCGCTGGTCGACCCGGGCGGAATCACCGACCCGACCGGCGCGTACGCCGACGCCGCCGATCCCGTGTACGACGACTCGGCGTGGCGCGCGGTCGCCGTGCCGCACGACTGGAGCATCGAGCAGACCCCGACCACCGACCACGGCACCACCAGCGGCACCGGCTTCTTCCCCGGCGGCCTCGGCTGGTACCGCCTGGCCTTCACCCTGCCGCCCGCCTACGCCGGCAAGCGGATCTCGGTCGAGTTCGACGGCGTCTACATGGACGCGTACGTCTACTGCAACGGCCGGGAACTCGGCCGCCACCCCTACGGCTACACCGGCTTCGCCTTCGACCTCACCGACCTGCTGCACACCGACGGCACCACCGAGAACGTCCTCGCCGTGAAGGTGCGGAACCAACTCCCCAGCAGCCGCTGGTACTCCGGCAGCGGCATCCACCGCGAGGCCCGCCTCGTCGTCACCGACCCCGTGCACGTGCCGCGCTGGGGCACGTACGTCACCACACCTCAGGTCACCGAGGAGCGCGCCCTGGTGCGGGTGCGCACGGACGTGGTGAACGCCTCCGGCTCCGCGAGACCCGTCGAGATCCGCTCCCGCATCACCGACCCCGACGGCCGGACGGTCGCCCGCACCAGCTCCACGGTCGACGTGACCGACCGGGCGGCGGAGATCCATGAACTGACCGTCGCGCGACCCGAGTTGTGGGACTTCGCCACCCCGCACCACCGCTACACCCTGATCACCGAGCTGCGCGTCGACGGCCAGACCACCGACACCCACCGCACCCCCTTCGGCATCCGCACCTTCCGCTGCGACCCCGACGAGGGCTTCCACCTCAACGGCACCTACGCCAAGCTCAAGGGCGTCGACCTCCACCACGACCTGGGCGCGCTCGGCGCGGCGACCCACATCGACGCCGTCCGCCGCCAGTTGAGGATCATGAAGTCGATGGGTGTCAACGCCCTGCGCACCTCCCACAACCCGCCCTCGCCGGAGGTGATCCGGGTCTGCGAGGAGCTGGGCGTCGTCCTCCAGGTCGAGGCCTTCGACTGCTGGCGGACCGGCAAGAACCGCTACGACTACGGCCGGTTCTTCGACGAGTGGTGCGAGCGGGACGCCACCGAGATGGTCCTCGCGGCCCGCAACTCGCCCGCCGTGATCATGTGGTCCATCGGCAACGAGGTCCCCGACTCCACCTCCACCGCCGGGCTCGCCATGGCCGACCGGATCATCGCCGCCATCAGGGCCGCCGACGACACCCGCCCGATCGTCATCGGCTCCGACAAGTACCGCCGCCTGCCCGCCAAGGGCTCCGCGGCCGACCTGATGCTGGCCAAGCTGGACGGCCTCGGCCTCAACTACAACACCGCCAAGTCCGTCGACGCCCTGCACGCCGCCTACCCGCACCTCTTCCTCTTCGAGTCGGAGTCGTCGTCGGAGACCTCGACGCGCGGCACCTACCAGGAGCCCGAGCACCTGAACACCGGCGAGAACCACACCCCGGGCAAGCGCGCCACTTCCTCGTACGACAACAACCTCGCCTCCTGGACCATGAGCGGCGAGTACGGGCACAAGAAGGACCGGGACCGGAAGTGGTTCACGGGGCAGTTCCTGTGGTCGGGCATCGACTACATCGGCGAGCCCACGCCGTACGACGTCTTCCCGGTGAAGGCGTCCTTCTTCGGCGCGGTCGACACGGCCGGGTTCCCCAAGGACATGTACTACCTGTTCAGGAGCCAGTGGACGAGCGAGCCGATGGTCCATCTGCTGCCGATGAGCTGGAACCACGCAAAGGGGGAGACGGTCGAGGTCTGGGTGTACGCCAACGTCGACACCGTCGAGCTGTTCCTGAACGGCCGGTCGCTGGGCCTGCGGCGGTTCGACACCAAGAAGACCCTCGACGGGCGGAGCTACCTGGAGACCACCGAGGCCACCGGCGACGACAAGACCTTCACCGACGGCCCCTACCCCGGCAGCTACACCAGCCCGAACGGCAGCGCGGGCAAGCTGCACCTCACCTGGCGGGTGCCCTTCCAGCCGGGGGAGCTGAAGGCGGTGGCCCGCACCGACGGCAGGGTGGTCGCCACGGATGTGCTGCGCACGGCCGGTGACGCGCACGCCGTCCGCCTCACCGCCGACCGCAAGTCCCTCGCCGCGGACGGGCGTTCCCTGCTCTTCGTGACCGCCGAGATCGTCGACGCCCGAGGAGTCGTCGTGCCCGACGCCGAGCACCTCATCGCGTTCGACGTCAGCGGCGGCTCCCTCGCCGGACTCGACAACGGCCGCCAGGAGAGCGCCGAGCGCTACCAGGCGAGCACCCGAACCGCCTTCCACGGCAAGGCACTCGCCATCATCCGCTCCGGCAGCACGCCCGGCACCCTGAAGGTGACCGCCCGCGTGAAGGGTCTGCGCACCGGGACCGTGAGCGTGCGCACGACGCCCGCCCGGTCGGCCGCGACCACCCCGGCACCGGAGTTCGCCCCCGACCACCCGGCCCCCGTCACCTACCCGCACGCGGACGCCAGTTACTCCGGCCGCCCCGACACCCTGCCCGCCGCCATGCTCGACGGCGACCCGGCCACCGGCTGGTCCAACGGCTTCCACAAGGCGGCCACCGCCCTGCTGCCCGCCTTCGACGGGGCCCGGGCGGAGGACTGGGTGTCGGTGGACTGGGGCCGGGCGCGCACCTTCGACCGGGCGGAGGTCTGGTTCACCACGGACGCGACGCACAGCCTGCCCGCGGCCGTCGAGGCCGAGGTGTGGGACGGCCGCCGTTACGTGCCGGTCGAGGACGCGTCCGTGGACTGGGCGACCGCCTCCGACACACCGACGGTCATCACCTTCGCGCCGGTCCGCGGCTCCCGGCTGCGCCTCACCCTCACGAGCCGGTACCCCGGCGAGGCCCGGGGCGCGGTGCGCATCGGCAAGCTGGAGGTCCCGGCGGGCTGAGCCCCGTACACCGAACGGTCCGGACGTCAGAAGCAGTACGGTCCGGACCGTTGACGGGGCGTCACCTCTCGCACAAGCATGGCGGACGTCCGCAACTTGGGAGCGCTCCCATCGCAGGGGCGCCGCCCGCACCCCGAGGAGCCCCGACGTGAACCGAGGCAGAACCGCCCTGCTGTCCCTGACCGCCCTGCTGGGAACGGCCCTCACCGCACTGCCCGCCGAAGCCGACGAGGTCGAGCAGATCAGGAACGGCACCTTCGACGGCACCACCGACCCCTGGTGGGTCAGCAATGTCACCGCCGCCCTGTCCGACGGCCGGCTCTGCGCGGACGTCCCCGGCGGCACCGCCAACCCCTGGGACGCGGCCGTCGGCCAGAACGACCTCACCCTGGTGAAGGGGGAGTCGTACCGCTTCTCCTTCACCGCCTCCGGCGCGCCCGCCGGGAACGCCGTACGCGCGATCGTGGGCCTGTCTCAGGCGCCGTACGACACCTGGTTCGAGGTGAAGCCGCAGCTGAGCGTCTCCGGTGACGCGTACGCCTACACCTTCACCTCGCCCGTCGACACCGCGCAGGGCCAGGTCGCCTTCCAGCTCGGCGGTGCAGCGCAGGCCTGGCGCTTCTGCATGGACGACGTGTCGCTGCTGGGCGGGGTGCCGCCGGAGCCGTACGAACCGGACACCGGACCACGCGTCCGCGTCAACCAGGTCGCCTATCTGCCCACCGGGCCGAAGAACGCCACCCTCGTCACCGACGCGACCGAGGCGCTGCCCTGGCAGCTGAAGAGTGCCGAGGGTGCGGTGCTCGCCCGGGGCCGGACCGTGCCGCGCGGTGGCGACGTCTCCTCCGGGCAGAACGTCCACTCCATCGACTTCGGCTCCCACCGGGCCCGCGGCAAGGGCCTCACGCTGGTCGCGGACGGCGAGACGAGCCGGCCGTTCGACATCGACGCGGCCGTGTACGAGCAGCTGCGGCTGGACGCGCTGAAGTTCTACTACACGCAGCGCAGCGGCATCGAGATCCGCGACGATCTGCGCCCCGGCTACGGACGCCCCGCCGGACACGTGGGCGTCGCGCCCAACCAGGGCGACGCGAACGTGCCCTGCCGGCCGGGAGTCTGCGACCACACCCTCGACGTCACCGGCGGCTGGTACGACGCCGGTGACCACGGCAAGTACGTCGTCAACGGCGGCATCTCGACCTGGGAGCTGCTCAGCACCTACGAACGCGCCCTGCACGCCCGCACCGGACGGCCCGGCCCGCTCCGCGACGGCACCCTCGCCATCCCGGAGAGCGGCAACAAGGTGCCGGACCTCCTGGACGAGGTCCGCTGGGAGCTGGAGTTCCTGCTGCGGATGCAGGTGCCGGACGGCGAGCCGCTGGCCGGGATGGCGCACCACAAGATGCACGACGAGCAGTGGACGGGCCTGCCGCTGCTGCCCAGCGACGACCCGCAGAAGCGCGAGCTGCACCCGCCGTCCACGCAGGCGACCCTCAACCTGGCGGCGACGGCCGCGCAGGCGGCCCGGCTGTACCGGCCCTATGACCGCGCCTTCGCGGCGCGGGCACTCACGGCGGCGCGCAAGGCCTGGACGGCGGCCCTCGCGCACCCGGAGATGTACGCCGACCCGAACGACGGCATCGGCGGTGGCGCCTACGCCGACAGCGACGCGACCGACGAGTTCTACTGGGCGGCGGCCGAGCTGTATCTCACCACCGGGGAGCGGCAGTTCGAGCGGCACATCGTCACCTCACCCGTGCACACCGCCGACATCTTCGGTCCGCTCGGCTTCGACTGGGCCCGGACGGCCGCCGCGGGCCGCCTCGACCTCGCGACCGTGCCGAACCGGCTCCCCGGACGCGACAGGGTCCGCCAGTCGGTGATCAAGGGCGCCGACCGCTATCTGGCCACGCTGAAGGCACAGCCGTACGGCATGCCCTACGCCCCCGACGGCAACCTCTACGACTGGGGCTCCAACCACCAGGTCCTCAACAACGCGGTGATCATCGCCACCGCCCACGACCTGACCGGCGCCGGCAAGTACCGCGACGGCGCGCTGCAGAGCATGGACTACGTCCTCGGCCGCAACGCCCTGAACATCTCCTACGTCACCGGCTACGGCGAGGTCGGCGCGCAGAACCAGCACAGCCGCTGGTACGCCCGCCAGCTCGACCCCGCCCTGCCGAACCCGCCGCGGGGCACCCTCGCCGGCGGCCCGAACTCCAGCATCCAGGACCCCTACGCGCAGAGCAAACTCCAGGGCTGCGTCGGTCAGTTCTGCTACATCGACGACATCCAGTCCTGGTCGACGAACGAGTTGACGATCAACTGGAACGCCGCCCTGGCCCGGATGGCGTCCTTCGTGGCGGACCAGGGCTGAGGTACCGTCTCCTGACCCCTCTGAGCTGGGAGTATTTACGAGTAAGTACCCCTGGCGGTACCGTAGGCGCATGCCAGCCCTCAACGTGGAGTTCAGTGATCGTGAGCTGGAGGACCTGCGACAGATCGCCAAGGAGCGCGGTACGTCGATGAAGGCCCTCGTGCGTGAGGCGGCCGCGGCCGACATCGCCCGGCACCGGGCGCTGCAGGAGGGCGCCGAAGCCTTCCGCCGGTTCTTCGCCGCCCACGCCGACGAGTTCGCGGCCGCCTTCCCCGACGACGAGCCGCCCGCGGGCGGCGAGGGACGGGTCGCCTGACCGATGGCACCCGTCCTGCACATCGACGTGCCCTGGCTCCTCCAGCGGCACGAGGAGGTCCTGCCGGACCAGCCGACGATCAACGACTTCTCCGCGCTGGTCGCCGCCGTCGCCCGGCACCGCGTCGACCCGCCCCGCCTCGGCGTGAACTCCGACCCCGCCTGGCGGGCCGCCGCCCTGCTGCACACCCTCGCCCTGCTCAAGCCGCTGCCCTCGGCCAACGCCCGCTTCGCCTGCGCGACCGCCGTGGCCTACATGTTCGTCAGCGGCGTCGGTATCGACCCGCCCTACGGCGCGCTGGTCGACCTCACCCGGGACCTGATCGACGGCAAGACGGATGTGTACGGTGCGGCGGACCGGCTGCGGTCCTGGCAGATCTGACAGCGGCCATTCCGGGGCGCTCGCACGGGGCGCTCGGAATATCGAATGGCGAGCCACGCGCCACGAGTAGCGCCCGAATTTGACTTTCTGTCAGTGGCGCTGATGTTGCTCAAGTGCCTTGTTGGCCCAGAGCGAGCTGTGACAGTGTGAACCATCCGGCGGGGGGTGTAATGGCCGGGCTCACGCGCACAATTCACGCCCCTCGCACCCCGTCAAAAAGGTACGCACCAATCGGGCGGCTTCCTTTTCGGCGGACAGAACTCTTTGTGCCACCTTGCGTGGGAAGGAATCCGCTCAGTGCCCACCCCCCACCCCCCTCGTCCTCCTTACCCGCCGTCGGGCGGTGATCCGGGCGAATCCGACGCGGCCCTCGCCGCCCGGCTGACCGGCGCCCCGGACGCCGAAGTCGCCCATTCCACGGCCCTGCTGATCGCCCGGCACTGGCAGCCGGCGCACGACTACGCGGTGATCTGCCTCGCCTCCTCCGCGAGCGTCGCGTCCATGGTCACCGCCGCCGCCTTCCACCAGGTCTTCGACCGGCTCACCCTCGGGGAGACGGGCGACGCGCTGCGGCCGCGGCTGCTGGTGACGGTGCGGGACATCGTGCGGCTGTGGTCGGCCGAGGAGCGAATAACGGGGGCACTGCCGGAGTTGCAGAAACCGGCCGGGGGACGTGGTATGCGTACCGCCAAGTCCATGACGCCGGAAAACCGCAAGCTGGCCGAGCGCGCATTCCAGGGCCTTCCCGGACCGGCCCGCGCTCTGCTGTGGCACACCGAGGTCGAGGCGGAACCGATCGCCTTCGCCGCCGGTCTGCTCGGCATGGACACCGACACGGCGTCGGCCACCCTCGAACAGGCCCGGGACAAATTCCGCGAGGGCTGTGTACGGGCGCATCAGCAACTCGCGCCGTCGAAGGACTGCGGCTTCTACAACCGCCTCCTCGATGTCCCGATCCGCCGCGGCGGCGCCCTGCTGCCGGATGTCCAGCAGCATCTGGCGGAGTGCCGTTACTGCCGTGACGCCGCCGAACAGCTCAGCCATTTCGAGGGCGGACTGGACGTCCTGCTCGCCGAGGCCGTGCTCGGCTGGGGCAGCCGCCGCTATCTCGACTCCCGGCCGGGCCGCACCCAGCACCGGCCGCGCACGCGCGCCGCCGCCCGGCACTCCGCCCGCGCCCGCAGCGCCGCACGCCACCGTGTCCTGGCCCGCTTCCCCAAAGTGGCCGGGCGCTCCTCCCGGGCACTGCGCACGGGCGTGGGCATCGCCGGCGCCGCACTGCTCGGCACCGTCCTCGCCACCAGCCTGTCGTCCTACGACGGTGAGACCGACCCCACGGCCTCCGCGGGCGCCACCGAGGGCACCGGCTCGGCACCCGGCACCGGCACCCAGGCCCAGCCCACGCCCCCCGGCACTGCCCAACTCCCCACCGCACCCCGGCAGACCCGGCTGCGCAACGCCGCGAGCGAGCTGTGCCTCGACGTCCGCGACGAGGCCGAGGCGGGGGCCGGGGCCGTACTGGAGAGCTGCTCGTCCGAACCGACCCAGCAGTGGTCGTACGAGAACGACGGGCTGCTGCGCAGCGTGGCCGACCCCGGGCTGTGCCTGGACTCGCACGCGGACGCCGGTGTCGTCATCCTCGGCACGTGCGCCGACGAGGACGACGAGCGCGCCGACGACGTGCGGTACGACCTCACCGTCCGGGGCGAGCTGCTGCCCCGCTGGGACGAGCAGTTGGCGCTCGCCGCCACGAGCGGGGACCCGGGAGCCGACATCGTCGTCAAGGTGCGCGACGGATCGGACGCCCAGCGGTGGCTGACCGATCCGCAGCCGGCCGACGCGGGCTCGCTGTCGGTCGTGGAGACGGTCGACCCGTCGGCACGGCAGGCGGGGCTCGGCAGCGGGTTCTAGCGTCGAGTCGGCGGGCGCGGACGCGCGCCCCGTGGCCCTGGCCGGCGTTCGGTGCCGGCCGGGGCTGCGGCCGTCCGGCGCGGCGGTCAGGCGGGGCCCTCCACGAGGTCGGACGCGCCGACGGTCGCGGGTGTGGCGTGGCCGGACAGGGCGAGGGTGAGGTCGAGTTCGGCGAGCAGGCAGCGGATCACGTGCTCCACGCCCGCCTGGCCGTCGAGCGCGAGACCGTAGACGTACGGCCGTCCGACCAGTACCGCCCGCGCGCCGAGCGCGAGCGCCTTGAAGATGTCGTCCCCGGTACGCACCCCGCTGTCGAACAGCACCGTCAGCCGGTCGCCGACCGCCGCCACCACGCTGGGCAGCGCGTCGGCCGCCGCTGTCGCCCCGGCCACCTGACGGCCGCCGTGGTTGGACACCACCACGCCGTCCATTCCGGCGTCGACGGCCTGCCGGGCGTCGTCCGGGTGCAGGACGCCCTTCAGGACGATCGGGCCGTCCCAGTTCTCCCGCAGGAACGCCAGGTCCGGCCAGGTATTGGCGGGGTCCGCGAACATGCCGACGAAGTGCATCACCGCCGCGTTCGGATCCTCGTGCACCGGCTTCGCGAGGCCCGCCCGGAACGCCGGGTCGGAGAAGTAGTTGGCGGTGCCCACCCCGTGAAGGAACGGCAGGTAGGCCTGGTCCAGGTCGCGCGGCCGCCAGGCGAGCAGCGGTGTGTCCAGCGTGACGACCAGGACGCCGAACCCGGCCGCCTTCGCCCGGTTCAGGAAACTCCGGGTGACCTCGCGGTCCTTGGCCCAGTACAGCTGGAACCAGCGCTCGGCGTCGCCCATCGCCTCCGCGACCTGCTCGATCGGCGTGCTGGACGCCGAGGACAGCACATAGGGCACGCCCTGCGCGGCGGCCGCCCGGGCGGCGGCGCACTCCGCGTCCGGATGCATGATCGACAGCACCCCGACCGGCGCCAGCGCCACCGGCGCGGGCAGCGCGCGGCCCAGCACCTCGACCGACAGGTCCCGCTCGTGCACGTCCCGCAGCATCCGCGGCACGATCCGGCGACGGCTCAGGGCCGCCCGGTTGGCGCGGGCCGTACTGCCGTCGCCGGCGCTGCCCGCGACATAGCCCACCGGGCCGGGACCGAGCCGCTGCTCGGTGAGCTCCTCCAGCCGCGTCAGATCGGTCGGCAGCCGCGGTACGGCTCCCGTCATCCCGTTCAGATAGATCTCGTACTGGAAGTCGGCCCAGTGCTTCGCCATCGCCCGGTCCCCGCCTCTCGCCGTCGAGCCGCGTCGTCCCGACGATACTGGCGATCAAGGGCAGGTCCGTCCAGCGGTGCGGCCTCACTCCCTCGCGACCGACTGGTGCAGAATCGCGGCCAGTTCGCGCGGCTGGGAGAACATCGGCCAGTGGCCGGTGTCCATGTTCACCAACGCCCAGCGCTCACTCTTGAGCAACTCGGCCGCTGCACCCCATGGTTCGTCCCCGTCGAGGAGGCACTTGACGTAGGTGCCGGGCACCTCGCTCAGTGGACGGGCCATGACCGCCGGTTCGGTCAATGTGCCGCCGGGGTGTGGGGTGCAGCCGTCGACGATGCGGGTGATCTGCTCGTCCGTCAAACCCTGGTCCGCGTAGTCGCCGGCGGTCAGCGGGGGCCAGAAGCCGTCGTTCTCCTCGATCGCCGCCCGCACCTGGTCGCTCGGCCAGCCCGACAGGAACGACTCCCCGTCGACGGCGACATTGGCATCCATCAGAACCACGCGCCTCAGCCGGTCACCGATCCGGACGGCGGCCTGCCCGACCGGTATGCCCGCGTAACTGTGCCCGACCAGGACGACGTCCCGCAGATCGAGGCGCTCGACCTCGCCGACGATGTCCTGGACGTGGGTCTGCTGCCCGGCGGGAACACCCTGCTTCTCGGCGAGGCCGGTCAGCGTCGTGGCATGGACACCGTGCCCGGCCGAGCGCAGTTCGGCCGCCACCTCGTCCCACGCCCATGCGCCGAGCCATGTGCCCGCCACCAATACAAAGTTGGTCATGCTCGCAACGTAGTCGAAGGCACTGACAATGCCCCCGGCCCGGTGATGGGCGGCACCGGCACGTCCACGGTCCGGGCCAGCCGCGCACCCTGCGGCCCGTACACGGCTCGCGGCTCCGGGAACAGCCGCAGCAGTGTCAGGAACAGCACGGCGGCCACGGCCAGCGACAGGGGCAGGCTGATGTCGACGCCGTTCGCCAGGTCGCCCAGCGGGCCCACGAACTGCCCGGGGATGTTGGTGAACAGCACACCGATGACCGCCGAGACCCACCAGGCGGTCATGCCACGCCAGTTCCAGCCGTGCGCAAACCAGTAACGGCCGCCCCGCTGGCGGCGGTTGAAGACCTGGAGCGCCTCCGGGTCGTACCAGCCGCGCCGGGTGCAGTAGCCGAGGATCATCACGACCATCCATGGTGTCGTGCAGGTGATGATCATCGTGGCGAAGGTGGAGATGGACCGCACCAGGTCGAGGCCGAACCGGCCGACGAAGATGAACGCGATCGACACCGCGCCGATCAGCACCGTGGCCTGCACCCGCGACAGTCGCGGGAACACCGACGAGAAGTCCAGCCCGGTGCCGTACAGCGCCGTCGTGCCCGTCGACAGGCCGCCGATCAGCGCCAGCAGACACACCGGCAGGAAGAACCACGACGGCGAGATCGCCAGCAGGCCGCCCACGAAGTCGGGGGCGGCCGGATCGACGTAGTCCGGCGCCTTGGTGGCGATGATGCTGGCGGTGGCCAGGCCGAAGACGAACGGCAGCAGCGTCGCGAGCTGCGACAGGAACGCCGCGCCGATCACCTTGCGGCGCGGGGTGCTCGCCGGGATGTAGCGCGACCAGTCGCCGAGGAACGCGCCGAACGACACCGGGTTCGACAGGACGATCAGGGCCGCGCCGATGAACGACGGCCAGAACAGCGACTGGGTCCGAGGGTCGGCCGAATCCGTGAACACGCCCGTATACGAAGGGTCGAAGTCACCGGCGAAGGCGATCGCGCCGAGCAGGAACAGGGCGCTCGCCGAGGTCACCGCGACCTTGTTGACGAACAGCATGAACCGGAAGCCGTACACGCACACCGCGAGGACCAGCCCGGCGAACAGCGCGTACGCCACGCCGAACGACACGTCGGAGCGCTCCAGGCCGAACAGCCGGTGCGCGCCGCCGATCAGGGCGTCGCCGGAGGACCACACCGATATGGAGAAGAACGCGACCGCCGTCAGCAGCGACAGGAACGAGCCGACCACACGGCCGTGCACGCCGAGGTGGGCGGAGGAGGAGACGGCGTTGTTGGTGCCGTTGACCGGCCCGAACACCGCCATCGGGCACAGGATCAGCGCGCCCGCGACGACCCCGAGGACTGTGGCCGCGAGGCCCTGCCAGAAGGACAGGCCGAACAGGATCGGGAACGCGCCGAGGACGCAGGTCGAGAAGGTGTTCGCGCCGCCGAAGGCGAGCCGGAACAGGTCGAACGGGGTCGCGGTGCGCTCGGCGTCGGGGATGCGGTCGACGCCGTGGGTCTCGACTTCCGTGAGGGGCGGGGGAGTGGCGGGAGGCGAGTCCGACGGTGGTGTCTGCTGAGAATTCAGTGACTGCGCAGACTTCGGGGACTGCGGTGGCTGTGCTGACTGCGGGGACAAGAGGGCTCCAGCGTGGCGGTGCGGCGATGGAGCGCGGGGTGGCGCGACGGGACGGCGGGCGCGCGGGGTGGCGGCAGTGGGGGAGGGCGGGCGGCCGTCGGTGTCGCGGGGTGTGCGACGTGGGCGGATGCCGTCCGCTGGGGGTCCGCCGACGGTACGGCGTCGGTGCCGGACCGGACCAGAGGACGGTTCATCCATCTTTCGCGTCGGTCATGGACGATTCGACCACCGTCGTCGATCACTCTCCGTCCTGGGCGGTCTCCTGCGGGGACTCGGCGTCGGGCCCCTGCGCCCGTACGCGCTGGACGTGTTCGAGGGAGTCCCGCAACTCGGTCAGCCAGTCGTCGGTGTGGCGCTGGACCAGACGCACGCACCAGGCGAGCGCGTCGCTGCGACTGCGGGCGACGCCACCGGCGATCAGTGTGTCCAGGACCTGGCGTTCCGGCTGCCGCAGCCGGGTCATGACCGGCGCCGCGACATGCGTGAACAGCGCCCGCTGCCCGCCGCACTCCACGCCCCAGGACACCTTCCGGCGGAACCGGTGCTCGGCCTCGCGGGCCACCGCGATCCGGTCCTCCCGGGTGCGCTCCCGGAACTCCTCGATCCGGCCCTGGACGGCCGCCTCCCGCTCGCCCGCCGAGGCGTCCTCCGCCAGCCGGGGTTCGGGGATACGCCCGATCACGGTGATCTCCTCGCGGTCGACCGTCACCTCGGTCAGTTCCTCGAAGAGGTCGTCGGGCAGCCGGCCGGCGAACCAGCCGCGCAGTTTCTGTTGCTGCTCTGTCGTAATCATGTAATGACAATTACGCCGCTGCACACAAGAACACAAGGGGTCAAAGCGGACTACGCCCAGAGCGCATCCGGAATGTTTCAGGCCGATTAAAGAACCGCGTAAATCCAGCCATTCGGCCATGCGGGGTGATCAAGAGCCGCGACTTGAGGCGGTTGTAACGTTCGAATTCCGTGACTTCACGCCACTGCTTCAACACGCAAGGTTACTGAAACCCGTGGGGTGGAGGTGAGTTTCGGCGGCGGACTCGGCAGACTCGCGGTCGCCGGTCGGGCACCGACCAAAAGCCCCGTCCGGCAACCCATGCAATCGAGCGGAAGGATGCACACAATGCGGAACCCCGCGCGCTGGGCAGCGACCCTCGGCCTCACGGCCGTCGCCGTCTGCGGACCCCTGACCGGAGCCGCGCACGCCGCCCCAGCCGCCAACCCGGCCTCCCTGTACGCCCCGTCGGCCCTGGTGCTGACCACGGCCCACGGCGAGAGCTCCGCCGCCGCCACCCCTGAGCGCGCGGTGACGCTGAGCTGCGCCCCGACGCCGTCCGGGACGCACCCGAACGCCGCCACGGCCTGTGCCGAACTGCGCGGTGTGGGCGGGAACATCGACGCCCTGGAGAGCCGGCCCGGCGTGTGGTGCACCCGGGAGTACGACCCCGTGGTCGTCCGGGTCGACGGGGTCTGGCAGGGCCAGTACGTCTCCTATGAGCGCACCTTTGCCAACGAGTGCGTGAAGAACTCGTACGGGACGAGCGTCTTCGCGTTCTGAGAGACCGGGATCGCGTGGTTCCCGTGAATGCCGCGAGCGACCCGCAGTTGGGGAGTGCGGGCCGTCGTCACGGGGACCCTGTGGTCTCGCCCCAGGGGTCGGCCGGGCGGAGTGGGGCCGCCCGCCGACCCCTGGGATCACTCGTCGGGCCGTTGCGCCCGTTCCCGGTGGCTGGTGTCGCACCAGGGGTAGCGGCGGCTGCGTCGGCAGGTGCACAGAGCGACCCGGAAGCGGTCGGAGGTGACGGTCGTACCGTCCTCCAGCTCCACTTCCACCGGGCCCTCCACCAGAAGGGGGCCGCGGCGCTGGACGGTGATCCGGCGGGGAGTGTCAGACGGGGAGTTCGGCACGGACGACCACCAGCTCTTCCTTGTCCTCGGCGGCGGACAGCAGCCCCCGCTCCCGCAGCCAGCCCTGCCGCTCCCGCAGTACGGGCCCGAAGGCGATCCGGCGGCGACTGATCACGCTCGACTTCAGGCCCGCCGCGCGCAGCAACCCCACAGTCCGCTCGGGTCCGCTGAGGGCCGAGTGGACGACCAGCAGGACCCCGCCCGGGCGCAGCAGGGCGGGCGCCTCCCGGCAGATCCGGTCCAGGACCAGCCGGCCGTCGCGGCCCGCGTCCCACGCCCGGGCCGTACCGCGCGGCCGCGAGCCCCCGTCCGGCGTCGGCACGTACGGCGGGTTGGCCAGAATCAGGTCGAACGTCTGCCCGCGCACGGGGTCGAAGAGGTTCCCGTGCCGGATGCGCACCGTCACGCCGGACAGCCAGGCGTTGATCCGGGCCGCGCCCACCGCCCGCCAGGACACGTCCACGGCCGTGACCCGCATCCCGCGGCGCGCCGCGAGCAGCGCCAGCGCACCGGTGCCGGTGCCCACGTCGAGCACGTCCGCCCCCGGTGGCAGCAGCTCCTCGGAGAGGGCCTCGGCCAGCAGGGCGGTGTCTTCCTGGGGCGTGTAGACGCCGGGGGGCACCAGAGGACTCACAGCGCTCAGGTACCCCGGCATTCAGGAATTATGGGATGTTTCGGACGGGAGCGGGGTGCGTAGTGACGACTTCCCCGACCGCCAGTCGGTGAGCAGGCGCTCGGCGAGGCGATCCTCTACATGGCCGGTCGCGTCGATTCCGAAGGCGATGTCGCGGGCCAGCCGAGGCTCCTCCGCCAGCAGACCTCCGATGACGTCGTGCCGGACGACCTGCTCGTGCACGGCGTCGGCCTCCACGTGCTCGTCGTAGAAGTGCTCGGCGGCCGGTCCGGCCCCGGTCCGGCGCATGGCCTCCGCGAGCCGCCGGGAACCCGGCGACGACGTGACCTCCACGGCGGCGAAGTGGCCCACCAGGGCGCCCCGCAGGGAACGGTGCAGGCCGAACAGGGACATGAGGTTCACCGTGGTGAGGGCCTCCGCGCAGGCCGCGTCGAGGTAGTGCCCGTACGTCGTGTCCAGGCCCAGGTCCGTCATCAGGTCGGCGAACAGCCGCGCGTGCACGCGGTCGGGGCGGCCGCCGCCGAACTCGTCGAACTCCACCGCCGCCATCCCCGCCTTCGCCCTGCCCCACAGCCGGGGCAGCACCCAGGCGTGCGGGTCCGCCTCCTTGAGGTGGTACAGGGATCGCTGGGCGGCGTACTCGCGCAGCTGCCACAGCTCGCCCCTGTCGTGCAGGAAGTGGGTGACGCCGGTGCCGTCGACCGGTTCGACGAGGATCTCGGCGAGAGCCTCCTCGACGCTGTCATGGACCGGGGTGCCGGCGCGCAGCGCGGTCAGGAAGCGGTCCTCCAGCGCGGCGCGGCCGCGCAGCAGGTCGGGGTCCCATTCGCGGTCCTCGGGCACGCCCTCGAAGCCCCGGTAGTGGAGCTCGTAACAGAGATAGAGGGCCAGCTGGAGGTCGTCGCCGTACGCGGACGCGCTCGCGATCTGCTGGTCGCCGGGCGGCGGGCCCGTACCCCGGAGGTAGCCGATGACCGCTGCGGAGAGCGGGCCGCGGGCGGACGGCAGCCGTGGGTCCCGGTGGTCGTGGTCGTCGTGCGTCATGCCGGATCGAGTACCCGGGTGACACCGGGGCTCCCGCCCGACTGGCACCGCGGCTGGAGAGGGACGGTGTGGAGGTCGAGGTGCTGCGCGCCGTCGACCTGGACATCGCGCCGGGAGTGACGAGCGAGCCGGTGCGCGAGGGCGACGCCTGGCCGGGCGTCCACGACAAGCTGCTTTGGTCCGAGGTCGACGACCAGGGCAGGCCCGTCCCCTACAACCGGGTCGCCGGGGTGGCCGTCACCGGCAACGAGGACGGCGCCCACCACGTCATCAGCGAGATCTCCGGCGCCCCCGCCGACATCGGCTACACCATCGTCAGTCCCCCGAGGACTCCTCCTGCGCGTCCGTGTCGGGCGTGATCGCGTCCCCGGCCTCGCCCTGGTGCCGGCGGTCATCAGGGGACTCCGCCTTGCGCGGCTCGGCGTCGCGGATCTCGCGCAGGACCTGCTCGCGGGCCGTCTCGGCGTGCTCCTCGGGGTGCTTGCCGTTCTCGCTGTGCTTGGTCACGGTGGCTCCCTTCTGGAAGGCCGTCTGACATCTGAAGGCCGTCTGACATGCGGAGGCCGGGGATCAGGACGTGGCGGACGCGATCCGCAGCGGTACCGGGTCCGGCGGTGCGGCATCCTCGCTGAGCCGGCAGACCTCCGCCCACCAGGCAGCGCCCTCCTCGATGTGCCGCAGCAGGACGCCCTCGCGGATCGCCCACGGGCACACGGTGACCGTCTTCAGCCCGGTCACCTTCATCGCCGTGTGCCCGATCACCGCCCCGGCCAGGCTCTGCCGGGCCCGCGGCGCGGAGATGCCGGGGAGCAGCGCCCGCTCGGTGGCAGGCAGCGCGGCCAGCCGGATCGTCGCCGCCTTCAGGTCGGCGCGCCGCAACCGCCGCTCCGCGAACGGTCCGTACCTCCCCGGCGCGGCACCGCACAGCCGGCCCAACTGCTGGAAGGTCCGCGAGGTGACCACCGCCGAGCGCGGCCCCTCCCAGCGGATGCGCGCGCCGACGTCGCGCAACTGGTGCCGGACCTTGCGGCGCAGCGCCCGTAGCTGCTCCGGCGACGGGGGATCATGCTCCGCGAAGAACTCATGGGTCAGTCGTCCCGCGCCGAGCGGCAGCGAGGCCACGAAGTCCGGCAACCGCCCCCGCCCGAAGGCCACTTCGAGCGAGCCGCCACCGATGTCCAGCAGCGCCAGCGGCCCCGACCGCCACCCCATCCAGCGCCGCGCGCCGAGGAACGAAAGCTCGGCCTCCACCTCGCCGGGCAGGGTGCACAGTTCCACCCCGGTCCCGGCCCGCACGGTGCGCAGCACCTCCAGCCGGTTCGGGGCGGCGCGAACGATGGCCGTGGCGAAGGCCAGCGGACCCGCCGCACCCCACCGCGTCGCCGTACGGCTCGCCTCGGCGACCGCTTCGACCAGCCGTTCGACGGCCTCTGCGGGGATCGCCTCCCCGGGCTTGACACACTCGGCGAGTCGCAGGCGCCACTTGGCGGTGTGCACCGGCAGCGGCACTCCGCCCTCCGCGTCCGCGACCACCAGCCGGACCGTGTTCGACCCCACATCCACCACGCTGATTCGCATGGACGGGCGGGTACCCGATGACGACCCGCTCCAACTGTCTTCACCCCCGTGCGCCGCCCCGAGTGCGCCAACATGCCGGAGGAGCCACCGTCGCCGTCCGGATCTTCCGGGCAGGGGAACCTACGTTTCGTCGGATGAGGAAGTCCGGACGAGGGGAGTGCACGCATGCGCACAGGCGTCTTCGAGGTCGATGGAGCGGGGCTGTACCACGAGGTGCGGGGGAGCGGACCTGCGCTGCTGATGATCAGCGGCGCCGGGGGAGACGCCGGGTACTACTCGGAGGTCGCCGAGGAACTCGCCGACGCCTTCACCGTGATCACCTACGACCGGCGCGGCAACTCCCGCAGCACCGGCCGCTCCACCGAGCCGATGCGGCTCACCCGGCAGGCGGCGGACGCCCGCGCGCTCATCGACGGCCTGGCGGGCGGCCGGGCGGTGGTCTTCGGCAACAGCGGCGGCGCGATCATCGGCCTCACGCTGGCCGCACGGCACCCCGAGGCACTGTCCGGCCTCATCGCGCACGAGCCGCCGGCGGTGAACGTCCTGCCCGACGGTGACCCGGACCGGGGCTTCTTCCAGGACATGGCCGCGCTGTACGCGCAGGGCGGCGGCCCGGCGGCGGGACGCCGGTTCGCGGAGACGACGCGCGGGGAGGGGACGTACCGCTGGCCGGACGACCTGTGGAAGCGGTTCCTCGGAAACCAGGACCACCTCTTCGGCGCGGAGTGGCCCGGCTTCGCCGGCTTCCGTCCGGACGAGGCCGCGCTGAAGGCGGCCCCCTTCCCCATCGTGCTGGGCGCGGGCGCGGCCGACCGGGGCGCGTACTACGCGCGGCCGTCGATCGAGATCGCCCACAGGATCGGCGTGTCCTGGGTGGAGTTCCCCGGCATCCACATGGAGTTCCTGCGGAATCCACCGGTCTTCGCGGCGGCGCTGCGGGCGCTGGCGACGCAGATGTGCGCACCACGGGGGCAGGTGCCCGCCGCATGGCTGAGCATCCCTTGACGGGCATTGATCACGGCGGCCGGGTCTGCCCGCCGTTCTCCTCCCCGTCGCCCTGGGCGTCGGGACCCGCCGGCGGGCCGCCGAGTGCCCGTGCGGTTCTCGCCACCATCTCGGAGAGTCGCCTACAGGCCCGCTCGATTTCTGCCTGGGTCTGGTTTCGCTCGGTGATGGCTGCGGCGAGCAGCAGCGCGGTGAGCGCGGCGGCGCCGTTGAATGCCTGCAGTGAGATCATCTTGGTGAGCAGGGTGTGACCGGCGAACGGGCCTGTCCCTCGGGTGGCGGCGAGGATCGCAAAGGTGGATACGGCCAGCGCGCAGGGCGCGGCTCCGGCGCGCTGGAAGCGGAAGGCCGCCCAGGTCAGCAGTGGGAAGGCGAGGAAGATCAGCGGGGCGGGGGCGGTTTGGAGAAAACCGACGCCGATGGTGGCCGCCACAAGCAGCGATGCCTCCCCCCAGCGGGATGGTGGTGTGTCCTTCGGCCGGCGCGCCGAGCGGAGTACGAGCAGCACCGGCGCCACCAGCAGAACGCCCATCGCGTCGCCGGTCCACCAGACCCACCATGTGGGCCAGAACCCACCGGCGGGCAGAGCATGAGCGAGGCGCAGGGTGCTGGTGCCCACTGTCGCGCTGATGAGCATGCCGGTGAACGCGCCGAGGAAGACCAGCGCGAGCGCGTCCCGGAAGCGGTTCATCCGGGGGTGGAACCCGGTGCGGCGAAGGAGCGCGTAGGAGCACAGGGGCGCGAGGGTGTTGCCTGTCGTGATCGCGAGCACGGCGGTGATCGATGGCCCGAGTGAGATGTTGACCAGGAAGGCACCGAGTGCGATCCCGGGCCAGACCCGCAGGCCGACCAGGAGCAGGCCGGCCAGTGCGATGCCGGTCGGGGGCCACAGCGGCGTGACCTGGCCGCGCACGAGCTGCTGGAGCAGTCCCAGCTTGGCCGAGGCGTAATACAGCGCGGCGACGGCACCGATCTGCAGGGCTGTCACGCCACCGCGCAGGAGCTTGTCGCGGCTCGCATCAGTCATCGGGAAGTCTTCCCCTCGGCCTTGCCCCGTCGTCCATCGTCCGCTGGCCCCGCCGGATCCACCACACCACCGCTCATCTGTCCTTTCGCCGCGTCGCTGTGGGCCTGTGCGGCTTCAGCGTGGGGTGCGCAGGGCGAGGATGGCCATGTCGTCGTGCCCGTCGCTGGGATGGTGGTCGGCCAGGGTCTGCACGAAGTCCTGCAGGGGCAGGGCCGCGTGCAGGGTGGCGAGTTCGGCGAGTTCGTTCAGGCTCTCGTCGATGGAGTGGTCGGGGTGTTCGACAAGGCCGTCGGTGAAGAAGACCACGGTGGCGTCCGGGGGCAGGGGGTGGGTGTGGTCGAGGCGGGGCTGCCCGCTGTCGACGTTCAGTGGTAGTCCGGGCTCCGCGACCAGGTATTCCGCCCGGCCCCCAGGAGTGATCAGCAAAGGTGGGACGTGGCCCGCGGTGCTCCAGTGCAGCCGCCAGGCAGCCCCCACGGGTTCGATGCGCGCCAGGCTGGTGGTGGTGACGGGGTTGTCGGTGATGGCTTCAAGGGTGCGATCGAGCTGGGCGAGGACCGCGCTGGGCGGAGTACGCAGGGCGAACAGCAAAGCGCGCAGCATGTGACGGGTGGAGGCCATGGCGGCGGCGGCATGCAGATCGTGGCCGACCACGTCGCCGATGACGACCGCCACCGCGCCGTCCGGAAGCAGGATGGCGTCGTACCAGTCGCCGCCCACGTGGTGGGGTTCGGCGGCGGGCCGGTAGATGGCGGCGGCGTCGAAGGGCCGCATGTCGGGCAACGTCGGCAGCAAACGCCGCTGGAAATGTTCCGATGCGGCACGAACCTGTTCGAGGAGGCGGACGTTCTCGATCGCGATGCCGGCGGCGCTGGCCAGGGCGACGACGATGCGCTCGTCCTGGATGCCGAAGGGCCGTCCGTCGCGTCGCTGGGAGAGGTAGAGGTCGCCGTAGATTTCGCCGCGGACGCTGACGGCGACGCCCAGCAGGGTGCGCAGGCATGGGTGGCCGGGTGGGAACCCGACCGAGGACGGGTGGGAGGAGATGGCGTCGATCCGCAAGGGATCGGGGTGGCGGATCAGGTGTCCGAGCACGCCCAGACCGCGAGGAAACCCCACCTCGGCCAGGGCCGCGCGTTCCTGCTCGGACAGGCCGACGGCGATGAACTGCGCCAGGCGCTCGCCGGACTCGTCAAGAACTCCCAGTGCCCCGTAGCGGGCGCCGACCAAGTCCATGGCGGTGGCCACGATGCGGTGCAGCACCCCGGGCAACTCCGACTCCCGAGTGATGGCCACCACTGCGTCCAGCAGGCCCTGAATCCGGTCCTTGGCGGCGGCCAGTGCGCGCAGCTGCTCATCGACCCGGCCCACCTCGGCATCCAGACGCCGCAACCAGTCGGGGCGGGGCGGCCGCTTCGGTCCTTCCTCCTCCTTGCCGCCCGCCATCACGATCGCCCGGCGGACCGGTACTCGTTCTCGGTGGCCCTCAGCCGGTAGGAGTCGGTGCCGGTCTGGATCAGCGTGCCGGGTAGCGGCGGCATCCGCCGCGGCGGCATCTGATGATCAAAGCCGCCTTGGGCGTCCTCATCGGTGGGTGCGGTCCTCGCGGGGCTCATGCGCTCGTGCCCTTCTGGCCATGAGGTCGGTGCTGACCGAGCCGAAGCCGAGAATAGCTTGCATGCCCGCGATGACCGCCGCACCTCGATCAGCATCCGGGTGCCTTCCCGTTCCGGAACGCCTCATGAGTGGCAGTGAAGCCGCCCTCGGCCCGGGCCTGTGCCAAGGCGGCGGCCCCGGGAACGCTTCCGGCGAGGCGGTCGTACTACGTCAACTGCCGCCGCACCAGCTCGTGCAGCCTGCCGCCCGTGTCCGCGAGCAGCTGCGCCGGTGGACCCTGCTGGGCGACCTTGCCGTCCTCCATCACGATGACGCGGTCGGCGTCCAGCACCGTCGACAGGCGGTGCGCGATGACGATGCGGGTGGCGTTGAGGGCCTTGGTGCTCTCGATGACCTTGCGCTGCGTCTCGTTGTCGAGGGCGCTGGTCGCCTCGTCGAAGAAGAGGATGCGCGGCCGGCGGATCAGCGCCTGGGCGATCATCAGCCGCTGCCGCTGGCCGCCGGAGATCGCCCCGTTGCCCGCGACGATGGTGTGCAGGCCCATCGGCATCCGCTTGATGTCCTCGGCGAGCCCCGCCATCTCGGCCGCCGCCATCGCCTCCTCCGGCGTGTACGGCTCGGTGCCGCAGATGACGTCCAGGATCGAGCCGGTGAACGGCTGGGCGTGCTGGAGCACCACCCCGCACTGCCGCCGTACGGCCGACTGATCGAGGGCGGCCAGGTCCTGACCGTCGTAGAGGACACTCCCGGAGCCCGGCTTGTCGAAGCCGATCAGCAGGCGCAGCAGCGTCGACTTGCCGCAGCCGGACGGCCCGACGACCGCCACGAACTCGCCGGGCCGCACCTCGAACGACACGTCGTCCAGGACGAGGGGGCCGTCGTCGGAGTAGCGGAAGGACAGCCGCCGCGCCTCCACGGCCCCCGTGAGCGGGCCCGGCCGGGTGCTGGCCGTACGCACCTCCGGCGTCGCCTGCAGCACCGGCTTGATCTGCTCGTACAGCGGCAGCGCGGCCACCAGCGACACGAACGCGCCCGTGATCTGCGTGACCGACGTGAGCAGCATCGTCACCGAGGTGTTGAAGGCGAGGAAGTCGGCGGCGGACATCGAGCCCCGCGCCGGGCCCGCGAGCAGCATGAACATCAGCAGCGAGCACAGCGGCAGATAGATCGCGCCGAGCACGGTGGTGAGGTTCTTGATCCGGCCCAGGCGCTGCTGGAGCTCACGGCTGCGCGCGAACTCCCGCGCCCACGCGGCGTAGGCGTAGTTCTCGGCCGCCGCGACCCGCAGCTTGGGCAGGCCGCGCAGGGTCTGGAAGGCCTGGTTGTTGAGCTTGTTGGTGAGCACGGTCAGGCGGCGCTGCCAGCGCACCTGCCACAGCCCGAGGCCCAGGAAGACGGCGGCGATCACGACGAGCATGCCCACCGCGGCCAGCGTCATCGGAACGCTGTACCAGAGCAGTAGCCCGAGGCTCATCGCTCCGACGGTGAGCGACTGGGCGACCGTGGGCCCGACTCCCGCGAGCAGGCGGCGGATCGCGCTGATGCCCATGGCCGCACTGGCCAGCTCACCCGTGGAGCGGCCGGTGAAGAACTTCGTCGGGAGCCTGAGCAGCCGGTCCCACACCGCCGGTTGGAGCGTCGCCTCGATACGACCCTCCAGGCGCAGGATCGTCATGTTCTGCAGCAGCATGAAGGCCGCCGCGACGACACTGCTGACCATCACCGCCAGACAGACCTGCGCGATCAGCCCCGCCTGGGCCTTCGGCACGAACTCGCCCAGCACCTTGCCGGTCGCGATGGGCACCAGCGCGCCGATCGCCACCGTCACCAGCCCGCTGAGCAGGAGCCCGGTCACGTCCCCGCGCGTGCCCCGCATGCAGAACCGCAGCAGCCCGAGCGGACCCAGCGGGCGTTCGGGCAGCGGCCGGTAGAACATCACCGCGCGCGGCTCGAACTCCGGCGCGTTGGCCTTCTCGATCGGCGTCTCACGTCCGGTCGCCGGATGCACCGCCACATAGCCGCCGCGCCGCCACAGCAGCGCGACCGGCGCCCCCGACAGGGCCCGCTGACCCACCAGCGGGCCCACGTTGTCATGCCACCAGCTGCCGTCAAGCCGTACCGCGCGGGTACGGACGCGCGAGGCGAGGGCGATGCGTTCGACCGGGTCGAGACGGTCGCTCTCGGTGCCGCCGTGCCCGGGGTCGGCCAGCGGGATCCCGGCCGCGGCGGCGACCAGCTTGCACGCGGCGTACGTGGCGTCCGCGTCGGCGGCGGTGGTGCGCTTGGCCGACGGCTTGCCGATCGCCGCGAGCAGCGTCCGGTCGGCCTGCGCGCGCACCTGCTCACCGGCCTTGATACCGGCGGCCGTACGGGTCTCGTGGGTCCGCTCCAGCTGTTCGATCCAGCGGTCCAGCGTGGTCAGCAGCCGGTACTGCTGGTCGACCATGGTCTGCCACAGGGCCGGGTCCATCAGCAGGTCGGCGGCCGCCTCCGCGCCGTACAGCGAGCCGTACTGGACGCTGCCGGGCGGCACCTGCATCCAGAACACGTCGTCGTCGGTCATCTCGGCGGCCCGCTCACCGGCCGTCGGTGCCTGGAAGAGGATCGACAGGCCACGGCCGACACCGAGCGCGAGGGCGTACTCCAGCGGGCTCGTGGTGGGCGGGACGTACTGCGGGTTGCCGTACTCGTCGTACGACCAGGTCTGCGTCTGCGCCGGCTGGTACAGCTCGCGCAGCCCGATGCGGTGCACCACGCAGTCCCGGACCGGGCGGGCGATCAGCGTGTGCTGCGGGCCCGCGACCGGGCCGAGCAGCAGCGAGCCCGCCTCCAGCCGACCGAGGTGGTGCCAGTGGCCCTGCTGGGCGGCGTCCACCGCGAACAGGTCCAGGGCGCCCGCCGCGACCAGCCACAGCACCTGCGGCCCTTCCAGGTCCAGACGGCTGAACCCGGCGCAGTCGATGGGCGTGCCCACCGAGCCGAGGGCGCCGAGGACGTAGTCGTCGCCGTGCACGGCTCTCATCTCACCGCTCCCTGACCAGCGCCGCGTACGCGCCGCCGCTCGCCACCAGCTCGTCGTGCCGGCCGCGTTCCACGATCGTGCCGTGCTGGAGTACGACGATCTCGTCGCTGTCCCGCACGGTGCTGAGCCGGTGTGCGATCACCACGCAGGCGCAGCCACGCCGGCGCAGATTGTCCATGACGGCCTGCTCGGTCTCGGCGTCGAGGGCGCTGGTCACCTCGTCCAGCACCAGAATGCTGGGCCGGCGCACCAACGCCCGGGCGATCTCCAGGCGTTGGCGCTGCCCGCCGGAGAAGTTGCGGCCGTCCTGCTCGACCCGGCTGTGGATGCCGCCGGGGCGGCGCATCACCACGTCGTGCAGCGCGGCGTCCTTCAGCGCCTCGACCACCGCCTCGTCCGGGATGGACGGGTCCCACAGCGCCACGTTGTCCCGCACCGAGCCCTCGAACAGGAACACGTCCTGGTCGACGAAGGAGACGGAGGCCGCGAGCGCGCCACGCGGGATGTCCTCAAGGCGCTGCCCGTCGATGCGGATCACGCCCTCCCAGGGCGTGTACAGGCCCGAGATCAGCCGGGACACGGTCGACTTCCCGCTGCCCGAGCCGCCGACGAGCGCGACCTGCTGACCCGGTCCGACGGTCAGATCGAAGCCGGTGAGCAGCGGCTTGTCGAGGGGGCTGTAGCCGAAGGTGATGTTCTCCAGCTCGACATGGCCGTGCAGCCTGCGCGTGGAGTCGCCGCCCGCGCGGTCGTACAGCGGATCCGTGCGGAAGTTCTCCACGTCCTTCAGCCGGGCCACGTCGGCCGCGAAGTCCTGGATGCGGCCCGCGACGCCGTTGAGCCGGGTCAGCGGGGCGGTGAAACGCGTGACCAGCGCCTGGAAGGCGACCAGCAGGCCGACAGAGATGGCGCCCTCGATCGCCCGCATGCCGCCGATCCACAGGATCAGCGCGCTGTTGAGCGTGGCCAGCGTCGGCGCGACCACGCCCAGCCAGGCGCTCGGCACGCCGAGCCGCTGCTGTTCCTCCAGGGTGGTGGCGTGCTGTCCGGCCCACTTGCGGAAGTAGCCGTCCTCGCCGCCGGTCGCCTTCATCGTCTCGATCAGCTGCAGGCCGGTGTACGCCGTGTTGGTGAGCCGGGCGTTGTCCGCGCGCAGCTTCGCCGTGCGGGTCGCGCGCAGCCGGATCACGACCCGCATCGCGACGACGTTCAGCAACGCCACACCGATGCCGACGAAGGTGAGTTGCGGGTCGTAGGTATAGAGGAGTACGGCGTACAGCACCACGACCACCGCGTCCACGCCCGCCGCCGCCAGGTCGCGGGCCAGCGTCTCGGCCACCGCGTCGTTCGACTGCAGGCGCTGCACCAGGTCTGCCGGGCTGCGCTGGGAGAAGAAGGTGACCGGCAGCCGCAGCAGGTGCCGCAGGAAACGGGCGCTGGACAGGGTCGAGGAGATGATGCGGCCGTGGTGCAGGTTGGCCTGTTGCAGCCAGGTCAGCACCAGCGTGAGCAGCACGCACGCGCCCATGGACGCGAACAGCACGTCCAGCAGCGAGGTCTGCCCGCCGATCAGGAACATGTCGATGTAGGTCCGGCTGAGCGCGGGTACGGCCGCGCCGACCACGACCAGCAGCAGGCTCGCCAGCACGGCGGCGGGCATCGTGCCCGCGGTGCCGCGCAGCCGGGCGGGCATCGCGCCCCAGACTCCCGGCTTGCGCCCGCCGCGCGTGAAGTCGTCGCCCGGCTCCATGGTGAGGACGACGCCGGTGAAACTGCCGTCGAAGTCCTCCATCGGTACGAAACGCCGGCCCTTGCCGGGGTCGTTGATGAACACGCCCCGGCGGCCGAAGCGGCGGCCCATGCCGTCGTAGACGACGTAGTGGTTGAACTCCCAGAACAGGACGGCCGGCGCCTTCACCTCGGCGAGGGCGGCCAGGTCCATCTGCATGCCCTTGGCGGTCAGGCCGTAACTGCGCGCCGCCTTCAGCAGATTGCTGGCGCGCGAGCCGTCGCGGGAGACACCGCAGGCGATGCGCAGCTCCTCCAGCGGGACGTGCTTGCCGTAGTGGCCGAGCACCATCGCCAAGGAGGCGGCGCCGCACTCGACGGCCTCCATCTGGAGGACGGTGGGGGTGCGGACGGTCTTGCGGCGGCCCTTGGGGACGGTGCGCTTGGGCGGGGCGGCCCGGCGGCGGCCGCGGGTTTCCGGTGCGGCGGTGGTCACGGCAGCAGCCAATCGACGGGACGCTGATCGGCCAGCCGGATCGAGCCCGTGGCCATCGTCATGGAGGTGAGGGGGTACGGCGGTCCGTCCGCCGACGACCACTTGTAGCCGCTCTCGGTGCCGGACGACTTGTCCAGTCGGACGAGCACGGCGACCGGGCGGCCGTCCTTGGTGAACTGCTCGCCGAGCTGGCTGTCGCCGAGGAACGCGGCGATCTCCTGCGGCGACTGCGGGGCGCGGTCCACGGACTTCACATGGCCGCGCAGGACGCCGTACTCCTGGGTCGGGACCGTCTGCACGGTCAGGTCCACGGCCGCGTTCGCTGGGATGGAGCCGGCGTTCTCGGCGGGGACGTACACCGTGGCGTACAGCGGGTCGTCCGCGTCGGCGACCTTCTCGACGGCGGCGACGTTCGCGCCGGTGGCGATGATCTGGCCGATGGTGGCGGCGAGCGCGGTGAGGCGGCCGGCGGCGATGGTGCGGACGACGGTCTCGCCCTCGTTCGTACGGACCTTCAGGACGGGGGAGTTCGCGGGGAGCCGTGCGCCTTCCTCGGCGAGGATCTCGGTGACCTGGCCCGCGACCGGGCTCTGCAGGATGTAGCTGCCCTCGCCGTGCGTGAGGACGGCGGGCGCGCTCACCGTGGAGGTCACCGAGCCGGTCACCGCCCACACGGACGCGGCAGCCATCGCGACCACGGTCACGGACAGTACGAGCCAGCCCTGCGGGCGGGCGAGGCGCACCGGAAGGTCGAGCTCCTCCGGCGACTGGAGCTTGGCGAGGGCCTGTTGGCGGAACTGCACGGAATTTCCCTCACCGGGTGGAGAGCGTTACGACATCCGAAGAGCCCCGGAGCCGGGTGCGGCTCCGGGACTCAACGGTACTGGTGTGCGATCAGAGACCGGCGACCAGGTTGGTGACCGGAGCGGTGTTCAGGCCGGTGACACCCTCGACGGTGCCGACGACCGTGTCGACCAGGCCGGAGACCGGGGCGATACCGTCCACCGCGCCGACGACGGTGTTCACGGCGTTCACGGAGAGGCCGCCGGAGACGTTGTCGAGCTCGGCGTCGGAGATCTCGACGGTCTCAACCTGGGGGGTGGAGTTCATGATGGAACTTCCCTTCGTATGGCAATTTCACAAGGGGGGAGCGGCCCCCTCTGGGGACAGATGGACGGCCGCGACCGCGGGTGGGCGCCGGGCACCCCTGGCCGAGGAGCTTTGGGCGGACCCCGCGGTGCGATGGATCAAAGCACGCGGCGACCGTGGGCTTCCAATCAATCAGTGGCCTCACCAGGGCACTTGAGTCCCAGTAGCCGCCATCCGTGCAGGTGTGCGCACGGCTTGTCGGCGACTTCTTCACATGCCGCCCGGCATCGCCCCGTACCGACCCCTTGCCGCCCGGTCGGCGAATCCGGCACTCCCGCCCCAAAGGCGTACCCGGGGCGCGCGATTGTGCAGAACCCCGGGTGCCGGTGACTTGGTTGAGTATTCGATGTGCAGATTCCCTGAAGCCAGGATTCCGCTCACCGTCCGGAACAGACCGTTGTTGATCGGTTACCGGCCGTATCAGCCCAGGAGTGCATAGACGGTGCTCGCGTGGGCCGCGAGTTCGCCCGTCCGTGCGGCCGTCATGGAGATGTCGGCGAACGCCATCCGGCGGCCCAGCTTCGTCAGCACCGCCCGGATCAGGACATCCGAGTCCGTCACCGCGCGCTGGAAGGACGTCGACTGCTGAACCGTCGTCATCGGCACGAAGGCGCCCCGCGCCGCCGAGACGGCGATCACGGTGGCGGTGTCGGCGGCGGCCATCAGGGCCTGCCCGGACAGCGCGCCACCCTCCCGGGCCAGCCGCGCTGACCAGGGCAGGCGCAGGACGGCCCGGTCCTCGCCCAAGTCTTCGACGGACAGTCCGAGTTCCAGCACCCAGGGGGCGAAGTTGGCGGAGAGGATCTTGTCGGCTTCGGCGGTGGTCATCGTCATATGGGGGATTGTTCCCGGCGCACGGCCGGCGCGCCCGGAGCATGGCCGATTCGACGTACGTACGGGCGCGCGGCGAACCGGAATTGAACGTCCCGCACGCCCCGTGCGTACCAGTGGCCATCCAGGCGCCCCAACAGCTGCCGAGAGACGGCGGCCCTGACCCCGTCCTCCAGGAGGTCGAGAACCCTTGAGTCACAAGCGAATTCCGAAGCGCAAGGCCGCGATCGCGGCGGGCAGCGTGGCGGCGCTCGGAGCGGCGGCACTCCTGCTGCCGAACGCCAACGCGTCCCAGGACGGTGCCGAGGACACGGCCGCCGCACCCAAGACCCTGAAGGCGGGCGACGCCTCGGACCTCGCCTCGCAGCTCGCCGGGCTGCTCGGCGACGCCTTCGCCGGCTCCTACTACGACGCCGACAACCAGCAGCTCGTCATCAACGTGGTCGGCGACAACAACCAGCTGGTCGTCCAGGCCAAGAAGGCGGGCGCGGCGGTCCGCCAGGTCGAGAACAGCACGGCCGAACTCAAGTCCGCCGCGCAGACGCTGAAGACCGAGGCCACCATCCCGGGCACCGCGTGGGCCGTCGACCCCAGGACGAACAAGATCCGGGTCACCGCCGACAGCACGGTCACCGGCGAGAAGTGGGACACGCTGGAGTCGACCGTGCAGAGCCTCGGCTCCGGCATGGCGACCATCCAGAAGTCCGCCGGCACCTTCAAGACGTTCGCCTCCGGCGGCGACGCGATATTCGGCGGCGGCTCCCGCTGCTCCCTCGGCTTCAACGTCACCGCGGGCGACGGCTCCCCGGCCTTCCTGACCGCCGGTCACTGCGGGGTCGCGGTGGCCGAGTGGTCCGACGCGCAGAACGGCGCCCCGATCGCCACCGTCGACCAGGCCGTCTTCCCGGGCGAGGGCGACTTCGCGCTCGTCAAGTACGACGACCCCGCGACCGAGGCACCGAGCGACGTCAACGTCGGCGGCGGGCAGACCGTCCCGATCCTCCAGGCCGCGGAAGCCGCCGTCGGCCAGGAGGTGTTCCGGATGGGCAGCACCACCGGCCTCGCCGACGGCACGGTCACCGGGCTCGACGCCACCGTCAACTACCCCGAGGGCACGGTCACCGGTCTCATCCAGACCAACGTCTGCGCCGAACCGGGCGACAGCGGCGGCTCGATGTTCACCCAGGACGGCCTCGCCATCGGCCTGACCTCGGGCGGCAGCGGCGACTGCACGGTCGGCGGCGAGACCTTCTTCCAGCCGGTCACCACGGCCCTGGCGGCGGTCGGTGCGACGCTGGGCGCGGGCGACGCCGGCGGTGCCGGTGAGGGTGCCGGTGCGGGCGATGGTGCCGGCGAAGGTGCCGGTGCGGGCGAAGGCGTCGGCGAAGGCGCGGGCGAAGAGGCCGGTGCCGGCGAGCAGGCGGGCGGCGGTGAAGCCGTCGGCGGGGAGCAGGCCGGTGAGGAAGCCGGTGTCGGCGACCAGTCCGGCATCGAGGACGGCTCCGGGCTGAACGGCACCAACTGACCCGCGGCTCGACCGACCCGCAGTGCGACGGTCCGGCCCTCCGGCGGGAGGGCCGGACCGCCCTGTTCAGCCGCTCAGTCGTCCCCCACAGCCCCCGTCGCCCGCAACAGCAGCAGCGCCACATCGTCGATCCGCTCCTCCCCACCCCCCTCCTGCCCCACCAGCACGTCGGCCAGCTCGTCCAGCGGCCGGTCCCCGGCCACCGCCAGCCGCCGCCCCAGCTCCACGAGCGCCTCCTCGATGTCGACACCGGGCGACTCGACGAGACCGTCGGTGTAGAGGACGAGCACCGAACCCGGCGTCAGGTCCACCTCGGTCGTCGGATACGTCGCCGCCCCGTCGATCCCCAGCAGCGGCCCACCCGCGAGGTCCAGCACGCGGACCCGGCCGTCCGGCCGCCTCAGCAGCGGCGGCGGATGCCCGGCCCGGGCCATCACCGCCCGCCCGCGTCCCGGGTCGAGCCGCAGATACAGACAGCTGGCGAACAGTTCGGACCCGAGGTCGAAGAGCAGCCGGTTGGTCCTGCTCATCACCTCGGCCGGCGACTGCCCCACCGTCGTGTACGCGCGCACGGCGGTACGGATCTGCCCCATCAGCCCGGCCGCCGTCACGTTGTGCCCCTGCACATCCCCGATCACCGCGGCCGCCAGCCCCTCGACGGGCACCACGTCGTAGAAGTCGCCGCCGATGTCCATGCCCCGGGTCCCGGCCAGGTAGCGGGCGGCAGTGTCGATGCCCGGCAGCGGCGGCAGCGAGTGGGGCAGCAGAGCGGCCTGCAACCCGTGCGCCAGCTGGTGCTTGGCGTCGTACAGCAGGGCCCGCTCCAGCGCCAGGGCGATCAGCCCGCCGAGGCTGGTCAGGACGGCCCGCTCGTCGGCGGGGAAGGCGTGCGGCTCGGCGTAGGCCAGCACACAGGTGCCCACCGGGCGTCCCGAGGCGATCAGCGGCACATAGGCCCAGGCCGCGAAGCCGTCCGGGGTGGCGTGCCGGATCGGATACAGCCGCTCCAGCTCCGCCTGGGACTCGAAGAACGCGGGCACCCCGCTGTTCAGCGCGTGCGCGCCCGGCGTCGGCGCGCTCAGCGGCGTACCGTCGAACCGCTCCACGAGGTGCGGGTCCGGGTAGCCGCGGTGCCCCAGCACATGCAGCCGCCCCGCCCGGGAGCCGAGCACGACCAGCGCCTGACTGCCCACGGCCGGCGCGATCTCCTCGGCGACCAGTTGCACCACGTCCTGCACGCTCACCGCCTCGGTGAGCGCACCGGCGAGGCTCAACAGCTGCGTGATGGTCACCAGACGGGACGGACCGTCGCTGGGCGGGGGCGCGGTCCGGCCCATCTCCGACACGGCCCGCGCCCTGCTCACCCGGACGCTCAGCCCCGTGGCGCTCGGATACAGCCGGAACGACAGCCACTCGCCCGGCGGCCGCAGCGCCACGAACGACGTGACGTGCTGGCTGATCAGCGCCGCCCGGTACCGGTCCTCGTACACCGGGTCGTTCAGCCACGGCACCGCCGCCCACAGATGGGTGCCGAGCAGCCGACTGGTCGGTACGCCGATCAGCTCGGCCGCCGCCGGGTTGGCGAAGGAGATCCGCCCGTACAGATCCAGCGAGCACAGCCCGTACGGCAGCCGCGCCACCATGCGCGTCGCCTCGACCGAGCCCAGCGTGCCGGCCGCTCTCCCCAGCGTGGTGAGCGGATCGGCCTCCGGGAGCACCGGGCGGCTCTCCTCGGCGGCCCGCTCGAGCCGCACGGCGAGCCGGTCGCAGGCCGAGGCCAGCTGCCCCCGCTCCCGGTCGGAGAGCTCGTGGGACTGCGAGCCGGGCCAGGTCACGAACACCGCCCCGTACACCTTGGTCGCGGTCGCCACCGGCAGCGCGGCCAGCGCGAAGGGGTACGGCAGGACCACGGCGACCCGTGGGTAGCGGCGCGCCATGTCGTCCTCGCCGCCCACCCAGATCAGCCGCCGCTCGCGCGCGGCCTCGGCGATCGGGATGGGGGCGCCGAGCCCCACCCGCTCCCAGGGCGCCGCGAACGCCCGGGGCAGCCCGGCCATGACCGCCATCTCCAGTACGGACTCGTCGTCGGACAGCAGGTACACCGCGCCGGAGTGCGCGTGCACGCCGTCCATCATCGAGGCCAGCGCCAGCGACATCAGGGAACCGCCGGGTGGGGCCCGGCGCTCCGCGGGCGCCTGCTTGTCGGGCACGCCGACCACCTCCTCGCAGCGCCGCGGGACGAGTCCCAGGGATCAAATCTCCCTCGTCACGGCCCGCCGCGCACGGCGAGCGCCCCCACTCACGGGGGCACCGGCGGCGACTGGACAAAGCAACCGCGTACCCCGACCGACCCGGCCCATGCCACAGGACTCGATGCGCGGGACGGAGCACGGGCGCGGTCCGCGCGCCCCCACGCACCCCGTTGGCCGGTTTTGCGTGCCCCGACGAGGCGCGGGCCGCCAAGAATGGGGCACGCGCTCAACACCATGAACCTGCGGACGGCAAGTGGAAGGGACATCGGTGATCCGGGTACTTCTGGTGCACGACGCGTGTCTGATGCGATCCATCCTGGCGGACTGGCTGCGCCGCGAACCCGATCTGGGGGTCTTCGACAGCGCCTGGTCCGGCGCCGCCGGCCGGGTCCGGTCCGTGCGGCCGGACGTCTGCGCCGTGGACCTGGACCGCGTGGACGACGACGGCATGCCGCCGCTCGGCGAGCTGACCGCCGAGGGCCCGGTGCGCACGCGGCCCAGGCTGCTGGTGCTCGCCGACGGCAACCGGCCCGGACTGCTCAGACGAGCGATCGAGGCGGGCGCGCTCGGCTACGTCGACAAGGCGGGCTCGCCCGAGCGGCTGATCCGCGCGATCCGCCGGGTCGCCGCGGGGGAACGTTTCGTCGACGACTCGCTGGGGTTCGGTTTCGTCAAGGCCGCCCAGATGCCGCTGACCCGGCGCGAGCTGAGCGTGTTAGCCCTGGCCGCCGAGGGCGCCTCCGTCGCGGAGATCGCGGGGAGCCTGCACCTGTCCCACGGGACGGTGCGCAACTACATGGCGGCCATCACCCGCAAGACCGGGGCCCGCAACCGCGTCGACGCGATCCGCATCTCGCGCGGCGAGGGCTGGCTGTGACCGCGGCGGCCGGCCACCGACCAGGGCGCGGTACGACGGTGAGCGCCGGACCAGCTCGTCATGGGTGCCGTACGCGGTGCGCGGGCCGTCCATGAGCAGCACGCGGTCGGCGCGCCGGGCCGAGCTGATGCGGTGGGCGACCACGACGAGGGTCCCGCCCGGCCGCGCCGCGAACGCCCGCTCCGCGCGCTCCTCCGCCTCCGGGTCCAGATGACAGGTCGCCTCGTCCAGCAGGGCGAGCGGCGCGTACGACAGGTAGGCCCGGGTCAGCGCGATCAGCTGGCGCTCGCCCGCCGACAGCGCGGCCGGGTCGACCTGCGCCCGAGGTCCGCCGAGGGCGTCGAGCAGCGGCGTCAGCCCGACCGCCTCGGCCGCGGCGAGCAGCTCCTCCTCGGGGACCGGGTCGGGGCGGAGGTGGCCCAGGTTCTCGGCGAGGGTGCCGGTGTGGACGTAGGCCTCCTGCGGGATCAGGACGCGGCGCGCGGCGGCGTCCGGTCCGGGGACGGGGTGCCCGCAGACGTGGACGGTGCCGTGCCGGGGGGTGAGCAGCCCGGCGGCGAGGGCGGTGAGGGTCGACTTGCCGATGCCGCTCGGGCCTACGACGGCCAGGTGGGAGCCCGGGGGGAGGGTGAGGTCGAGGTTTTCGACGACGGGGGTGCTGGTGGGGCCGTAGGCGAAGGTGACGCAGGAGAAGGCGAGGGCGGCGTTCGGGTCGCCGCTCGGGCGGGGTGGGGCTGGTGTGCCCGTGGCGCTCATGGGGGGCTCCGGCGGTGCGAGGCGTCGGAGGACGACCGCGAGGCGGGAGCCGCTGGTGCCCAGGCCGTGCACCAGGTTGCGCAGCGCGGGGAGCAGGGACTGGGTGACGTAGGCGACGGCACCGACCAGCGCGCCGGCGCTGACGCCGTGGGTGCGGAGCAGGGGCGCCGCGGCCAGCAGCAGCACGATCGGCAGCTGTCCGCCGACCGCGAGGGACGCCACGCGCAGCACGGACCAGCGGGCCAGCGAGCGGGCGGCCCGCAGCTCCGCGTCGACGCGCTCCCCGACGTCCGCGGCGATCCGGGCCTCCGCCCCGGCCGCCGTGATGTCCCGCAGGCCCGGGCACACGGTGCCCAGGTGCCCGGCGAGGGCCTCGTCGGCGGTGAGCAAGGCCTCCTGCCGGCGCGCCAGGGGCCGCAGCGAGGCGAGGAACAGGCCGAGCCCGGCGACCAGGGGCGGCACGACGACCAGCAGCAGCGCCGGGGCGAGCGAGAACAGGCCGATCAGGGCGCCGACCGTGGTGAACACGAACGAGCGCGAGACCATCACCAGGCCCGCGAAGGTGTCCCGGGCGATCTCCACCTGCTGGGTGAGCCGGGACAGCGCCGCAGAGTCCGCCTCCCGCACCCCGCGCGCCACCACCCGCGTGACGAGCCGGTCCCGAAGCGGTTCGACCAGGTCGGCGACCGCCCAGTACACCCGGCCGGTCCCGTACGCCCCGACCACGACCCCCACAGCGGCCACCCCGAGCCACGCCAGCCCGACATCGGTACGCCCCGCCAGAAACCCGGCGTCGAGCGCCCGCGCCGGCGCGTACCCCACGAGGAAGGTCTGCGCCGTCTCCAGCACCGACCACCCGCCGAGCCGCACCAGCACCCGGCGGCGGGCCCCCAGGAAGCGCAGACCCCGCCGGTGAAGCCCGTCGCTCACGCCCGCCCTCCGTCCCCGAAGACCGCCCGGTACTCCGCGTCCCTCCACAACTCCTCGTGCCGCCCCACCGCCCGCACCCGGCCGCCGTCCAGCCACGCCACCGCGTCCGCGCGGGCGGCCGTGGTGGCTCGGTGGGCCACGATGAGGCGGGTCGTCCGGCCCCGGGCCAGGAGGGCCCGCGTGATGTGGTGTTCCGTCACCGTGTCGAGGCTGGACAGGGCGTCGTCGAGGATCAGCAGGCGGCCGCCGTGGGCGAACGCGCGGGCGAGGCCCAGGCGTTGGGCCTCGCCACCGGAGAGGGGTGCCTCGGCGCAGGGCGTGGCGTAGCCCTGCGGCAGGCGGCGGACGAAGTCGTCGGCGTGGGCGGTGCGGGCGGCCTCGCGGATGCGGTCGGGGTCGGGGGAGGGGAGGCCGAGCGCGAGGGTGTCCACCACGGTGGTGCCGAGGAGAGCGGGGCGTTCGAAGGCGTGGGCGACGGCGCGGCGCAGGTCTGTGCGGGTGAGGTCGCGCAGCGGGACGCCGTCGAGCAGGATCTCGCCCGAGTCCGGGTCGGCGAGGCGTCCGGCGAGCGCGGCGAGCAGGGACTTGCCGGTGCCGGACCGGCCGACCACGGCGAGGGTGGTGCCGCCGGGGAGGTCGAGGTCGACGCCGTCGAGGACGGTGCGGGTGCCCAGGCGGGCGGTGACGCCACGCAGTTGGAGACGGCCGGGGCCGGGCGGGAGCGGGCGGGTTCCGTACGCGGGCGCGGGCTGGGCCTGCACCTGCGCGAGCCGGGCGGCGGCCGCACGGGCGCGGACCAGACCGGACAGCTGTCCGACGAGGACGCCGACGCCGGTCGCGAGGACCGCGTACCGGGCGGCGGCGAGCATCTCACCCACCGAGAGCCGGTGCCGGGCGAGCAGGACGCCCGCGACGGCGACCACGCCCAGCTGCAACAGCGGTGCCACGGCGACGGCCTGCCCGGCGGCCCGCCCCTGCACCCGCCACATGCGGTGGCCCGCCCGGGCCAGTTCGGGCAGGGGCCGCAGGATGCGCGCCGTCTCCCGGTCCGCCGTACCGGCCGCGCGGACGGTGCGGTGACCGGCGACCGCCTCGGCGAGCGCGGACGCGATCCGCCCCTGCACCCGCTGGTAGTCGGCGGCGCACTCGGCGGTGTCACGGGCGAGGGCGCGCAGCAGAAGCGCCAGTACGGGCGCCCCGGTGAGGAGCACCACCGCCGGCCACGGGTCGATCAGCGCGAGCGCCACCACGCCTCCGAGCGGCCCGGCGCACGCGGCCAGCAGCGTGGCGCGGGCGCCGGGCGCGGTCCCGGCCTGCGCGGCGTCGCCGACGACCCGCGCGACCAGCTCACCGGACCCGAACCGGGTGACGGCCCGCGGCCCCAGCGCCAGCACCTGCCCGCTCACCCGGCGCCGCAGCCAGGCCGTGGTCCGCGCGTCGACAGTCCCGACGAGCACGGTCTCGGCCGCGTCCAGCACGGCGATCAGCAGCACCAGCCCGGCGCAGCACAGCACCCAGCCGGTCGCGGAGCCGTCCGCCAGCAAGGTGTCCAGGGCCCGGCCCAGCGCGGCGGGCAGCAGCAGCCCGGCCCCCGTGGCGGCCGTACCGGCGAGGCACAGCGCCACGCACCGTGCCCCGCTGTGCCGCCCGGCCGGACGCATCAGCCCCCGTACGCCGGAATCCGCCTGTCTCGTCAGTCCTGCCATGGGAGTACCGCCTCACGGACGGACCCCGGGCGGCCCCTCCCTCGCGGGAAGTGGCCGCCCGGAGCCGTGCGGGTGCCGCTGGTCAGAGGCAGAGCGTGATGCTCGCCGCGCTGACACAGGAGAGCAGGCTGAGGGTGCTCTGGCCGCCGGTGTACTCCTCGGTGTCCATCGCCTGCAGGTCGAGCAGTGCCATCTTCGTGTCCTTTCATCCATGGGGACGGGGTGGTGTCACGACTCCGCCGATGCGCGGAGCCGCGTCTGTGAGGGCCGCCGGCCTTATGACGGCTTCCGGCCGGGCGGCGGCAGGAACGGCAGGTGCGCGGCGGCCGGGTCGCCGAGGGCGGCGCCGAGCGCGAGCAGGCAGCCCGCCGTTCCGGTGGCGAGATCCATGGACAGCCGCATCATCTGGTGGCCGGGGAAGGCCAGTTGGCCCTGGTACGCCAGCGCGTACCAGCCGAGCCCGGCGACCTGTTCGGCCAAGCGTGCCTTGGTGGCGCCCGGCGTGGCGGTGCGGCTGAGGTGCAGGATCATTCCGGCGCGGCCCTGGAACAGCCCGGGCTGCGCGTAGAAGCGGGAGGTGGCGGCGGTGAGGATGCCGGCGCGGGCCCGCTCGAACTCGCCGGTGTCGTCGGCGGCGTGGGCGAGGTAGTCGTCGAGGACCATGCCCAGGCCCACGCTGCCGTCGCCGAGGTACGGCATGGTCCGCCAGCCCTCGTCGACCTCCAGCGAGCCGCCCTTCTGCACGACGCAGCAGTCCAGGTCCCGGCGCAGTGCCGTCCCGGCCGCGTCCAGCAGCTCGCGCGCGCCGGTGTCCTCGTAGTGCCGCAGCAGGAACAGGGCGGGGCCGGTCATGCCGCGCAGCAGTCCGGCCCGTCGGCGCGGGGTCTCGGGCAGCGGCTCGGCGAGCCGTCCCACAAGGATCCGGGCGGCCTCCTCGGCCCGCTCGGCCAGCCGCTCCTCGCCGGTGGTACCCGCCAGCCGGCCGAGGACCAGGCCCAGTCCGGCCAGTCCGCCGTGCAGGTCGGAGGCGAGTTTCTGCCAGCGCTCACGCAGGACGACGTCGATCAGGTCCAGGGCCCGTTGCCGGTGGCCGAGCCGGTCCAGCACCAGGGCGACGCCCGCCAGTCCGTCGTACAGGCCGAGCGGTGTGCCGACGGGCGGCGGGTCGGTGCGGGCCAGCAGCCAGCGCTCGCCCTCCTCGTACCGTTCGGCGCCGGTCCGCTCCAGCGCGTACAGCACACCGGCGGCGCCGTGGGCGAGGCCGAGGCCGCCGCCGTCGGAGAACTGGGTGATGTCGCCGGGGAAGAGCCGGTCGGTGCGTTCCGGGGTGGCCGAGGCGAGGATCGCCTTGACCATCGAGTCACGGCTGTGCGGCCAGTCCCCGGGCCGGACCAGCGGTGTGGAAAGCGAGGGCCGGGCGGCGCCCCGGGTGATCTCCGCGACCGCCTCGTCCAGGAAGGCCCTGGGCAGGTCCGGGAACTGCTCCGCGACGACGTCCGCCAGATGCGCCGCCTTGCCCCGGTCGACCACGAACAGCGTGGTGACGGGCAGGAACAGGGCGAGGCGCAGACAGGCCAGCGCATAGCGGTCGACGTCCGTGCCCCGGCGGTCCGGCGGGGCGAAGAAGCCGGGGTGGGCGACGACTTGGCGGCCGTTGTCGGTGACGGGCGCGGCGGCCTCGAAGTCGATCAGACGGACGGTCTCCTCGTCCGGGGCCACCATGATGTTGAAGACGTGCAGGTCATTGAAGACGATCCCGCGCGCGTGCACCGCCTCGACCGCCCGCTCGACCGCCCGGTGGATGCGCAGCGCCCACGCCGTGTAGTCGGCGACGGCCCGCGGGTCCGGGTCGGCGCGGAGCAGCGGGTGCCGCTCGGCGAAGAAGGAGTTCAGGGGCCGTCCCTCCACGAAGTCCATCACCAGGAACCGGTGGTCGCCGAGCGTGAACCAGTCGCGCACCTCGGGCACCACCCCGGTGCCCGCCACTCGCTCCAGCGCGTCCTTCTCACGCTCCAGACGGGCGATCGCGTCCGCCCCGTCGGCGGCCAGCCCCGCGTGCGGCCGGCCCTCCTTGAGCACCACCCGGCGCCCGTCGCGCGTGTCGGTGCCGACGTAGACCCCGCCGCCGTTGGAGAAGTGCAGCGCCTTCTCGATCCGGTACGGCAGGTCGCCGACCGTCGTGGTGTTGCGGACCGTGAGCTGCGGTTCGAGGAAGGCGGGCAGCGTCACCCAGCCGGGCACCCGGAAGGACGGCGTCCGCCGGTCCGGCACCAGCTTCCCCTCGCCGTCCCGCACCGCCGGCACCAGCGAACCGCGCTCGTCGACGACGAACGTGCGCGCGAACGCGCCGTAGCGGACGTACAGCGGACCGTCGTTCCAGCGCAGGTCGGTGAGGATGTACGGCCCCTCGAAGCCGTTCAGCAGCTCGCCCAGCTCGCGCAGCACGACGTGCAGCTGCTCGTCGTCGGCCGGATAGACGGTGACGAACTTGCCGCTGCCGTCGCGCGGGGCGTACTTGGCGTTGCGCAGGTGCAGCAGGTGGGGAGCCGGGACGAACTTGAACGGGATACGCCGGGGCACGCAGTAGTCCCACACGATCGCCGCGATCCGGTCCGCGTCCGCGCGGGTGGCGGAGGCGTGGATCTTCCAGCCCTGCGCGGGTCCGGCCGCGGGCGTGCCGTCCGGGCCGAGCGGTGTCAGCGTCAGCCAGTCGCCGACGCGGGCCGTCGACCAGCCCTCCGGCGCCGGGCGGCGGGCCGTCTCGAACAGGGGCTCGCTGCCGCCTCCGAGCCGGTCCGGCGTGTCGTAGAAGTGGCTGTCCGCCAGCGCGTACACCTCGTACCGCTTGTCCATGCCCTCCCCCTCCGTGACCGCAACGAGCCTTCCAGCCGTCGGAGGGCCCCCGACAGTCACGCCTGTCACGAGACGCCCGTGCGGTACGCATGCGTAAAAACCTGTTCGGTGTGTTTCGAGCGCCCACCCGCCCCGCTCGCCGTCCGGCGGCCATACCGCGTTCACAGGGGCTGCGCGCGACGGTCATAAGCGCTGTAATACGGACGTGGTCAGTGAGGGCGTTGCCGGTCGCAGGGCGAGAGTGCTGCGTGCCGAGGACGCCCTCTCGGTGCTCAGGGCCGACCCGGACACCCCCGAACGCAGGCGCCGGGTCCTCGAACAGGTGCTCGTCTTCGCGCGAGCGACCTTCGCCGCCGTGTACACGCCCAGCGAGGACGGCGAGCTGCTGTGCCTGGCCGAGTCGGCCGGCGTGCCCAGGACCCTGTACGGCCTGCGCGACGGCTACCCGCTCGCCGGAAGCTCCCCGGTGGCCGACGCCCACCACGCCGGGCACCCCGTGTGGCTCGGCCCGGGCGAACTCGCCGACCGCGCGGAGGCCCGCCGTACCCCTGCGCGGGACTTCTTCCTGGCCGCGCTGCCCGCCCGCCGCGACGGCGCCGGGAGCTGTCTGCTCGCCGTGAGCGAGTGCCGGGAAGGTTTCGACACCGAGGACCGCAAGTGCCTGGAGCTGATCGCCGACGCGGTCGCCGCTCCCTTCCCGGCCGCCCCCGTCGAGGGCGGCGAGCTGGCGCCGGGTGCGTTCAGCCTGGCCATGGACACCGGCCGGGCGGAGGTCGGCGACGACATCCTGGAGCTGTTCGGCCTCACCCGGGACGCGTTCGACGGCAAGGTCGAGACGCTGCTCGGCCTGACCGTGCCGGAGGACCTGCCGTCGCTGATGTCCGTGGTGGAGGCCGACCACATGACGATCGGCGAACGCGAACTGGAGTTCCGGGTGCTCCAGCCCACCGGACCACCCAAGTGGCTCCGGCTGCGCGGCCGCCTGGTGCCCGGCGGCGAGGGCGTCCCGGCCCGGCTGGCGGGCACGGTCGACGACGCCTCGACGCTGCGCTCCGACGTCACGGACGTGGCCCGCATCCAGCGGCTGGCCGCCGCCCTGTCCAACGCCGGCACCGTCCGGGACGTCAGCCAGGCCGTGGTCGCCGCCCTGCGCCGACCCCTGCAGGCCGACCGGATCGCCCTGGCCGAACTGGAGCACGACCGGCTCGTCGTCACCGTCCTCGACCCGCCCGAACCGGAGGCCTGGCCCGAGCTGTGGCGCCTGGAGTGGCGCACCGAATGGCCCGACGCGCCCGTGCGCGCCATGCCCACCCTCGCCGCCGCCCTGCGCGAGGGCCGCGCCCAGATCTGGCCCGCGGGCACCGCCCTGGAACCCGCGCTCGCCGACGTCGGCCCCGGCGGTCTCGCCGTCCTCCCGCTGCCCGCCGCGGGCCGGATGGCCGGCGCCTGTCTGATCGGCTGGGACCGCCCGCACCACTTCGGCCCCGACGAACGCGCCCTGCTCACCGCCTCCGCCGGCCTCGCCGGACAGGCCCTGATGCGCGCCCACGCCTTCGACGCCGAGCACGAACTCGTCGGCATGCTCCAGCGCCAGCTCCTCCCGCGCCGTCTGCCGAAGCTGCCCGGCGCGGTCGCCGTCGCCCGCTACCTGCCCGCCACGGCCGGGCTGGAGGTCGGCGGCGACTGGTACGACGTGATCCCGCTGCCCGACAACCACGTCGCCCTCGTCATCGGCGACGTCCAGGGCCACAGCGCGGGCGCCGCCACCCTCATGGGCCAGATGCGCACCGCCCTGCGCGCCTACGCCGTCGAGGGCCACCCGCCCGACGTCGTGGTCTCGCACGCCAACCGGCTGCTCGTCGACATGGAGACCGACCTCTTCGCCACCTGCGTCTACGTCGACGTCGACATGGAGGAGGGCTCCGCCTGGTGCGTCCGCGCCGGCCATCTGCCCCCGGTGGTGCGCCACCCCGACGGCAGCGCCCACATCGCGGAGGCCGAGGGCGGCCCGCCGCTCGGCGTGCTGGTCCAGGCGGACTTCCCGATGAGCCCGCTGCGGCTGCAGCCCGGCACCCTGCTCGCCCTCACCACAGACGGCCTGGTCGAGACCGCCGACACCGACATCGACGAGGGCATGGCCGGCTTCGCCGACCGGCTCGCCGCCTCCGACCCCGCCCACCTGGGCCTGGTCGCCGACGGCCTGCTCGGCGACGCGCACCGCGGCGACGACGTGGCGCTGCTCCTCATGCGCTACGACGGCATGGCGATACGCCCCCGGCGCGAGACCTGGACCGTGTGGCGGGTCCCCGAGGCTGTCGGGCACGCCCGTCGCTTCACCCGGCGCACCCTGCGCGCCTGGGGCGTGACCACGCAAAGGGACGCCGTCCTGCTGGTCGTCTCCGAACTCGTCACCAACGCCCTCGTGCACACGGACGGCCCGGTCCGCCTCGACCTCACCCTCGTCGACAGCCGGCTGCGCGTCGCCGTCGCCGACACCTCCCCGCGCAGCCCCGTCAAGCCGACCCGCATCGGCTGGGAGGCCACCGGCGGCCGCGGCCTCCTCCTCGTCGAGGCCATGTCGGCGGCCTGGGGAACGGTCCCGGTCAGCGGCGGCAAACAGGTGTGGAGCGAGCTCGCCCTGGACGGCTGACCCGCACGTGCCGACCCGGCCGCCCCGGGTACCCGGAGGGCGAGGAACAGCAGACGAGGAGGTACGTCATGGCCCAGTACGTCCGCGACATCATGACCGGCGACCCGGTGACCGTCGAACCGCAGACCTCCGTCGCGGCGGTGGCCCGGATCATGCGCGACCAGGACCTCGGCGCCGTCCTGGTCACGGACGGCGACCACCTGCGCGGCCTGGTCACCGACCGCGACCTGGTGGTGAGGTCGATCGCCGACGGCGGCGACCCCGACGAGATCACCGTGGCCGCCGCGTGCAGCGACGACCTGGTGACCGTGCGGCCCGACGAGGAACTGGACCACGCGGTGGAACTCATGCGCGAACACGCCGTACGCCGCATCCCGGTCGTCGACCACGACCACCCGGTGGGCATCGTCTCCCTGGGTGACCTGGCGATGGAACGCGACTCGGGGTCGGCACTGGGCGACATCAGCGTGGCCAAGCCCAACGTTTAGGCCCTTTCGCACACCCCCGAACGGGGTGTTTCACGCCCCACGGGCGCTCGGCGCCGTCCCGGTGCGGGATAGACAGCACGGGACGGTGCGGGCGGCGGTCGGAGGTGGCGTGAGGTGGCAGGAGGCGACGAGGCGGCGGCCCGGCGACGCCCCCCTGCCCGAGGAGCCCGGCTCGCCGACGCGGCCGACGCCCGCCTGCCCGCGTACGAGGGGGGCGGCCTGCTGCGCAAGGCGTTCCCCGACCACTGGTCGTTCCTGCTCGGCGAGCTGGCCCTCTACAGCCTGATCGTCCTGCTGCTGACGGGCGTGTGGCTGACGCTGTTCTTCAAACCGGAGATGACCGAGGTCGTCTACGACGGCTCGTACCGGCCGTTGCGCGGTGTGCAGATGTCGGCGGCCTTCGACTCCACCCTGCAGATCAGCTTCGACGTCCGCGGCGGACTGCTGCTGCGCCAGACCCATCACTGGGCCGCCCTGGTCTTCCTCTCCGCCATCGGCGTGCACCTGCTGCGGATCTTCTTCACCGGCGCCTTCCGCCGCCCCCGCGAGCTCAACTGGGTCATCGGCGTCACCCTGTTCGTGCTCGCCCTCGCCGAGGGCTTCGCGGGCTACTCGCTCCCCGACGACCTGCTCTCCGGCACCGGCCTGCGCATCGCCCAGGGCATCATGCTCTCCATCCCGATCGTCGGGACGTACCTGAGCATGTTCGCGTTCGGCGCGGAGTTCCCCGGCGAGGACATCGTCACCCGGCTGTACGTCATGCACGTCCTGCTGCTGCCCGGCGCCCTGATCGCCCTGGTCACCCTGCATCTCATCCTGGTGTTCCACCTCAAGCACACCCAGTGGCGCGAACCGGGCCGCACCCGCCGCAACGCTGTCGGCAGACCGTTCTTCCCCCAGTTCACCGCCGGCTCGGGCGGCCTGTCCCTGATGACCTTCGGCCTGCTCACCGTGATCGGCGGCGTCGCCCAGATCAACCCGATCTGGGCGTACGGCCCCTACCGCGCCGACCTGGTGTCGACCGGTGCCCAGCCCGACTGGTACGTCGGCTTCCTGGAGGGCGCGCTGCGCCTCGTCCCGCCCTGGGAGACGGTCGTCCTCGGGCACACCCTCATGTGGAACGTGCTGCTCCCGGCGGTCGTGCTGCCCGGGCTGCTGTTCACGGTCCTGTACCTGTACCCGTTCGTGGAACAGCGGCTGACGGGGGAGTGGGAGCAGGAGCAGCACCTGTGCGACCGGCCCCGGGAACGTCCCGTCCGCACCGCCCTCGGCGTTGCCGGCGTCACCTTCTACGGCGTACTGCTCCTGGCTGGCGGCAACGACGTCGTGGCGTTCGCCTTCCGGATCTCGGTGAACGCCCTGACCTGGATCCTGCGCGTGGCCCTGGTGCTGGGCCCGGTCCTCGCGTTCGTGATCACCCGACGGCTGTGCCACGCCCTGCTGCGCGCGGAGGAACAGCGGCTGCGGGAGGGCGTGTCGACCGGCGACGTCCGGCAGACCGTCGAAGGGGCCTACGAGAGCGAGCACCGCCCGGTCGGCGAGTTCCGGCCCGGAGCGCCCCGCCCGGAGCTCACTCCTGCCGACCGGCACCCCGACGCGCGTACTGGAAAACCAGGCCCAGAACCCCCCGGGACAGCACCGCGAGACCGATGAGGAACAGCCACAGCCCGTACACCACACCGATCGCCGCCACCGCGAAGCCCGCCGCCGTGACGATCGGCCACGGGCTCTCGTCGGGGAAGAACTCCACCGGCCCCGCCGCGTCGGCGACCTCGGCGTCGAGCCGGTCCTGCGGGCGGCGCCCCTTGCGCCGGTACTGCACCGCGCTGAAGAACGACACCACGCCCGCCATCAGGAACGCGATCACCAGCACCGCCGTGCCGGCCGGCTCCTCGGACCACGCGCCGTACAGCGCGGCGATCCCCCCGAAGAACAGCGCCACGCCCCCGAACAGCACGGCCTCCGTCTTCATCGGGTCTGCTCCCCTCTCCGGAGCTGCCGCTGCCGGGCGATCGCCGGATGGTGCAGGTCGAACGCCGGGGACTCGGACCGTACGCGGGGCAGCGCGACGAAGTTGTGCCGGGGCGGCGGACAGGCGGTGGCCCATTCCAGGCCGCGCCCGTACCCCCAGGGGTCGTCCATGGTCATCGTCCTGCCGTATCTGGCGGTGCGCCAGACGTTGTAGAGGAACGGCAGGGTGGAGATGCCGAGCAGGAACGCCCCGGCGGAGGACAGGGCGTTGAGGAGGGTGAAGCCGTCGGCGGGCAGGTAGTCGGCGTAGCGGCGGGGCATGCCCTCCTCGCCGAGCCAGTGCTGGACGAGGAAGGTCAGCTGGAAGCCCGGGAACAGCAGCCAGAAGTGCAGCTTGCCGAGCCGCTCGTCGAGCATCTTGCCGGTGAACTTGGGCCACCAGAAGTAGAACCCGGCGAACATCGCGAACACGACGGTGCCGAACAGCACATAGTGCAGATGGGCCACGATGAAGTACGAGTCGGTGAGGTGGAAGTCGAGCGGCGGAGAGGCGATCAGCACCCCGCTCAACCCGCCCAGCAGGAACGACACCAGGAACCCCATCGCCCACAGCATCGGAGTCTCGAACGACAGCGAGCCGCGGTGCATGGTGCCGATCCACGCGAAGAACTTGATTCCGGTGGGCACGGCGATCAGGAACGACATCAGCGAGAAGAACGGCAGCAGCACCGCCCCGGTCGCGAACATGTGGTGCGCCCACACGACCGCGGACAGCATGGTGATGGCGATGGTCGCGCCGATCATCGGCAGATAGCCGAACAGCGGCTTGCGGGAGAACACCGGGATGATCTCCGTGATGATCCCGAAGAACGGCAGCGCGACGATGTACACCTCGGGATGCCCGAAGAACCAGAACAGGTGCTGCCACAGCAACGCCCCGCCGTTCGCCGAGTCGTAGATGTGCGAGCCGAACTTGCGGTCCGACTCCAGCGCGAGCAGCGCGGCCGTCAGGACCGGGAACGCGGGCAGCACGAGGATCGACGTGAACAGGATGTTCCAGGTGAACATCGGCATCCGGAACATGGTCATGCCGGGTGCGCGCAGGCACACGATCGTGGCGATGAAGTTCACCGCGCCGAGCGTCGTCGACACACCCGTCACCACCAGGCCCATCACCCACAGGTCGCCGCCCGCGCCGGGCGAGAAGTAGGCGCTGTTCAGCGGGGCGTAGGCGAACCAGCCGAAGGCCGCCGCGCCGGCGGGGACGACGAACCCGGCGACGACCATCAGCCCGCCGAACAGGTACATCCAGTACGACAGGGCGTTCAGGCGCGGAAAGGCCACGTCCGGGGCGCCGATCTGCAACGGCATCACGGCGTTGGCGAACCCGGCGAACATCGGCGTCGCGAACAGCAGCATCATGATGGTGCCGTGGATGGTGAAGAGCTGGTTGTAGCCGAGCTCGCTGAAGAACTGCAGCCCCGGCGCCGCGAGTTCGGCGCGCATGGCGAGGGCGAGCAGTCCGGCGAAGAGGAAGAAGCAGAAGGCGGTGACCATGTAGAGCCGTCCGATCACCTTGTGATCGGTCGTCGTGGCCCAGCGCAACAGCGTCGCGCCCAGCGGACGTCCGTGCCCCGTACGCCGCCGGGCGGGCGGGGTGTCCTGCGACAGCTCCGTCATCGTCCTCCTCTCCGGCCGCCGCGACGCTATCGCCGTGACGTGGGGTGCAGCCCGCGCCACGCCCTGTTGTCAGCCGTCAGGGGACCGACCGGAGTCATTCACTGCCCGTGACCGGGTACTCGGAGCGCATGAATCCCATCGCTCACGAAGTAGCCGCAGCTGGTTCCGTCGCCGGGTTTGTCGCCGTCCTCGTCGGTGGCGTCGTCGTCACCGCGGTGCTGATCTGGGCCGTTCTGCTCGGCATCAAGGTGCGCAGGCGCGAGCCCCGACGGCCCCGGCCCGACGAACAGCCCAGGCTGCCGGCCTCCGGCGCGGTCGGGGAGTCGCGGGAGCAGCGCGAACCCCACGAGGTGGGCGGCGACGCACGGCTCACCCCGCACGACCTCAGGCCGTCCGGCGGGATGCGCAGCGGCGACCAGCGCAGGCCGCGCTGGAACCGTGGGTCCAGCGGCTCGTTCGGCAACGGCGGACCCGGCGCGGCCTGACCGGCAGGGCGTTTACCTGCGGCGGAGGCGGGGACCCGGTCACCAGTTCCGTACACCCGTACGAGGGACGCAGAAGGAAGAGGTTTGCGTCGTGACCACGTCCACCAGTGACAAACCCGTCGTCCGCCGTCTGGAGACCGGCTGGTCGAAAGCCCGTCGGCTGCGCGCGAAGAGCGAACTGCGCACCTGGCTCCCGGCCGTGGAGAGCCCGGACGGACCACGGACGCCGCACACGGCTTCGGAGTGGAACATCGTGCGGGGTGAGGACTGACACAGACGCGGGGCACCGCCTCGTGCTGACCGGTGCACCGCGCGCGGTGGCCGTCCTACGCTGAAGCCGTGCGTCTGCTCCTGATGTCCGACACCCACCTGCCGAAACGCGCCAAGGCGCTGCCGGACCCGCTGCTCGCCGAACTCCCGCACGCCGACGTCGTGTTCCACGCCGGCGACTGGGTCGACACGGCCACCCTGGACCTGCTGCGAAGCCGCTGCCGCCGGCTGGTCGGCGTGTACGGCAACAACGACGGACCCGACCTGCGCGCCCGGCTGCCCGAGGTGGCGTACGCCGAACTCGACGGCCTGCGCTTCGGCGCCGTCCACGAAACGGGCCCCGCCCAGGGCCGCGAGGCCCGCTGCGCCGCCCGCTTCCCCGACCTGGACGTCCTGGTCTTCGGCCACAGCCACATCCCCTGGGACACCACGGCCCCCACCGGCCTGCGCCTGCTCAACCCCGGTTCCCCGACCGACCGCCGCCGCGAGCCCCACTGCACCTACATGACCGCCACCGTCACCGACGGCCGGCTCACGGACGTGACCCTGCACCGGCTGCCACCCCGCTAATTCGGTGGACGCGCCGGTGTGCGAAGCGGTCCCATGTCGGGGTGCTGATCGATGCCGCGCTCGTACGCCGTCTGCTCACCGACCAGTTCCCGCAGTGGGCCGACCTTCCGGTCTCCCCGGTTGCGCTCTCCGGCCTGGACAACGCCACCTTCCGGCTCGGCGACGAACTGTCCGTCCGGCTGCCGCGCTACGCGCACTGGGAGGGCCAGGTGGAGCGGGAGCACCGCTGGCTGCCGCGCCTGGCCCCGCATCTCCCGCTGCCCGTCTCGGAGCCCGTCGCGCAGGGCGAGCCCGGCGAGGGCTATCCGTACCGGTGGTCCGTGTACCGCTGGCTGGACGGCGAGACCGCGTCCCCTCAGGCGCTGGCCGACCCCGCGCGGACGGCCCGTGAGCTCGCCGGGTTCATCACCGCGTTGCAGCACATCGACCCGACGGGCGGGCCCGGCCCGCAGCAGAGCAACGCCTTCCGTGGCGTGCCGCTCGGCGACGAGCGTGACTCCCTCGCCGCCGAGGCCCGGGTGCGGCCCAAGATCGAGGCGCTGCGGGCGGCCGGCCTCGTCGACGCCGACGCGGTGACCGAGGTGTGGGAGGCGGCCCTCGCGGCGCCCGCCTGGCACAAGCCGCCGGTGTGGATCCACGGCGACCTCGCGACCGGCAACTTGCTGGCCCGGGACGGCCGTCTGAGCGCGGTCATCGACTTCGGCACCCTCGCCGTGGCCGACCCGGCGGTCGACCTGCTGCCCGCCTGGCTGTTCCTGCCCGCGTCCGCCCGCGAGGCGTTCCGGGAGGCCGTCGGCACCGACGACGCGACCTGGGCACGCGGCCGCGGCTGGGCCCTGGCGGGGTCGCTCCCGGTGCCGGACGACCCCTACTTCCGGGACCACCCGGACCGGACCGCGGCGGCACTGGACCACCTGGAACAACTCATCGCCGACCACCGGCACGAGAACGCCTGAGGTGTCTCACGGCGACGGATGGATCGCCCCCGCCGTCGCCGTCAGCGGCTCCCCGCTGCCGCCCCACCGCAGGGCGACGATCTCCGCGGCGACGGACACCGCCACCTCCTCCGGCGTGCGGGCGCCCAGGTCGAGCCCGATCGGGGAGCGCAGCCGCGACAGCTCACGGGCGGTGAGCCCGGCGTCGGTGAGGCGCCTCGCGCGTTCGTCGTGAGTACGGCGGCTGCCCATCGCCCCGATGTAGGCGGCGGGCCGGCGCAGCGCCTCCTGAAGCAGCGGTACGTCGAACTTCGGATCGTGCGTGAGCACGCAGATCACCGTGCGCTCGTCGGTGTCGGTGCCGCGCAGATAGCGGTGCGGCCAGTCCACGACCACCTCCACGCCGGGCGGGAAACGCTTCGGCGTGGCGAAGACCGGGCGGGCGTCGCAGACGGTGACCCGGTAGCCGAGGAAGTCGCCGACGCGGGCCACCGCCGCCGCGTAGTCGATCGCGCCGAACACCAGCATCCGCGGCGGCGGCGCGAAGGAGTGCAGGAACACCGCGACAACGTCCTGGCGCCGCTCCCCGTGCGGCCCGTAGTGCCGTAGGCCGGTGGCGCCGAGGGCGAGTTCGCCGCGCGCGTCGGCGGTGACCGCCACGTCCAGGCCGCCCGCCCCCAGCGTGCCGGTCACCCGATCGGGCCAGACGGCGAGGGTGGCCCCGCGCGGCGCCGGCCCGTCGATGACCGTCGCCACGGTCACCGGGCGGCCCTCCAGGACCGACTGGGCGACCACCCCGAACGCGGGATCGCGCTCGGGCGTGACCGGCCGGACCAGCACGGTGATCTCGCCGCCGCAGGTCAGCCCCACCGCGAACGCGTCCTCGTCGCTGTAGCCGAACGTCTCCAGCCGTGCCTCGCCGCTCGCCACGACCTCCTGCGCCAGCTCGAACACCGCCCCCTCGACGCAGCCCCCCGACACACTGCCGACCACCTCGCCGTCCGGCCCCACCGCCATCGCCGCCCCCGGGTCACGCGGCGCGCTGCGGCTCACCCCCACCACCGTGGCCAAACCGAACGGGGCCGCGGCCGCGTACCAGCGGCGCAGCGCCGGAAGAATCTCACGCATGCCTCGACCCTCGCATGGTTGAGCGTTAATCCATTGTCGCGCCGCCGGTCCTTCTGCTGCACTGCACCCGACCAGTCGTCACAGAGCAAGGAGCGATCCATGCGAGCAGCGTTCATGTCCCCCGCCGTCACCATGACCCACTCCACAAAGGACATGACGCTTCGTGCACTTGCTCAACCTGGGGATTCTCGCGCACATCGACGCAGGTAAGACCAGCCTGACCGAACGGCTGCTGCACACCGCCGGGGTGATCGACGACATCGGCAGCGTCGACGCCGGCAGCACCCGGACGGACACCCTCGCGCTGGAGCGGCAGCGCGGCATCACCATCAAGTCGGCCGTCGTCTCGTTCCCCGTCGACGACGTGACCGTCAACCTCATCGACACACCCGGTCACCCGGACTTCATCGCCGAGGTGGAGCGGGTGCTCGGCGTCCTGGACGGCGCCGTCCTGGTCGTCTCGGCCGTCGAGGGCGTCCAGGCCCAGACGCGCGTCCTGATGCGGACCCTGCGACGGCTGCGCATCCCCACCCTGCTGTTCGTCAACAAGATCGACCGCCGTGGCGCCCGGTACGAGGACGTGCTGCGCTCGGTGTCCGAACGGCTCGGCGCGCCCGCCGTCCCCATGGGCACGGCCACCGGCCTCGGCACCCGAGTCGCCGGCTTCACTCCCGGCCTCGGCCCGACCGCGCTCGACATCCTCGCCGACCACGACGACGACCTGCTCGCCGCCTACGTCCGGGGCACCGTCTCGGACGACCTGCTGCACACGTCCCTCGCGGAACGGACACGGCAGGCCCTGGTCCACCCCGCGTACTGCGGCTCGGCCATCACGGGCGCCGGCGTGGACGCCCTGATCGGCGGCATCAGGGACCTGCTGCCCACGGCCGACGGCGACCCCGAGGGCCCGCTCTCGGGGAGCGTCTTCAAGGTCGAGCGGGGTCCGGCGGGGGAGAAGATCGCCTACGCGCGCGTCTTCTCCGGCACGCTGCGCACCCGCGACCGGGTGCCGTGCGGTGACGAGGGCACCGAGGGCCGGATCACCGCGATCAGCGTCTTCGACCACGGCACCGACGCCCGGCAGGACGCCGTGCCGGCCGGCCGTATCGCCCGGCTGTGGGGCCTCGCCGACATCAGGATCGGCGACTCCATCGGCGTACCGCGGGGGCCTGCCGGGCACTTCTTCGCCCCGCCGACCCTGGAGACGGTCGTCGTGCCGGGCCCGGGGACGGACCGGCGGGCCCTGCACGTCGCGCTCACCCAGCTCGCCGAGCAGGACCCGTTGATCGCCCTGCGGCACGACGAGGTGCGCCAGGAGACCTCCGTGTCGCTGTACGGCGAGGTGCAGAAGGAGGTCGTCCAGGCGACGCTCGCCGACGACTACGGACTGGACGTCACCTTCCGGGAGACCACACCGCTGTGCGTCGAGCGGCTGGTCGGGAGCGGGTCGGCGGTCGAGTTCAACAAGAAGGACGCCAACCCCTTCCTCGCCACGGTCGGGCTGCGCGTCGACCCCGCGCCGCCCGGGGCGGGCGTCGACTTCCGGCTGGAGGTGGAGCTGGGCTCCATGCCGTACGCCTTCTTCAAGGCCGTCGAGGACACCGTCCGGGAGACCCTCGGGCAGGGCCTGCACGGCTGGCGGATCCCCGACTGCACGGTCACCATGACCCACTCCGGCTATTCGCCCCGCCAGAGCCACGCCCACCAGGGCTTCGACAAGAGCATGTCCAGCACCGGCTACGACTTCCGTGGCCTGACCCCGCTCGTACTGATCGAGGCCCTGCGGCGCGCGGGCACCCGGGTGCACGAGCCGATGCACCGCTTCCGCGTCGAGGCCCCGGCCGACACCCTCGGCGCCCTGTTGCCGATGCTGGCCGCGCTGCGGGCCGTACCGCGGGCGACCGGCACTCGCGGCGCGGCCTGCGTCCTGGAGGGCTCGGTGCCCGCGGACCGGGTGCACGCCCTGGAGCAGCAGTTGCCGGGCCTCACTCGGGGCGAGGGCGAGTTGGACAGCGCCTTCGACCACTACGCGCCCGTCGTGTCCGGTGTCGCGGTGCCCGAGCGGCCGCGCACCGACCACAATCCGCTGAACCGGAAGGAGTATCTGCTGAACGTGACGCGCCGCGTCGGCGCATGAGGTGGTGGCGGGGTGGCCGAGAACGAACTTACTCTCGAGTTAGAAGTGTTGACGGTGTCCGGACTTGGTCGGACTGTGGTGGACATGCCGAATAAACGTGCGCGTTTGCTCGTTGTTCTGGTTGTCCTCTGTGGATTCCTGTCGGTTGCGGGCACCCGCCCCGCCACCGCCGACACCCTCCCCGACTCGCTCTGGTTCGACGGCTCCCCGCTTACCGTGCAGAACGGCCGCTTCACCGACGCCTCGGGCCGCGAGGTGGTCCTGCGTGGCTACAACGTCTCCGGCGAGACCAAGCTCGCCGAGAACCACGGCCTGCCCTTCGCCTCGGTCGCCGACGCCCGCAAGTCGGCGGCCGCGCTGCGCGCCCTCGGCGGCGGCAACACCGTCCGCTTCCTGCTCTCCTGGGCCTACGCCGAGCCGGTGCGCGGCCAGGTCGACACCGCGTACCTGGCCGCCGCCACCGACCAGATGCGCGCGTTCCTCGACGCCGGCATCCGCGTCTACCCCGACTTCCACCAGGACCTCTACTCCCGGTACCTCTTCGACCCCGACAGCTGGTACACCGGCGACGGCGCCCCCAAGTGGGCCGTCGACCTCGGCGACTACCCCGACGAGTTCTGCGGGATCTGCCTCTTCTGGGGCCAGAACATCACCCAGAACGAGGCCGTCAAGCGCGCGACGTACGACTTCTGGCACAACGCGTACGGCCTCCAGGACGCCTTCCTCGCCACCGCCCAGAAGACCATGGCGTACGTAAGGCAGCACCTGTCCGCCGAGGACTTCGCCCAAGTCGTCGGCTTCGACCCCTACAACGAGCCGCACGCCGGCGTCTACGACTCCGGCCAGACCAGCCGCACCTGGGAGCGGGACGTGCTGTGGCCGTTCTACGAGAGGTTCCGGGCCCGGATGGACGCGGCGGGCTGGCAGTCCAAGCCCGCCTTCGTCGAGCCCAACCTCTTCTGGAACGCCAACCTGGACTTCCAGAAGGAAGAGGGCGGCCTGCTCGACGCGGGCACGCTCGGCCCGCGCTATGTCTTCAACACCCACTTCTACGACCAGAAGGCCATCTCCGGCGTCTTCATGTGGGGCAAGGCGCAGGACGGCCAGTACGCCGGCGACTTCGGAACCGTCCGGGACCGGGCGGCGGCGACCGGCACGCCCGCGATCGTCAGCGAGTTCGGCCATCCGCTGGCCGGCACCGTCTCCGACAAGGCGCCCACCGTTCTCAAGGCGATGTACCAGGCCCTCGACTCCCGGCTGCCCGGGGTGAGTTGGTGGTCGAACCCGAAGGCGTCCGGACCGGTGCTGTCCGGCACGCAGTGGCAGTGGGACATCTACCACGGCCGCCACCACGAGCTGATGAACGGCAACCCCGAGAAGGTGCTCACCGAGGGCGACGCCTGGAACGACGAGGACCTGTCCGCCGTCCACCTCGACGACTCCGGCGCGGTCACCCTGCGCCAGGACGCCCGGCTGCTGGACCGCGTCTACCCGAGCGCCACGTCCGGTACGACGGTCGCCTTCACCTACGAGGACCGCTCCCGGGACGGCTCCACCACGCTGACCTGGAACCCGGTGCCGAGCTCGCTGCCGAACGTGGCACGACTGGTGGGGTCCGGGCAGTACGCGCTGCTGCTGTGGCGGTCGAACGGCGGCCCGGCGCCGACCGAGCTGCATCTCCCGGCGTCCTTCCCGACCTCGGCGACCACGGTGGTGTCGGACCTCGGCACGGCGTACGCGCCACCGGCGTACACCGGCACGACCCCGATCGGGGTGGCCGCCGAACCGGGCGGCGCGGGCAGCCGCCGCCTGCTGCTCACCGCGCCGGACTCGGGCGTGCCGCACTACGCGCTGGTGACCAACGGGACGACGGCTCCCTCCGCCCAACTACTGAACGCGGCCCGCGCCGAGCTGACGGCGTGGGCCGCGCAGGCCGTCAACTAGGGGGTGCCCTTCTCCCCAAGGCTTCGTGCACGACAAAATTGGCCAACGGTTCGGAACGGGAGGGACGTTGGTGGGCAGGCTCAGGGCGCCGACGGGCCGTTACGGCGGCAAGTCGGCGCAGCAACGGCAGGCCGAGCGGCACCGGCGCTTCCTGGACGCCGCGCTCCAGCTCATCGGCGACAGCCCCGGCTACCGGTCCACGACCGTCGCCGCGCTCAGCGAGGCGGCGGGACTGTCCACCCGGCAGTTCTACGAGGAGTTCCGCAGCCTGGAGGACGTGCTGGCCGCCCTCCATCTCCAGGTCAACGCCTGGGCCGAGGAAGCGGTGCTCACGGCGGCGGCCGCCACACAGGGCTTACCGATCGCCGAGCGGGCCACCGCGATCTTCCGCGCGTACGCCGGCAACATCACCGCCGATCCCCGCCGCATCCGCATCACCTTCGTCGAGATCGTCGGCGTCAGCCCCCGCATGGAGGAGCAACGGCTCACGCGCCGCGCCCGCTGGGTCGACCTGATCTGCGCCGAGGCACAGGCGGCCGCCGAGCGGGGAGAGGCGGCCCGCCGTGATTACCGCCTCGCCGCGACGGCCTTCATCGGCAGCGTCAACGGCCTGATCCACGACTGGAGTGCGGGGTGGGTACCGGCGACGCTGGACGAGGTGGTGGACGAGCTGGTGAGACAGCTGTTGGGCATCCTCCGGCCGGCGGGGTGGCGGCCGGAGGTGGGGTGATGCGGGGCGGGTCGGCTGTGAACGGCGGTCCACCCTCGCCGTTCACACCTGATCCCCGTCCCGAGCCGCCCGTGCCTCAGCGTGTCAGCCGATGCACCGCCTGCAGCACCGGCCCCACCCCGTCCTCCGCACGGATCCGGGTGCCAAGCGCCGCCGCGCGCCGCCGGAAACCCGCCTCCCGCGTGGCCCGCACGAGCGCCGCCGTCAGCGTGTCGGCGGTCAGGTGGCGCAGCGGCACGGCGCACGGCGCCACCCCCAGCCGCACCAGCCGCCTCGCCCAGAAGCCCGCGTCGAACTGGATCGGCACCGGCACGGCCGGCACCCCGGCACGCAGTCCCGCGGCTGTCGTGCCCGCGCCGGCGTGATGGACAACGGCCGCCATGTGCGGGAAGAGCGCCGAGTGAGCGACGTCGCCGATGGTGATCATGTCGTCCCCGGCGCCGCGGAGTTCGCCCCAGCCGCGCTGGATCACGCCGCGCAGCCCGGCCCGGCGCAGCGCGGCGACGATCGATGCGCTGAGCCCCTCGGCATCGGGCACGGTCGCGCTGCCCAGGCCCACGAACACCGGAGGCGGCCCCGCCTCCAGGAACTCCCGCAGCTCGTCGGGCAGTTCGGTCTCACGGTCGTACGGCCACCAGTAACCGGCGATGTCCAGTCCCGGACGCCAGTCGCGCGGCCGGGGCACCACCAGCGGGCTGAAGCCGTGCTGCACCGGCCACAGCCGGCGTTCGCGCTGCCGGTGCCCGGCGCCGGGCCGGGCGGGCGGCAGCCCCAGCCGGGCCCGCACCGTCGGGACGGCCGCGGCGAAGACCCGCTCCACGGCCAGCGCCACCCCGTGCCCGGCGACCTGGTTGCCCACCGGCCCCCAGGAGCCGGTGGCGAGCATCGGCGGCGCGAACTCGCGTGTCGTGGTCAGGGGTTGGAGATAGACACCCATACTGGGCAGCGACAGCCCCTCTGCGATCGTGTGGCCCAGCGGCACGACGGAGCCCGCCAGCAGCAGTACGTCGCTCGCCCGCGCGGCCGTGACCAGACCGTCGGTCATCCGCCCGGCCACCGACCGGGCCAACGACACCACCCGCAGCAACTTCCCGACGCCCGTCGCACTGCGGTGCAGGCCCCGCCCCCGCCCGGACTCCAGCTCGGCGCGCGGATCCACCGGCAGCGCGTGGAAGCCCATCCCCGAGCCCGCCACCAGCGGCTCGAAGCAGCCGTGCGTGACCAGTGTGACCTCGTGCCCCGCCCGCAGCAGGCCGAGCCCCAGCCCGGTGTAGGGGGCCACATCACCCCGGGAACCCGCCGTCATGATCGCCACTCGCACGAGGTCAGTATGGCGTCAACCCCGGCGAACGCCCGTGAGGCAGGGCCGAGTTCAGGACACGCCCAGATGCCGCTGTCCCCCCGTTGTACGCGGCGTCGATCACGACGGCGCCGGGCTCGATGTCCTGGCCTCGGATGAGGCGTGGGCGCGTGGACCGCTACCCGGTGGTACTCCGTTCTCAGCGCCAGTCACGGCCCCGGACCGGCGTGACCGAGGCCGTGCCGCACCTTTCTCCGCTGCTCCCGCGCTACTGCTCGTCCCACGCCTGGATCAGGGTCTGCTCGGTGATCTTTCCGTCGCGCAACCGGATCATCGACTCGGCGAAGACCCGGACCCCGTCCGAGTACTCGCAGGACTCACTGAAGGCCGCGCGGTCGCCCTGGACGACGCAGTCCTCCAGCTTGTGCGTCATGTCGCGGCTGTAGACGTCGTCGAGCATGGCGCTGATCTCGTCGCGGCCGTGCAGCACCCGTGGGTGGCTGGGCTGCGTGCTGTGGTCCACGACACGCAGTTCGGCGTCGTCGGCGTACAGCGACAGGAGGGTGTTCGGATTGCCTTCTATGCCCCGACGCAACGTCTCGGCGTCGAAGGCGGGACTGGCCGCAGTTCCCATCGTGACCTCCTTCGAGGGCCGCGGCCTGCGGGGGACCCAGGCCGCGGAGGGGCCTCTCCTACGAGATTCCTCCGCCGGGTGGGCCTCGGCAAGCGGGCGGGCGGCTGCGCCTGTCGGGTGAGGGCGCTGGGCCGACCGTGTCCGCCGGCAGGCGGTCGGCGTTGCTGAAAGCATGATCTCAACACGTCGTTTCGTCGCCGCCGTTGGTCTCGCAGCCAGTGTCACCGCTCTCGCCGCCCCGGCCGTGCACGCGGCCGAGGCCGACGCCCCGGGCGCCGACCGACTCAGCCCGGTCGCCCTGCTCGACTCCGTGACCGTCAGCGACATCCCGCCGAGTACAAGGAGGACATCCCGCGGCCGTCCGCGCAGCTGACCCAGCTGAAGCGGCTGAACGACCTCAACCAGCTCCGTCAGGTCACCGACAATGCCGCGCCGGTCACCGGACTGATCCCGGCCGTCCGCTGAGCCCGCCCGCCGCGGCCCGTCAGCCGGCCGTGGCGAGGAACTGCGTGGCCGCCAGCTCCGCGTACAGCGGGTCGGCGGTCACGAGTTCGCGATGGGTGCCCACCGCACGTACCTTGCCGGAGTCCATCACCACGATCCGGTCGGCCATGGTCACCGTGGACAGCCGGTGCGCGACGACCAGCACGGTGGTCGTACGGGCCACATCGGCGACGGTGTCGCGCAGCGCCGCCTCGTTGACGGCGTCCAGCTGCGAGGTGGCCTCGTCCAGCAGCAGGAGTCTCGGACGGCGCAGCAGCGCGCGGGCTATCGCCACCCGCTGACGCTCGCCGCCCGACAGTTTTGTGCCGCGATGCCCGACGAGCGTGTCCAGCCCGTTCGGCAGCCGCCCGACCAGTCCGTCCAGCCGGGTCGTCTTCAGCACCCGCGCGAGGGCGTCGTCGTCCGCCTCAGGATTGCCCAGCAGCAGGTTGTCGCGCAGCGAACCCGACAGCACCGGCGCGTCCTGCTCGACGTAGCCGATCGCCGAGCGCAGCTGCGGCAGCTCCCAGTCCGCGAGGTCCCGCCCGTCCAGCGTGATCACGCCCGACTCGGGGTCGTAGAACCGCTCGATCAGTGAGAAGACGGTCGTCTTGCCCGCGCCGGACGGGCCGACGAACGCCGTCATGCCCTGCGCCGGCACCTCGAAGCTCACGCCGTGGTGGACGTACGGCAGGTCCTCGGCGTAGCGGAAGCGGACGTCCTCGAAGGCGAGCGCCGCCGGGCGCGCGTCGGTGGACGGCAACGGGGCGGCGGACGCCGGGGGTTCGGCGGGCAGCCGCAGCGCCTCCTGGATGCGGGCCAGGGCCGCGGCACCCGTCTGGTACTGGGTGATGGCGCCGACGACCTGCTGGATCGGCGCCATGAGGTAGAAGACGTACAGCAGGAAGGCGACCAGCGTGCCGACGTCGACGGCGCCGGTCGCGACCCGCGCGCCGCCGACCGCGAGCACCGTGATGAAGGCGATCTGCATCGCCAGCCCGGCCGTGTTGCCCGCGGCCGCCGACCACTTGGCGGCGCGCACGCTCTGCCGCCACGACTCCTCCGCCGCGGTGTGCAGCGTCTGCTCCTCGCGGTGCTCGGCGCCCGACGCCTTCACCGTGCGCAGCGCGCCCAGCACCCGCTCCAGCGAGGCGCCCATCACACCGACCGCGTCCTGCGCCCGCCGGCTGGCCTTGTTGATGCGCGGCACGATGACGCCGAGGACCGTGCCCGCGCCGAGCACCACGGCGAGCGTGACGCCGAGCAGCACCGGGTCGACCAGGCCCATCATCACCACGGTCGCGACCAGCGTGAGCCCGCCAGTACCGAGGCCGACGAGGGAGTCGGTGGTGACCTCGCGCAACAGCGTGGTGTCCGAGGTGATCCGGGCCATCAGGTCGCCGGGCTCGCTGCGGTCAACCGCGGATATGCGCAGGCGCAGCAGATACGACGACAGGGTGCGCCGCGCGCCGAGCACCACCGACTCCGCGGTGCGCCGCAGCACGTACGCCCCCAGCGCGCCGACCGCGGCGTTGGCCACGACGAGGGCCGACATGGCGACCAACGCGCCCGTGATGGCCCGGTCGTGGGAGAGGTCGTCGATCAACTGCCGCGCCACCAGCGGCAGCAGCAGTCCCGTCGCCCCGGTGACCAGCGAGAGCACCGCGCCCACGACCAGGGCCCACCGGTGGGGTCGTACATAGCCCAGGAGCATGCGCCACGGGGGCGGCGGGGCGGTCTCCGTCTGTGCGATGCTCACGCTGCTCCTTCACGAGTCCGGCGGGATGCTCAGAGACTACGGGGGAGCACTGACAGTCGACCTCCGGGTCTCGCCGTCGGCCGCTACCGCGCCCTGAGCGCCGCGAGGGGGGCGTCGAGGGCACCCGGTCGGCGGGGGAGCCGGTCGCGGCCGCGGCGGGGTGGTCGATACCGACCCGGACGAGTTCGCGCCGGGCGCCGGGCAGGTGCTCGGCGGACTCCGCGAGCAGCGTGACCGGCTTGCCCCACGGCAACAGCCAGGCCGGACAGGTGGCGAGCCGGCCGTCTGCCTCGAAGTCGAGCGCCCCGGCCACATGCCCCTCGGCGAACGCGACCCGGCCGCGCAGGTCCACCACCCACTCCCCGGCGGCCGGCCGGGCGGCGATCTCCCCGGCGTCGGCCCGGCGCGGCGGCGCGAGGTCCACCGGCGCGGGCCGTCGGCAGTGGCGGGACCCATGTGGGCGTAGTGCGGCGGTATGTACTCCAGCGCGGCCGGCAGATCGATCGGGGTGCGGTCGCCGTCCTCGACGGCTGTCCGCTCGTACGCCACGCGCGCCCCCCGCCGGCACCGGGTAGCGGGCGCCGGTGACCCGTCCAGTTCCGGGGCGCCGGAGGCGTAGTCGTTGTGGACGTGGGGCTCGGCCGCGGTTGCCCAGCCCCGGCACGTCGACGGCGTCGACGAAGGCCGGAAGTGACCGCCCCCACCTCGTCCGGCCCCGCGAACCGTCCCCTTACCGATCAGTCACACGTAGGGTCGGGAGCGGGACGGACGCCCGGAGACGGAAGGGGCCAGCACCATGGCGCAGGAAGTACGCGGCGTGATCGCACCGGGGAAGGACGAGCCGGTGCGGGTCGAGACGATCGTCGTGCCGGACCCGGGACCGGGGGAGGCCGTGGTGCGGGTGCAGGCCTGCGGGGTCTGCCACACCGACCTGCACTACAAGCAGGGCGGCATCACCGACGAGTTCCCCTTCCTGCTCGGCCACGAGGCCGCCGGGATCGTCGAGACGGTCGGCGACGGTGTCACGGACGTGGCGCCCGGCGACTTCGTGATCCTCAACTGGCGTGCGGTGTGCGGCCATTGCCGGGCCTGTCTGCGCGGCCGGCCCTGGTACTGCTTCGACACCCACAACGCCGAGCAGAAGATGACCCTCGCCGCCACCGGCCAGGGACTCTCCCCGGCACTCGGCATCGGCGCGTTCGCCGAGAAGACGCTGGTCGCGGCCGGTCAGTGCACCAAGGTCGACCCGGCCGTCTCCCCGGCGGTCGCCGGACTGCTGGGCTGCGGTGTGATGGCCGGGCTCGGTGCCGCGATCAACACCGGCGACGTCGGCCGCGGCGACACCGTCGCCGTCATCGGCTGCGGCGGCGTCGGCGACGCGGCCATCGCCGGGTCGCACCTGGCCGGAGCCGCGCGGATCATCGCGGTCGACATCGACGACCGCAAACTGGAGACGGCCCGCACCATGGGCGCCACCCACACCGTCAACTCGACCAAGGCCGACCCGGTCGAGGCGATCCGCGAACTGACCGGCGGGTTCGGCGCCGACGTCGTCATCGAGGCGGTCGGCCGCCCGGAGACGTACAAGCAGGCCTTCTACGCCCGCGACCTGGCCGGCACGGTCGTGCTGGTCGGCGTACCCACCCCGGAGATGAAGCTCGAACTGCCACTCCTCGACGTCTTCGGACGCGGCGGCGCGCTGAAGTCCTCCTGGTACGGCGACTGCCTGCCGTCCCGCGACTTCCCCATGCTGATCGACCTGCACCTCCAGGGCCGGCTGGACCTGGAGGCCTTCGTCACCGAGACGATCCAGCTCGACGAGGTGGAGAAGGCCTTCGAGCGGATGCACCACGGTGACGTGCTGCGCTCGGTGGTGGTGCTGTGATGACCGCCCGCATCGAACGCCTCGTCACCGCCGGACAGTTCACGCTCGACGGCGGCACCTGGGACGTCGAGAACAACGTGTGGCTCGTCGGCGACGACCACGAGGTCGTCGTCATCGACGCCGCCCACGACGTCGACGCGATCGTGGCGGCGGTCGGCGACCGCCGTCTCAAAGCCATCGTGTGCACACACGCCCACAACGACCACATCAACGCCGCGCCCGCGCTCGCCGAGCGCACCGGAGCGCTGATCTGGCTGCACCACGACGACCTGGCGCTGTGGAAGCAGACCCACCCCGACCGCGACCCGGACGCCGGGCTGCTCGACGGCCAGGTCATCGAGGAGGCGGGTGCCGACCTGCGGGTCCTGCACACGCCGGGCCACGCTCCCGGCGCGGTCTGCCTGTACGACCGGGGCCTCGGCGTGGTCTTCACCGGCGACACCCTCTTCCAGGGCGGCCCCGGCGCGACCGGCCGCTCGTACTCCCACTTCCCGACGATCATCGACTCGATCCGCGACCGGCTCCTCACCCTCCCGCCGGAGACCAAGGTCCTCACCGGCCATGGCGACTCGACGACCATCGGGGCCGAGGCCCCGCACCTTCAGGAGTGGATCGCGCGGGGGCACTGAAGACCGGCGCACTGTAAACCGGGGCGCACTGAAAACCGGGCGAAACCCGGCGGGAACGCCAGTACGATCACCGGCCATGACCTCGAACTCGCTCGTCACCCTGCACGACGTACGCGTGCTGCAGTGCGCCCCCGACGGTCCGCCGCTGGACGGAGAACAGGCGGCGCTCGATCTGATCGGTGACGCCTTCGGGCAGGAGGCCACCGTGGTCGCCGTGCCCGTCGAGCGGGTCGCGGACGAGTTCTTCCGGCTGCGCTCGGGAGTGGCGGGGGCGGTGATGCAGAAGTTCGTGAACTACCGGCTGCGCCTCGCGATCATCGGGGACGTCTCGGGGCACGTGTCGCAGAGCACCGCCCTGCGCGACTTCCTGCGCGAGACCAACCAGGGCGGTCACATCTGGTTCCTGCCGGACGAGGAAGAGCTGGCGGCGAAGCTGCGCCCAACGGGGTGACCCGCCGGGAGAGCGGAGTGACCGGCCAGGAAAGGTGACAGAAGATGTCCGGCTTTCGCGGGAGGCTCGTTCCCGGAACAGCCACACGGGAGGTCGGACATGTCACAGCCGCTGCAGGGCAAGGTCGCGCTGGTCGCCGGAGCGACACGCGGAGCGGGCCGCGGAATCGCCGTGGAACTCGGCGCGGCCGGCGCCACCGTCTACGTCACCGGCCGCAGCACCCGCGCCCGCCGCTCCGAGTACGACCGCCCCGAGACCATCGAGGACACCGCCGACCTGGTCACCGAGGCCGGCGGCCACGGCATCGCCGTACCCACCGACCACCTCGACCCGGCGCAGGTGCGCACCCTCGTCGACCGCATCGCCGACGAGCGGGGCCGCCTCGACATCCTGGTCAACGACATCTGGGGCGGCGAGAAGCTCTTCGAGTGGGACTCGGCCGTCTGGGAGCACAACCTCGACAACGGCCTCAGGCTGCTCCGCCTCGCGATCGAGACCCACGCGATCACCAGCCACCACGCCCTGCCCCTCCTGCTGCGCCGCCCCGGCGGTCTGGTGGTGGAGATGACGGACGGCACGGCCGAGTACAACCGCGACAACTACCGGGCGAACTTCTTCTACGACCTCGCCAAGGCGGCCGTCCTGCGCATGGCCTTCTCCCTGGGCCACGAACTTGGCCCGCACGGAGCCACCGCCGTGGCCCTCACACCGGGCTGGCTGCGCTCGGAGATGATGCTGGACCACTATGGCGTGCGCGAGGACAACTGGCGGGACGCCCTCGACCAGACCCCGCACTTCGCCATCTCGGAGACCCCGCGCTACGTCGGCCGTGCCGTCACGGCCCTCGCCGCCGACCCCGACGTGTCCCGCTTCAACGGCCACTCCCTCTCCAGCGGTGGCCTCGCCCAGGAGTACGGCTTCACCGACCTCGACGGCAGCCGCCCCGATGCCTGGCGCTATCTGGTCGAGGTCCAGGACGCCGGCAAACCGGCGGACACGACCGGCTACAGGTGACCACGAGGAGTGAATGTCACCGTTTAGTCGCGATTCGACCGCCCCTACAACCGATTCCGCCCGATACCGGTCTAGCTGGCAGAGACCGCGCGGCAGACGCGCATTCCATGCGAGAGACAAGGCCACCCATGGGGGAGACACGTAGACGGGCGACCGTCGTTCTGGGGACCACCGCGCTTGTGGCGCCGCTCACGCTCGCGCTGGGCGCCGGCCCGGCGCAGGCGGCGAGCTGCACCACCTCGACCGGGCCGTACCAGAAGCAGGTGGAGAAGTTCCTGGGCCGCCCGGTCGACGGCAGGCAGTCCGCCGCCGACTGCAAGGCGATCCAGGCGTTCCAGACCAAGCACGGCATCAAGCCGAACATCGGCTACGCGGGTCCCGTCACCTGGGGCGTGATGGACCTCATGAACAAGCAGAAGGCCGTCGGGAAGAACCCGAACAAGGCCGGGAAGTGCCCGGTCAACAAGGGCCGTATCGCCTGTGTGAACCTCACGCTCCAGCTGAGCTGGATCCAGGACGGCAAGAAGCTCGTCTACGGCCCCGTCCCGGTCCGTACCGGACGCGACGGCTACGAGACCCGCACCGGCCTGAAGAAGATCTACTGGCGCAACATCGACCACGTGTCGACCATCTACGACGTGCCGATGCCCTACGCCCAGTTCTTCGACGGCGGCCAGGCCTTCCACTCGGCCGGCGTCAGCATGTGGAACCCGCCCGGCTCGCGCGGCTGCGTCAACATGACCAAGACCGCCGCCAAGAAGTACTGGTCGCTGCTGAAGAACGGCGACGACGTCTACGTGTACGGGCGCAAGCCGGGCACCTGACGGGACCCGGCCCGCGCGCGTGGATCAGGCCTCGGACGCATCAGGCCTCGGGCGCGTCGCCGAAGTCGGGGATCTCCAGCCGTACGCCACCCTGCCGCGCGGACTCGTGCGCGATGATCCCCGGCAGGGTGTAGCGCGCCGCCACCCAGGCGTTCACGGACGGCAGCGAGCGGGTGTTCACCGCCGTCACGAAATCGTCCACCAGGAAGTGGTGGCTGCCCTCGTGGCCGTTGTGGAGGTGGTCGAACGCGCGTGGCAGCCGCGACCGGTCGTGCACCGGCGCCGAGCCCGAGGTGAAGGCCGCCCGCAGATCCGGCGCGATGTGCCGCAGCGACGGGTCGTCGGGGGACATCGTCGGCTTGGGCTCCAGCAGTTCTGAAATGTCAGTGACGCCGGTTTTGTCCTGCCACAGCGCCACCGTGGCGAGCTGCTCCATGCTCGCCTCCGTGCCGAAGAAGCGGAAGCGGGACTCCCGGATGTGGGACGGGTAGCCGACCCGCCGGAACTCGTTCGTCCGGAACGAACCGCCGCCCGCCACCTCGAACAGCGCGGTCGCGTTGGAGACGTCGTTGTCGAACTGGCTCACCGACCGGTCGAACACGCCGTCGCCCCGCTCGTCCACCACCCCGACCGCCGACACGCTCACCGCGTGCGTCTGCCAGGCGCCCAGCACCCCGCCGACCGAGTGCGTCGGGTACAGCAGCGGCGGATAGCTGGCGGTCGCCTTCCAGTTCTCGCCACCGCTGTACTGGTACGCCTCGTAGAACCCCAGATCCATGTCGTGGACGTAGTCGCCCTCGGCGTAGAAGAGCCGCCCGAAGGCGCCCTTGGCGATCTGGTTGCGGGCGTGCACGGTCGCCGGGTTGTACTGGCTGGTCTCGCCCATCATGTACGTCAGTCCGGTCGCCTTGACCGCGTCGATGATCGCCGCTATCTCCTCCGTGGTGATCGCCATGGGGACCGCCGAGTAGACGTGCTTGCCGGCGTTCAGGCCCTGGAGCACCAGCGGGCCGTGCGTCCAGCGTTGGGTGAAGATGGCGACCGCGTCGACGGCCGAGGACTCCAGCATGGCCTCGTACGAGGGGAAGGTGCCGCTCAGGCCCTCCGCGGCGGCCAGTTGCTCGGCCCGTTCCGGAAGCAGGTCGGTGACGTGGACGTCGCGGACGCCCGGGTGGGCGAGGAACAGTTTGGCGAACTGCCCGGAGAACTGCCCGGCGCCGACGATGCCGAGGGAGAACGTCATGGGATGGGTGCCTTTCACTGGCCGAGGATGAGATTGATCCGGCTGTTGGTCTGGTTCAGGCCGCTCAAGGAGAAGGTCGTGAACTTCTCCCGGTCGGCGACCGGTTCGGTGAACGCCGAGACGTCGATGCCCTTCTTCCGGTACGCGGCGGCCACTTACTTTTGAGTCGGAAGAATCTCTGCGTCAAGAGGGGTGCGACATTTTCTTGCCACTACCGCTTCCGCCCTAGAGTGGGGATCATTAGTTGTGATGCAAAAGAAAAGAATCGTGGGAGTCTGACCTACATGACCGCAGGTTCCGCCAGCTGGCTGCCGCTGAGCCCGGGTGAACGCTCGGTGGCCATCGAGGTGCTCGTCCACGGCCCGCTCTCCCGCGCGGAGCTCGCCCGGCGGCTGGACCTCTCCGCGGGCAGCCTCACCCGGCTGACCAAACCGCTCATCGAGTCCGGCCTGCTGGTCGAGGCCCCCGACGGCGGCGCCCCGGGGGAGGCCCGGCAGGGGCGGCCCTCACAGCCACTGGACGTCGTCGCGGAGTCCCGTTCCTTCCTGGGCTTCAAGGTCACCGAGGACATGGTCTACGGAGTCGTCACCACCCTCAGGAGCGAGATCGTCGCCCGCCACGACCGCCCTCTCACCACGCACGACCCCGGCGAAGTAGCCGATCTTCTCGCGGAGATGGCCGACGAGCCGGCCCGCCGCCACCCCGGGCTCGCCGGGATCGGCATCGGGGTGGGCGGCTTCGTGCAGGACCGGGCCGTGGTGGGCGAGTCGCCGTTCCTGAACTGGCGTGACGTTCCTCTCGCCGAGCTGGTCGAGGAGCGCACCGGGCTGCCGGTGGTCGTCGAGAACGACGTGGCCGCCCTCGTCGAGGCCGAGACCTGGTTCGGTGCCGGGCGCGGCCTCGACCGGTTCGTCGTGCTCACCATCGGTGCCGGTATCGGCTACGGCCTGGTGCTGGGCGGCAGGCGGGTGCCGTCCGAGGGGGAGGACCGGGCCTTCGGCCGGCGCTGGATCCTCGACCCCAACGGGCCGCTCACCCCCGACGGCGACCGCGGCAGCGCGGTCTCGCTGCTGGCCATCCCCAGCATCCGCTACCAGATCCGGGCCGCCACCGGCCGCGACCACACCTACGAGGAGATCCTCGCCCTCGCCGCCGCGGGGAACCCATGCCCGCGCGCGTCATCGACGAGGCCGCCCGCGCCCTCGGCGTCCTGGTCGCGCACATCGCCAACTTCGCGATGCCGCAGAAGATCCTGCTCGCCGGAGAGGGGGTCGGACTGATGGATGTGGCGAGAAACACGGTGGAGGAGACCGTCCGTGCCCGTCGCCATCCGCTGGCCACCCCGGTAGACCTGGAGACCAGAAAGTCCGACTTTCACGACTGGGCCCGTGGCGCCGCTGTGCTGGCGATTCAGGTGCTGGTGCTGGGCGCGGCGGACGCCTGAACTGCCGGGCCGGTTCAGGGAAATGGACGTGATCAGCGACACGGCCCGATATGTCCGTTTAGCTCCTGATTACTCACATCGCCTTCACCTCGGCCGCCGTATGCTTCACACCATGTCCACCAGTGTTGAAACCGTCACCGAGCGATCGGCTGCGGAGGTCAACGAGGAGATCCGGGCGCTGTGGCGCCGGTCGGGCGGGACACTGAGCACCGAGCAGCGCGAGGAGTACCAGCGCCTCGTCATGGAGTGGGCCGCCGCGACCCCGCCTCCCGCGCGGGCCGCCTGACCCGTCGCGACAGCCCCGGCGCGCCCTCGGCCCCGGACCTCTCCGTCAGCCCCACGTCGCCGAGTAGTAGCGCTGGTAGGCCTTGCGGTCCTGTTCCGTACGGATCCACCGCGTGGCCACCAGCGCGATCAGACTGCCCCCGATGACCAGCAGACCCGGCCCGACGTTCTTCGGGTCCGCCAGCCGGGCCAGCAGCTCCCTGCCCGCCTCACCCGAGATCGGGGCCGACCCTCCGGGCGCCGCCTCCGGGGGCGCGACCGCGCTCTGGGTGCCGGACGCGGACGGCGCCGGACCGGACGACGTGATCAGCTGGACGTCGAGCGCGGACAGCGCCTGCGTCACCGGCTGGAAGAAGGTCGTCCCGCCCGCCTGGCAGTCCCCGCTGCCGCCCGAGGTCACGCCGAGCGCGATGCCCTCGGAGATCAACGGGCCGCCGCTGTCCCCGGGTTCCGCGCACACGTTCGTCTCGATGAGACCGGTGACCGTACCCTCCGGGTAGTTCACCGTGGCGTTGAGCGCGGTCACCTGGCCGTCCCGCAACCCGCTGCTGCTGCCGCTGCGGAACACCCGCTGCCCCACGGACGCCTCACCCACACCCGTGATCCGCACACCCTGCCCGTCGCCGATGGCCACCACGTCCGCCCCGTCGCCCGCCCGACCCCCGGTGTACTGCACGAGCGAGTAGTCGTTGCCCGGGAAACTGCCCGCCACCGTCCGGCCCACCGGCTCGTTGCCCCGGTTGTCCGCGAACCAGACCGAACCGTTGGGCCCGCAGTGACCGGCGGTCAGGATGAAGTCGGTCTCACCGTTGGTCACGTTGAACCCCGCCGAGCAGCGCCCGGCCGTGGAGAGGATGGGCAGGGCGCCGTTGATCCGGGTGGTGAAGGTGCCCTCGGTGCGCTCCATGCGGACGAAGCCGCCGATGCCGTCCGCGAGGTCGGTCAGCTCGGACCAGTCGTCGGCGGAGACGGTGCTGTCCCCCCGTACCACCACCTCGTTCGACCGGTAGTCCACCACCCACGCCGTGCCCGTCACCCTCGGTCCCGAACGCAGCTTCTCGGTGGCCGACTTGAGCTCACGCATGCTGTGCCGCACCAGCTTGGGCATCGCGCCCGCCTCGCGGACCTCGGCGGCCGCCCTGTCGTCGGTGACCGCGACGACCGATCGTCCCTGGTCGTCGATCCAACTGCCCGCCGTACGGGAAGCGCCGAGCCGCTCGACGAGGTCCACGCCGGAGTTCTCGGCGAGCACGCGGGGGGACGCCACAGGGGGTTCGCTCGCGACCGCCTGCGTGACCATGGCCGTCCCGAGGACGATTCCGCCGACTGACGCCAGCCGTGTCACTCGCCGGACGATCCGTCGTCGTGCGTGCCTCATGCATGGCTCCCGAACCCCGAACACGCGGCGCGCCTACGCCGCGGGGCGCCCGGGTCGTCGAGCGCCCTCTCTCCATACGTGCCGGGGTCCGGCAGCGTTCACCCCGAGGGGCGATCGGTTCAGTTCTTGCGGGCCACCCCGCCGTACATCGCGACCTCCTCCGGCTCGGCCCCGCCCGTGTGCTCCGACCGCCAGCGCGAGCACGACACGACACCCGGCTCCAGCAGTTCGAGCCCGTCGAAGAACCGTGTCACCGCCTCGGGGGTGCGCTGAGTCAGCTTCGGAGTGCCGTGCTCGTTCCAGAACTTCACCGCCTCGTCCACGTCCGGCATCGCCGGCGAGGTGATGGTGTGCGACAGCACCAGGTGGCTGCCCGACGGCAGCGCGTCCGTCAGCCGGCGCACCACGCCGTACGGATCCTCGTCGTCGCCGAGGAAGATGACGACGCCGAGTAGTATCAGCGCCACGGGCTGCGTGAAGTCCAGGGTCTTCGCTGCGTGTTCGAGGATCGCGTCGACGTTGCGCAGGTCCTCGTCGAGATAGTCGGTGCGGCCCTCCGGCGTGCTGGTGAGCAGCGCGCGGGCGTGCGCGAGGACGAGCGGGTCGTTGTCGACGTACACGATCCGCGCGTCGGGGGCGATCCGCTGGGCGACCTCGTGCGTGTTGTCGGCGGTGGGCAGGCCGGTGCCGATGTCCAGGAACTGGCGGATACCGACGTCGGAGACCAGGTGCCGCACGGCGCGGCCCAGGAACAGGCGGTCCGCGCGGGCGTACTCGCCGATGCCCGGGTGCAGTTGGCGGATCTGGTCGCCGGCCGCCCGGTCGACCTCGTAGTTGTCCTTGCCGCCGAGCCAGTAGTTCCAGATCCGGGCCGTGTGCGGCTGGGACGTGTTGATGCGCTCGCGCAGCGACTGGGCCATGCCGTCCGCGGCTGGCGGGTTCTCGGTCACGGAAATTCAGCTCCTGGGGGTGCCTGGTGCCGGGGCGTGAAGATGCCTCGTGCGGTGTCAGGACGCAATCTAGACCGATGAATTGATCTTTGCCGGGCCTTGTGTGTTTTCGGTCTGCGGTCCGAGCCGTGCCCAGCTGCGCTCGTCGCCCCACACCGATCCCGTGCCGACATACGGCCGCAGCAGCGCCGTGAGCACCGGGTCGCCGCGGCCGTTCAGCTCGTCCGAGGCGATCTTCCGGGAGATGCCGGCCAGGAAGTCCGCGAGCTGCACCCGGGCGTCGCGCCGCGAGTCGACGAGCCGCATCCCGGCGAAGCCGATCCCGGCGTCGCGCGCCGCCCGCTCGATCCAGGCGATCCGGTCCGGCGTCAGCATGTTCTGCTCGTCGTGCACCAGCGCCACGGACCGCCCGCCCGCGCTCCAGTGCGCGGCCGTGCCGACGATGGCGGGCAGCAGCGGGTTGAGCACGGGGATCAGTGCCGGACCGTCCAGGAACCTCGCCCGGTACGCCTCGGCCCGCGTCCGCGCCCCGGCCAGCCGGTCGACGACCGTCACCGCGTCCACGGTGGAATCCGCCCGCCGCAGCAGGTCGACCGTGCGGAAGAACGCCTCCACGGGTGCCCCCGGCGCCCCGTCGTTGCGGGCCCGCAGCAACTGGTTCGCCGCCGCCAGGAACGCCCGCCACCGCTCCTCCCCGAAGGCGAGCCGCCCTCCACGGAACAGGGACACCGCCGCGTCGGAGTCGTCCAGGAGCAGGTCGGCCGCCCGGTCCACCACGAAGAACGCCTTCTCTGTCAGATGCACATGCGCGTGCCCGTGCAGCGGCCCCGCGGGCGCCAGCAGCCACTCCAGCACGGCCCGGTGCTTCTCCCGCAGCAGATGGTTCGCCTTGTACTCCTCGGCGGGCGACCGGATCCGGTCCCGGATCTCCCGTACGTACGCGGCGGCCGTCGTCACCGGCAGCCGCACGCTGGCGTGCGCGAACACGTCGGTGTTGCCGCCCGTGAGGTTCTCGCCGTCCGACCCCGACTCGTCGCACCCGACCTCCAGCGGCGCGTCCGCGGCGTCCGCCGCCCCGTCCTGCTGGCCCTCCCGATGTCCGGTCACCGCACAGCCCCCTATCGTGTGCCCATGACCAGCATCCCGCACGGAACGTCCGGTGAACCGAACCCCCTGCGCGCACTGGACCTCGACCAGCTCAGGCGCCGTACGAGCATGAAGTGGCGCACCTACCCCGACGACGTGCTGCCGCTGTGGGTGGCCGAGATGGACGTGCCGCTGGCCGAACCCGTCGTCCGCGCGCTCACCGACGCGCTCACCCTCGGCGACACCGGCTACCCGGCGGGCACCGCCTACGCGGAGGCGCTGGCCGAGTTCGCCGAGAAGCGGTGGGGCTGGTCCGGGCTCGACGTGGCGCGCACGGCGATCGTGCCCGACGTGATGCTCGGTGTGGTCGAGATGATCAAGCTGGTGACCGGACCCGGGGACGCGGTCGTGGTCAACCCGCCGGTCTATCCGCCGTTCTTCCAGTTCGTCGCGCACATGGACCGGCGCGTGCTCCAGGCCCCGCTGGGCCCCGACCTGCGCATCGACTTCGGCGTCCTCGAGGAATCCTTCCGGCAGGCCGTGGCGGGCGGACGCCGGGCGGCGTTCCTGCTGTGCAGCCCGCACAACCCGACCGGGACCGTGCACACCGCCGAGGAACTGTCCGCCGTGGCGCGCCTCGCCGAGCGGTACGGCATACGCGTCGTCGCCGACGAGATCCATGCCCCGCTGGTCGTCGGCGACACCGACTTCGTGCCGTACCTCAGCGTGCCGGGGGGCGGCAGGGGCCTGTCGCTCATGTCGGCCTCCAAGGCCTGGAACCTCGCCGGCCTCAAGGCGGCCCTCGCCGTCGCGGGCCCCGAGTCCGCCGCCGACCTCGCCCTGCTGCCCGAGGAGGTCAGCCACGGCCCCAGCCACCTGGGCGCCATCGCCCACACCGCCGCCCTGCGCGACGGCACCGCCTGGCTGGACGCCCTGCTGGCCGGCCTCGACGAGAACCGTCGCCTGCTCGCCGAGCTGCTGGCCGAGCACCTGCCCGCCGTCAACTACCGCCCCGGCGACGCCACCTACCTCGCCTGGCTCGACTGCCGCGCGCTGGGCCTGGGCGACGACCCGGCCGACGTCTTCCTGCACCGGGGCCGGGTGGCCCTCAACTCCGGCCTGCCGTTCGGAACGGGCGGCGCAGGGCACGTGCGGCTGAACCTGGGCACATCACCGGAGGTCGTCAGGGAAGGGGTGCGGCGGATGGCGGCTGCCGTCGGGTAGCACGGGTGGCGGCTGCCGTCGGGTGGTGCGGGTGGCGGCTGCCTTCGGGTAGCGGTGCCTGCCTACACTTCCGGGCATGGACGCCACGTCGACGGCCCGGCTCGGGGCCGGCAAGTACCTGCTGATCACCAGCTACCGCAAGGACGGCACCCAGGTCCCTACGCCCGTCTGGGTGGTCGCCGACGGCGACACGCTCGGGGTGTGGACGGTCGCCGACTCCTGGAAGGTCAAGCGGATCCGGCGCCGCTCCGACGTCCTCGTCGGACCCTGTGACCTGCGCGGCAACCCGACCGGTGCGCAGGTCCCGGCCACCGCCGAGATCACCGACGCGGAGACCACGGCCCATTATCGGCGGCTCATCGCCCGCAAGTACGGCATCGTGGGCCGCCTCACGCTGTTCGGCAGCCGGCTGCGACGCGGCCCGAAGGGCACGGTGGGGATCCGGGTCACCCTGAACGGCTGACGGAGCGGCCACCGAGGCAGAAGGCCGGGCCCGTCAACTCGGGTGCGGGCGAGGCCCCGTCAGGTCCAGGCCCGGTACGGCTCGTCGACCAGCTGGAACACCGGCTCGCCCCGGACCGGGTCCTTGGCGGTGGACAGCCGTACCCGGTCGCCGCTGTGGATGCCGACCGGCGGACCCATCACCCGGCCCCGGACCACGAACCCCTCGGACATCTCGACCAGGGACACATTGCGCGCGGCGGGCGTGTTGCGGTGCACCACCGTGGAGTGGCGGACCGTGCCGGTGCCCTCGCTGCGTTCCGTCCGCAGATCGCTGCCCTGGCAGACCGGGCACAGCAGCCTGTGGTACATGGCGGTGCCGCACCAGGTGCAGCGCTGGAAGAGCATGGCGTCCTGGTCGGGGGCTCGATGGTCGAGGACGCCCGCGGCGGAGCCGGATGCCTGCTGAGCGACGTTTCCTGAGTGGTGGTACACGCTGGTCAACTCCCTGCGCTCGGCCGGAAATCCCGCGTGCGCGACGCCGCGCGCACGCCTGTGCGCGGCTCACCGTGCCACCGTGCACGCCCACAGCGTATGGCACTCAGTGCCACAGGTAAAGGCACTCCGTACCCCGGAATTCGTGGATCAGTCCCGGCCGAGCGTGGTCTCGATCTCCTGCACCACCCGCCACAGGGGAGCCCCGCGCCGCGAGACGACGACCACCACGTCCTCGGGCCGATCGTCCGGCGGGGGCGTGGGCGCACCGCCGAACGTGGCCTGCACCAGGCCCAGGGCGTGGTCCACCGCCGCGGTCGCGTCGCCCCTGCCGTCCGAACGCAACCAGGACCGCAGCGCGTTGTTGTGTGCCGCGACCACGGCCGCCGCGATGACGTCCGCCCGCAGGGTGCCGTCGCGCCGGCCCGCGAAGCGTCCGCGCAGATACTCGGCGAGGGCCCGCTCGTAGCGCCACACCACCGACAGTTCGTACGCGCGCAGCCCCGGCACCTTCTTGGTGAGCCGGTAGCGCTGCACCGAGAAGGCCGGGTTCTCGGCGTACATCCGCAGCACCAGCCGGGCCGCGTCGCAGACCCGCCCGACGGGTTCGTCGTCCGCGTCGCCGGTCGAGAGGAACGCCGTCATGTCGGCCAGGCACCGCTCGTGGTCGGGGAAGACCACGTCCTCCTTGGACGGGAAGTAGCGGAAGAACGACCGCCGCCCGACTCCCGCGAGGGCCACGATGTCGTCGACGGTGGTCTGTTCGTAGCCCCGCTCCAGAAACAACTGGAACGCCGCCGCGACCAGGGCATCCCGCATGGGCGGTTTCGCGCTCATGGGACGGAACGTAGCACCTGAACAGGCCTGATGGCACTCAGTGCAGCGCAGATGGGGAACTGAGTGCCCTGCTCGTGACGGTGCTATGCCTCCCCGTCACCCTGCGCTCCCGGGGCGTCGGACTCCGACAGCCGGGCCACCGCCGCGGCCACCTGACGCTGAACCGAGTCGGGCAGCGGTTCTCCCTTCACGGCGGACACCAGGTCCTGGGCGAGTCGATGGAGTTTGGTGTTGGTGTTCTGCGACACCATCACCAGCACGTGCCACGCGTCCTGCGGGCTCAGCCCGAACGTGGCCATCAGCACCCCGCGAGCCAGATCGATGGTCGGTCGGGTCTGCATGGCCCGGCGCAGCTGAACGACCTCCACGCCGAGTTCGTGGTCGATGCCGTCGTCGGTTTCGGCAGTGAACAGGGACAGCGTCCCCGTGAGGGAGAGCAGCCGTTCCGTCGCGAGGCTGTGGGACTCGATCGTCACCGTCCTGCCGTCCGCGAGGGCCTGTTCGCGGATGGCGAGCAGGACGTTCAGGGCCGAGCAGTCGCAGAAGGTGACGCCTCCCATGTCGAGGTCGATGCCCTCGGTGGCGGACTTCAGAGCCTGGCGCAGGATGTCACTCAGCTCGTCGGCCGCCTGCAGGTCCAACTCCCCGCGCACCACCACGACCGAGCGGGCGCCGTCGGGCTGTGTGGCGATCGACAGCGACCGCGGCGGCACGGCCGCGGGGGCAGCGGGCTGCGTGGAGTACGCAGGCTCCGGCATGACCGACACTCCTTCGAAACTCCTGCCTGTCGTCTTCACCAGCGTCGACCTCGCGCCGAGATACGTCAAGGGATACATGAAATCTGGTTCGCGTTTTTGAATGCGGGAAACCTCGGTCCTATGATGGGCCCATGGGTGGAGTGCCTGAGCCGCATACTGGATGGACCTTCCTCACCAATCACGCCCGGGTGTTGGCTGCCATCGCCGATGATCACAACGCCCGCGTACGAGACATCGCGGCGCACTGCCGGCTCACCGAGCGAGCCGTGCAGAAGATCATCGTCGATCTGGAAGAGGCCGGTTACCTCTCCCACCGGCGTGAGGGGCGGGGCAACGCGTACCGCATCGAGCCCTCAAAGGTGCTGCGGCACCCGGCCGAGGCGGGACTGACCGTGGCTTCGTTGCTGGCCCTGCTTGTCCGCGACGAGGCACATCGCGGCCGGGAGTCCGCGGACAGCGGGGCGTCGGTCGGCGAGAGTTGAGACGCGCGACGCCCGCCCGTGCGCGGGATCGCACGCAACGGGCGAGCTGACGGGGGATCACCCGGGCCTCTACGCCAGGTCCGCCGGATCTGTCGGCACGCGGATGTCCACCACACAGACGTCGTCCCGGCGTTCCTCCTCCAGCACGGCCGCGAGCAGCGGGCCGAGGGAGCCGGGCTCGTCGGTGTGGTGGCTGACGAGTGCCCGCGCGAGCCGTTCCAGGCCACGGTCGATGCCCTCCGCGGGGCGCTCGACCAGCCCGTCCGTGTACAGCAACAGCCGGTCGCCGGGCTCCAGTCGGCACTCCGCCTCCTCGAAGACCGGCGTGGTGCCGGCCCCGAGCAGCATGCCGCCGGGCCGGCCGAGCCGCCGTGCCTCGCCCGCGCGCACCAGCAGCGGCGGCGGATGGCCGGCCTGGGCCCAGACCAGCCGTCGCTCGTCCGGCCGGTAGTGGGCCAGCACCATGGTGGCCGTGCCGTGCGGGTCGCGGGAGTGCAGCAGCAGCGTGTTGAGCCGGCTGAGCGCTCCGGTCAGCGAGGACCCCGTGATGACCATGCCTTTGGCGGTGAAGCGGAGCTGGGCCATCGTGGCGACCGCGTCGATGCCGTGACCGGCGACATCGCCGACCACGAACAGAGCGGTGCCGTCCGGCAGTTCGATGGCGCTGTACCAGTCGCCGCCGACGTGGATCCCCGACTGCGCGGGCAGATACGCCACCTCCACCCGCAGCCCGGCCAGCCGCAGCGGCTTGTCCGGCAGCGGCAGCAGCGCGTGCTGGAGCCGGGCGGCCAGCGCCCGTTCGGCCTGGAGCACCCCGTGCTGGGTGAGGATCGCCCGTTCGCTCTCCACCAGGGCGAGTTCGGCGCTGCGCTGGGCCGTCAGGTCCTGGACGAAGCCGTGCACCTCGGCGGGCGAGCCGTGCACGTCCGCCACCGCCTCGGCGACGGCCCGCAGATGCCGTACCCCACGCGCCGTGCGGCTCCGGAACGGTACGTCGACCGGACGTCCTTCGCGCACGAGCGCCCCGATGGCGCGGGTCAGCACCGGGACGTCCTCCGGCACGGCGAGGCCGGGCAGTTCGGACAGCCGAACCGGGCCGTGCGTGGGGTCGCGGTCGAGGATGGCGAAGATCTGGGCGGACCAGGTGACTTCGTCGGTGACCAGGTTCCAGTTGGCCCAGCCGAGGTTGCCCAGCCGCTGTACGTCCGCCAGCCGCTGCTCCTGCCGGTCCGAGGGGTCGTGCCGGATCCAGCTGACGACGAGCCCGTCGCCCAGCCGTGCCACCCGTACCGAGTACGTGGACAGTTCGGCGACGCCGGCCACGACGTCCTGCTGCGCGAACGGCTCGCCCTCGTACGGCTTTCCGGCGCTCAGCACCTCCAGGCACCGCTGCCACAGCGACTCGTCCGCCACCGGCGGCCAGCACTCCAGGATCCGCAGCCCGATCAGTTCACGACCGGTGCGTCCGACGACGTCGATCGCCTCCGGGGTGGCCGCGTCGATGCGGTAGTCCTCGATGTCGCCGGAGGGGGCGCGCAGTGGCGTGAGCAGCATCGCCGCACCGGGCAGCGTGTCGAACACGGCCTGTACGGCGTCGACGGAGCCGTCGGCGGCGGGCTCCGGCCGGGCGTCGAAGGCCCGCAGCCGGCCCGCGCACAGCCGGACGACCGCCCGTAGATGCTCGCGGGTGCGCGGCGTGAACGGGCCGGGGCGGGTGCGCAGTACGCCGATGGAGATCTCGGCGGTGTCGCCGGTCACCACCGGCAGCCAGGCACGCGATCCCCAGCGCTCGGGCGGGTCGCCGATGAGCTGGAACCGCTTCCCGTCCTCCGCCAGGTCCTCCAGCCAGCGCGCCTGACGGGTGCGCAGCGTGTCCAGCGCGGCGATGCCGGTCAGTGGGGGCACCTGACGCCACTGGGCGGCCAGTGTGGCGTCGACGCCCGCGTGCCCGACCAGTTCGAGGCCGTCGGCGGGGAGCCGGGCGAAGATCATGACCGCGTCGGCGGCGACGGTGTCCGCGAGATGCTCCAGCAGGCACCCGGCAAGCTCGTGCGGGGTGCGGACGCCGACGAGCGCTTTGCCCAGCCGCCCCAGGGCGGTGGATCCGTCGTCGGACGGCTCGCGGGCGGGAGGGGGGACCGGGACGCCGGGGGTGTCGGGCGGCGGAGTGGCCCGGTCGGGGGCCGGGACGGCCCTGCCGGGGGAGCCGCTGCCGAGTGTGATCCAGCACTCCTCGATCAGCGTGCGGTTCCCGGCGTTCGCGCGCCTGAGGAGTTCCTCGTGCGCCGCGTCCGCGGAGCAGCCGGTGAGCGCCATGACCGCGCCCTTGGCCCGCTCCAGGACAGCCGAGGTCGCCGCCAGGTCCCGCAGCCGGTCCAGCTCGGCGCGTCGCCCGGCCATGGCTCCGGCCGATGTGACCGTGTCCGATCCGGTGCCGTTCTCCGCCGGGATCGCGGGGTCGCTCGTCACGCGTCGAGCATCGCACAGGGACCCCCCTGAGAGCGCAAGGCCGTCGGGAGGGAATCCACTCGAAAGTGCAAGCCGGAGGCATGACCGTTTACGGCGGTCCCGGGCGGCGGGGCGCCCCCTGAGGAAACTGTCCCCTCAGCGCCCCGAGTTGTGCTCCACCAGCGCGTCGGTCACCGCCCGCACGCTGCGCGCGATGTGCTGGAGTTGCAGCACCTCGGCGGCGTACAGCTTGATCGTGTGCTCGATGACCGACTCCGGCATGCCGAGTCGCGGCAGGTCTGCGCGGGCCGTCTGCAGGGCGGTGCGGGCGACGCGGATCTCTTGCTGGACCTGGATCTGCGCGTGCCGGGCGAGCAGCACCGGGTGGCGGATCAGCGCCGGATAGCCGGCGTACCGCGCCGGTACCAGCTCGCGCAGCCACTTGGCCGCCGATCGCTCCCAGTCGTAGCTGCCGGGGGTCTTGACCTGGCACGGCCAGTCCGGGCGGGTGCGCGTGGACGTCAGGGGCATGATCATCGCTTCCGGTGTGCGGCGGTGCGGAGATGGTCCGCGGTGGTGGGGCGGCCCCGGCCTAGGGGATGACCGGGGCCGCCCCGACCGAACACCCAGGGCACCGACGTGGGTAGGGGACATCGGCTTCGGGTGTTCGTGCGGGCACCCTGGAGGGCAGGCCTGTTGCATGAGCAGATGGTCGGCTCTCCTCGGGCGGTGCGGATCCGCGAGCAGTATTTATATATGCCGATCGCTTTGCAAGGCGTATGAAAACATTCATGCGCGCTTTGAAACGAAAGGTCCCTGTGTATTGCCGTTCAGGTGGGGGCGGGGGAGCTCAGTCCCGCAGGAAGAACTGGTGCTGGTCGGAGACCTGCTCGTACGCCTCCAGCCGGGCCTGGGTGCGCTCGGGATCGGCGTCCGTCATGGCCTGCAGCAGCGCGGCAGCCATCACGCCGGGCGCGGCGTACGAGTCGAAGACCAGTCGGGAGCCCGTGCCGGTGGCGAAGGTGACATCGGCCTCGTCGGCGACCGGTCCGAGCGCCAGGTCGGTGATCAGGGCGACGCGCAGCCCGGCGCCGCGCGCGAGGCGTACCGCGGCGAGGGTCTCCTGGGCGTGCCGGGGCAGCGAGAAGGCCAGCACCCAGGTGCCGCCGGCCTCGCGGGACTGCAGCAGCGCGTCGTAGGCGACGCTGCCGCCCAGCGTCACCAGGCGTACGTCGGGGTGGATGCGGCGCGCGGCGTAGGCGAAGTACTCGGCGAGCGAGGCGGAGATGCGCAGGCCCAGCACGGTCAGCGGAGTCGACTGCGACAGCTGCCGGCCGATCGCGATGACCTGGTCGGGGTCGGCGAAGTCACGGCGCAGGTTCTCCAGGTTCTCGATCTCGGCGTCCACCGCCGCCTGGAGCTCGTTGCCGCGGTCCTCCTCGGCGGTCGCGGGGCCGCCGGCCAGCGCGCCGAGGGCGATGGCCTGGAGCTTCTCCCGTAGCGCGGGGTAACCGCTGAAGCCGACCGCGCCGGCGAAACGCGTCACCGACGGCTGGCTGACCCCGGCCCGGTCGGCGAGCTCGGTGATCGACAGGAACGCCGCCTCGGTGATGTGCTCGATCAGGTACTGGGCGATGCGTCGCTGCCCCGGCGACAGTCTTGGCTGGTCGAACAGTGCCCTGAGCTGGGAAGTCGGGGCGGCCTCCGCCTCGGGTGCGCTCTTGCCCGAGGTGATCGCGGATGCCTGTGCGCGGGCCTGCTGCGGCGATGCCACCGGTGCGCCTCCTTTGCTTCCCACGGAGCTTCAACATAGCTCACGCACCGTGGCGACCAGGGGCGCACGCCCGCCACCGGAGCCGTGGCCGGTGCGGGAGCCGGGGCGGTACGCCGGCTCCCGCACCGGCCGGATGTCACCGCTTCAGGAGCCGTACCGACAGCCCGTGCGCGGTGTACACGGGCACGGCCCGCAGTGCGTCGGAGTCCAACTCGACCCGGTCGAAGGGGTGGGCGAGGCGTGCGAGGAAGGTCTACGGGCGAGTTGTGTCGGTCCGGGGGTGGTCCGGCGACGGGGCCATGGCCTGGGGATGAACGAGATCCGGTGAGCTCTGTGCGGATACGTTCGTCGCGCCTGTCGGACGCTGGTGTTCGCCGTGCGGACGCGTGCGGTCGGATGCGATCGCGCGTTCACCGGGCCGGCCGGGCGGAAAGGCTGACGGGTGTGCACCTCCCTTACCAGCGCCGCCCGTTGCACGATCTGCCGGACAGCCCCGAGGCCTACGACGCCGTCCTCGCCGCCGTCACGGAGCAGGCCCTGGCCCGCATCACGCCCGACGGCAACCTCGAACACCCCGACGCCGTCCTCGACGTCGGCGACACCTCCCTCGGCGTCACGTCCCTGCTGGCGCTCGCCTGGCAGCGCGGCCGGGATCCGCGCCTGCCCGAGGCGGTACGCCGCAGCCTCGCCTTCCATCTGCGCGAGCGGGTGTTCCGCGAGGACAACCCCGGCTACCCGAACCTGAGAGTCCGCGACTCCGGGCTGCCGTACGCCCGTTTCGCCCTCCGGGCGGGCGCGCACCCGCACGGCGACTGGCCCAGCACGGTGTGGGCGCTGCTCCAGACGGTCAACGTGCTGGACGCGGCGGACGGCCTCCTCGACGACGAACCGGTCAGCGAGCTGCGGGAGTTGGCCCACGGCTACTGGCGCCGGCTGACCGAGGCCACCTTCTTCAACCCGCAGCGGGCGGGCAACCAGGCGATCGCCTGCGTCGTCGGCGGCCTGATGCTGGCCCGACACCTCCCGCCCGCAGAGGGCAAGCCGGTCCGGCTCCGCGCGATGAGCCTGTACGACCACGAGATCCGCGCCCGCCGGATCCGCGACCGGGGTGCCCTGCTGCCGCCGGAGCACGCAGGGGCGTACGACAACAACTACGGCCCGATCTCGCTGTCCTTCCTCGCCCAGGCCCACCGGGTCAGCGGCGAGGAGGTGTTCGCCGAGGACGGCGACGCGCTCGCCCGCTATCTCGACGCCCGCCTGACCAGCGGCGGCTTCGACGTCGGCGGGCCCCGCTACAGCGAACAGCACTGCGGCTTCGAGGCGGTTCTGGGCCTGCGCCACTTCGGCCGCCGCATCGGCGCCGACCTGGGCCGCTACCGGGGTGACACCCGCTGGGCCCGGCACGCGGCACAGCCCGACGGCGGGCTCGACGGCCACTTCGCCTTCATGCTCGTCTGGCAGATCCAGGACACCCCGGGCTGGCACCGCACGCCCTCGACGACCCCCGCCCGTCACCAACTGCGCGCGGGCGGCGTGTCGGTGGCGTTCGACGACCGGATGACTCCGTCACTGGTCGAGGCGGCGGGCACCTACTACCTCCCCGCCGCAGTCCACCGCCAGCACGGCTTCGGCCCGGTGACGGACGGCTTCCTGCTGTGCCGCCCGTTCGGCGAGGTCCGCGTCCGCGACGTCCGCACCGGCGGCCTCGCGGCCAAGCTGGTCACCCAGCCGGTCGTGGACCGCGCACACGTCCTGCGCCATGTGCGGTCCCTGTACGTCACCGACGGCACCCGGCTGTGGGTGACGGTCGCCGTGGCGCGGCTGGCCGGGACGCCGTATCTGCTGGCCGGGATGCCGTACGCGGCGGACGACGGCGACCGGGTGCGCAGGACCGCACAGCCCGCCCGCGTGACCTCCGCGGGCCCGCTGCGCCTGACGCACCCCGCATCGCCGGGCACGGACCACTTCGACGCCCGCGCGGAGGTCACCCAGGAGCAGGCGGCGTTCGCACTCGCCGCCGACCCGCGTGTCTTCGGCGACCCGGACGAGAGCTGGCGGCACCTGGTCTCCTCCACGGCCCTGGAGGCGGACCCGGCCCAGGAGGCACCGGCGGACCTGCACGTCTTCGCCGTGCGCTACGGCTGTACGACTCCGTTCGCTCCGACCTTCGAGGCCGACCCGCGCGGCCTGATCGTCCGCACCGGGGCCTTCACGGCCCTGATCGGCGACGCGGCGGGCGACGCCCACGGCGAACCGGAGCTGATGCTGGAGCCGTCCTAGTCCGTGGCGACGACCAGGTCCGCGCGGTCCCGGGTCGTCGCCACCAGCTCGGCGTTGCGCTGGTCCGTGCCCAGCACCCACGCCTCCGCCTCCTCGCGGCCCTTGCCGAACTCCTCGTGCCGGGCGACGAGGCGGCGGATCCGCTCCGGCTCGGGCAGCTCGCAGAACCACACCTCGTCCAGCTGCGGCCGGACACGCGCCCACGCGCCCGAGTCGAGCAGCAGGTAGTTGCCCTCGGTCACGACCAGCCGGGCGGTCGGCGGGACCGGGATCGCCCCCGCGATCGGCTGCTCCAGGACACGCTCGAAGCCGGGCGCGTACACCACGTCGCCGCCGTCCTCGTGCAGCCGCCGCAGCAGCGCCGCGTACCCGGCGGCGTCGAACGTGTCGGGCGCGCCCTTGCGGTCGCGGCGGCCGAGCCGGTCCAGCTCGACGTCGGCGAGGTGGAAGCCGTCCATGGGGACGTGCGCGACCCAGGGCCGGCCGGTGCCGTTCAGCTCCCGCACCAGGCGTTCGGCCAGGGTCGTCTTGCCCGCGCCGGGGCCGCCGGTGATGCCCAGAACGGCCCGGCGGCCGTTCGCCGGGAGGTCACGGGCGCGGGCGAGGAGGTCGTCGAAGGTCACCGGCACACAGCCGAGTGTGTCATCCGGGCGACGAGCGATGAGTTCCGGCTCCCGGCAGAGTCGGATCAAGGAGAAGCGATGAGACGGAGACGAGACAGAAGGGAGCCGCCGACCATGTCCGACGACGAGAACCGGATCCGCGACCTCATCACCCGGTGGGCGCAAGCCGTCCACCGCGGAGACCTCGACGGCGTCCTCGCGGACCACACCGAGGACATCGTCATGTTCGACGTGCCGCCCCGCACGAGGGCGTCCGCGGCATCGAGGCCTACCGTGACACCTGGCCGCCGTTCTTCGAGTGGCAGTCCCAGGGCGCCTCCTTCGAGATCGAGTCCCTGGACGTCACGGCGGGCACCGACGTGGCCTACGCCCACGCCCTGCTGCGCTGCGGCACCCCCAAGGAGCTGGCCGCCCGGCCCACCCTGCGCTTGCGGCTGACGATCGGTCTGCGCAAGGAGGACGGCCGCTGGCGGGTCGCGCACGAGCACCACTCGTTCCCGCTCGACTGACGGCCCGACGGGCGGGGGCACGCGCGTGTGGCCCCCGCCACCCACTGGACCCCGTCGAGCGGGGAAACCGGTCCTGTATGACGCAGCTCGGTCTTCCCGAAGAAATCCTGGCCTGCCTCTTCGACCTCGACGGGGTCGTCACCAAGACGGCCGTGGTCCACGCCGCCGCCTGGAAGGAGACCTTCGACGCCTTCCTGCGCGAGCGCGAGGGCGGCTCCTTCCGGCCGTTCGACGCCGTCGCCGACTACGACGAGTACGTGGACGGCCGCCCCCGCGCGGACGGCGTGCGCACCTTCCTCGCCTCCCGCGACATCCACCTGCCCGAAGGCACCCCCGACGACCCGCCCGACGCCCCGACCGTGCACGGCGTCGGCAACCGCAAGAACGACCTTCTCCTGGAGAAGATCCGCAGCGGAGGCGTCGAGGCCTACGACAGCACCCTGCGCTACATCGAGGCGGCCCGCGCCCAGGGCCTGCGCACGGCGATCGTCTCCTCCAGCGCCAACTGCCGTGACGTGCTGCGGGCGATCGACGCCGAGGACCTGTTCGACGTACGCGTCGACGGCGTCGTGGCGGCGGAGCGCGAGCTGCCCGGGAAGCCGCGACCGGACACCTTCCTGGCCGCCGCCCACGACCTCGGCGTCGAGGCGCGGCAGGCGGCCGTCTTCGAGGACGCGCTGGCCGGCATGGACGCGGGGCGCGCGGGCAACTTCGGTTATGTCGTCGGCGTAGACCGCGCCGGACAGGCCGAGGCCCTGTACGCGCACGGCGCGGACCGGGTCGTAGGGGATCTCGCCGAACTGGGGGGCAAGGAGTGATCGCACAGGGGGCGTACGCCGTCGAGCCGTGGACCGTGCGGGAGACCGACCTCACACTCGACGTGCTGGCACAGAGCGAGTCCGTGTTCGCGCTGTCCAACGGCCACGTCGGCTGGCGCGGCAACCTCGACGAGGGCGAGCCGCACGGCTTGCCGGGCTCGTACCTCAACGGGGTGCACGAGCTGCATCCCCTGCCGTACGCCGAGGCCGGATACGGCTATCCGGAGTCGGGTCAGACGGTCATCAACGTCACCAACGGCAAGGTCGTCCGGCTGCTGGTCGACGACGAGCCGTTCGACCTGCGCTACGGGCGGCTCGTCGCGCACGAGCGGACCCTGGATCTGCGCCGGGGCGTCCTCGAACGGGTCTGCGAGTGGACCTCACCGGCCGGTTCGACGGTGCGGGTGCGCTCGACGCGGCTGGTGTCGCTCACACAGCGGGCGATCGCCGCCGTGGCGTACGAGGTGGAGCCCGTCGACAGCCGTACGCGGGTGGTGATCCAGTCGGAGCTGGTCACCAACGAGAGCCTGCCCGAGCCGAACGGCGACCCGCGTGCCGCCCGGGCGCTGAAGTCCCCGCTGGAGCAGGAGGAGGGCTTCGCCGACGGGCCCCGGCTGCGTCTCGTGCACCGCACCCGGCGCAGCGGTCTGCGCGTCGCCGTGGCAGCCGACCACGTCGTCACCGGCCCCCAGCGCACCACCACGAACAGCGAGAGCAACGTGGACGTCGCGCGCCTGACCGTCACCTCCGTGCTCGACCCCGGTGAGCGGCTGCGGGTGGAGAAGCTGGTGGCGCACGGCTGGTCCGGCGCCCGCTCCCGGCCCGCGATGAGCGACCAGGTGGAGGCGGCGCTCGCGGCGGCCGCGCACAGCGGCTGGCAGGGGCTGCTCGACGAACAGCAGGCCTATCTGGACGACTTCTGGGCGCGGGCGGACGTCGAGGTCGACGGCGACGAGGAGATCCAGCAGGCCGTCCGCTTCGCCCTCTTCCACGTCCTGCAGGCCGGCGCCCGCGCGGAGGGCCGGGCGATCCCGGCCAAGGGCCTGACCGGCTCCGGCTACGACGGCCACGCCTTCTGGGACACCGAGACCTTCGTGCTGCCCCTGCTGACGTACACCTCGCCCGGTGCCGTCGCCGAGGCGCTGCGCTGGCGGCAGAACACCCTGCCCGCCGCCCGCGAACGCGCCACTCAACTCGGCCTGCGCGGCGCCGCGTTCCCGTGGCGCACCATCGAGGGCTCGGAGGGCTCGGCGTACTGGCCCGCCGGTACCGCCGCCTTCCACGTCAACGCCGACATAGCCGACGCCGTGGTCCGGTACGTGGCGGCGACCGGCGACCGCGACTTCGAGCGGGACACGGGCGTGGAGCTGCTGGTGGAGACCGCCCGGCTGTGGCGCTCGCTCGGCCATCACGACCCCCACGGCACCTTCCACATCGACGGGGTGACCGGCCCGGACGAGTACAGCGCGATCGCCGACGACAACACGTACACCAACCTCATGGCCCGGGCGAACCTGCTGGCCGCCGCCGACGCCGTGGAACGCCACACCGAACAGGCCGCGCGCCTGGGCGTGGACGAGGAGGAGAGCGCCGCCTGGCGCGACGCGGCCACCGCCATGCACATCCCGTACAACCACGACCTCGGCGTGCACGAGCAGCACGTGGGCTTCACCCGCTACCAGCGCTGGGACTTCGAGTCGACGGGCCCCGAGCAGTTCCCCCTCATGCTGCACTTCCCGTACTTCGACCTCTACCGCAAGCAGGTCGTCAAGCAGGCCGACCTGGTCCTGGCGATGTACACCTGCGGCAGCCACTTCGACGACGAGCACATCGCCCGCAACTTCGCCTACTACGAGCCGCTGACGGTCCGGGACTCCTCGCTCTCGGCCTGCGTCCAGGCCGTGATCGCCGCCCAGGCCGGCCACCCCGGCCTCGCCTACGACTACACCGTCGAGGCGGCCCTGATGGACCTGGCCGACCTGGAGCAGAACACCCGCGACGGGCTGCACATCGCGTCGCTGGCCGGAACGTGGACGGCGCTGGTCGCCGGTTTCGGCGGGATGCGCCGCGACGGCGACACCCTGCGGTTCGCGCCCCGCCTGCCGGAGCGGTTCAGTCGGCTGGCGTTCACGATCCAACTCCTCGACCGGCGCCTGCGCGTGGAGATCACCCCCGACAAGGCCACGTACACCCTTCTCGCCGGCCCGTCCCTGACGATCGGTCACCACGGGGAACCCCTGAACGTCAGCCCCGACAGCCCCGCCGTTCGCATGGTCCCCCCGACGCCCGTCCGACCGACCCCGAAGCAGCCGCCGCACCGCACACCAAAAGCACACCCCGCCTCCATGAGTTAGGTTTCTTCATGTTTTCCTTGATTACACCCCTGGTTCATGACCTGTGGGGGTGTCAGAGACCGGTGAGCCACGGGGGAGGGGCCGGATCATGGCCGAAAGTGCGAGGATCACCCGCGTAGGAGCGCTACGGTTCGGTTCGCCGAGCGCCCCGGCGGTGGTGGCGGGCGCGTTCACCGTGGCGCAACTGCTGTTGGTGCCGCCCGTCATGGGCCTCGGCTGGGACGAGACGGTGTACGTCAGCCAGGTCGGCGACCAGGCCCCCGCCGCCTTCTTCAGCGCACCCCGCGCCCGGGGCGTCTCCGTGCTCGTGGCGCCGATCGCGTCCTGGTCGACGTCCACCGCACTGCTCCGCGTCTACCTCGCCCTCCTCGCCGGCCTCGGCCTCTACCTGGCCCTGCGCTCCTGGCGCGGCCTGTTCCCGCCGCGCGTCCTGGCCACCGCCGGCGCCCTGTTCGGCACCCTGTGGGTGACGCTCTACTACGGCCCGCAGGCCATGCCCAACTACTGGGTGGCGATCGGCGCCCTCATCTGCGTCGGCTGCTTCGTGCGGGCCCGGGAGGGCGGCCCGGCACTGTGGGGCGTCGCCGCGAGCGCCGCGCTGATGGCGTTGATGCGGCCGACGGACGCGGTGTGGGTGACCGTTCCGCTGCTGGTCCTCGCCGTGGGCGCACGGCGGTGGCGGGCCCTCGGGGCACTGCTGGCGGGCCTGGCGGCCGGGGCCGCGGAGTGGATCGTCGAGGCGTACGTCAGTTACGGCGGCCTGGGCGAGCGGCTCGCCGAGGCCTCCCGCATCCAGGGCGGACTGGGCCTGAACTTCGCCGTCGACGACCAACTGCGCAGCCTGGGCGGCCGTACCCTCTGCCGCCCCTGCACCGCCCCGATGCCCGACCCGGCCATCGCCCTGTGGTGGTTCGCCCTCCCGCTCCTGGCCGCGCTCGGCCTCGCGATCGCGATCCGGGCCGGCCGCACCACCCCCACCCTCGTCGCCGTGGCCTGCGCCACGACGGCCGGCGTGCCCTACCTCTTCCTCATCGAGTACGCGGCACCGCGCTTCCTGCTGCCCACCTACGCGCTCCTCGCCCTCGCCGTCGCCGACGCGCTGTGGCACCTGGTCAAGGCACCGGACGGGCGGTGGCGACCCGTCGCGGCGACACTCGTCGCGCTCGGCCTGGTCGGCCATCTGGTGGTGCAGTACGTCGTCGTGGACCGCACCGCGCAGCGCACCGTCGCCGACCGCGAGGTGTGGGCCCGCACCGCCGACCGACTCCACAGCCTCGGTGTCAGCCCGCCCTGCCTGCTCACCGGCCACGAGGCCATCCCCCTCGCCTACTACACCGGCTGCTCCTCCGGCGCGGTGCGCGGCCACAACGCCAACACCACCGTGGCGGCCATCCTGAGCACCGCCCACCGCATCCCCGTCGCCGCCGTGACCACGGCGGACGGCCACCCGCCGGCGTACGCCCGCGACTGGAACGTCCACCGGATCGAAGGGCTGCGGGTGTACGTCGCACCGGTGGCCCGCGCGGTCCGGTAGGCGTCGTGCCGCGGGTTCTGACGGCAGTGAACGCGTCGTGCGCCCGCGTTCCGCCGGCTCACTGAGTCGGGGAGTCCGGCGGAGGCAGGCGCACGGTGCGTTCCCGGTCGACCGAGTCGACGCCGTCGATCGCCTCCAGGGTCGGTATCAGATCCTCCGGGGCGGTGCCGGAGAGCGTGCCGAGGGCCGGCTGCCGGCCCGTCACCGTCAGCCCTGCGCGTCGCAGGGTTTCGACCAGCTCCGCGAACCGGTCGGGGTCGACCGCGAGGATGACCCCGACCGGTGCGGAGCGCGATCCCTCGTTCACGGGGCCTGGAGCAGACCCACACCGACATCCCTGGCGGGGTGTGTCAGCGGGAACGCACTGGACAACAGACTGTCCTTGAGCCGGGCCGCGGAAGCGCCGCCGTTCGCCTCGGCGAGCAGGGCGAGGACACCGGCGACGTGCGGCGTGGCCATGCTGGTGCCCGAGTGCGTCGCGTAGCCACCGCCCGGGGCGGCCGAGTGCACGAACCTGCCGGGGGCGGCGATGTTGACCTCGCCACCCTGGCCGTTGATGCCTCCGCAGGAACTGGCGGCCGTCTTCAGAGCGGGGTCCAGCGAGCCCACGGCCAGGATGGACGGGCAGTTGGCGGGGCGCTCGACGGGCGCCACGAATCCGGGCCTTCGGCTGCTGTTGCCCGCCGCGGCGACGATCACCGTGCCGCGTTCGAGCGCACGCTGGGCCAGGATCTCGTACGTCTGCGGGAAGAGCTCACCCTGCCGGACCGGAGCGCCCAGCGACAGGGAGATGACCCGTGCCCCACGGGCCATCGCCCAGGCGATGGCCGCAAGGATCCCGCCGTCCCCGCCTTCGCCCTCGCTGTTGTTGAGTACTTTCCCGGCGAGTACGCGTGCCTCGATCGCCACGCTGTAGCGGGGCCCCCGCTGGGGGGTGGCCGGACCGGCGGCGGTGCCGATGCAGTGGGTGCCATGGCCCTGGACGTCCTCGACGGTCTCGCCGACTATGAACGAGGCCGTGTCGTCGAGGTGCCCGGCCAGGTCGGGGTGATCGGTGTCCACGCCGGTATCGAGTACGGCGATCTTCACTCCCCGTCCGGTGAGGCCGGAGATGTTGGCCCTGATCGCCTGGAGTCCCCAGGTGGTGTGCTGGGCGTCCCACGCCGGCCCCTGGACGGCGGCGGTTTCGGCCTGGGACGTACGCATGACGACGTCCTCGTCGCTGCGGTACGCGGGGTAGAACTCGGTCGGCGCCTGCTGCGGGGCGGTGATCGGCGAGGCGTACACCAGACGCTCCGGCTCCGCCGCGAGGATCGTCGATTCCCCCTCGGCCGTGGTCACCAGAGCATGCCGCTGCTCGGGCCGCACTTCCACGACGGCGGCGGCGAGGTCATCGAAGAGTACGGAGACATCGGGGCGTTCCAGGAGTTCGGCGACGCCCGTCATCTCGGCTCCCCGGACATGCTCCACCGGCGCGATGTCCGCCGAGGCGCGCAGAGCGCTCAGTCCGCTCTCCTGGTTGCGTTGGTCGAGCAGGACCACGTACCGACCGGTGTAGCCCGTGCTCTGGCCCGTGACGGAGCCATCGGGGCGGTCGGGGCGGTCGCCGAAGGCTCGCATGGGTCCGTTCGTCATGGAAATCCCGCTCTCTCGTTCTCTGGATCGGACACGCGGTGTGGTATCACGCGGTGTGGTATTCGGATGGGACACGCGCCGCGATGAACTGCCCGTTGCAGAAGGTGCCGCGACAGCGGCGGAATAGGTGGAGGCTGCGCCGAGGCGCCTCCGCATACACCATCAGTCTCATCCCGGCCAGCGGGTACTCGCAACTGCGGCTGACGCGCCTCGATGAGCCGTCGGCGGTCGGGTGACATACCGTGGAAGCGGCCTGCTCGGCCCTGTCGTGATGTCAAACGCGCTGTGCGAGAAGGCGGATGTCCATCTCGGCTTTTCCTCCCCGACTGCGGCTCCTCGGTCAGTTCCGGCTCGAATTCGGCGCCGAGCCCGTGAACCTCTGCATGAATGGGCAACGACTGCTGGCGTTCCTCGCGCTGCGCAAGTGCGCCACGCGCGGCGAACTCGCCGGCACGCTCTGGCCGGACACCACCGAGGAACGCGCCCGGGGCAGCCTGCGGACGACCCTGTGGAAACTGCCGCGCGAAAGTCAGCCGCTGATCCATTGCCACGGGGAGACGATGGCGATCACCAACCAGGTGCGCGTGGATGCCCACGCCCTGGCCGAGACCGCGCTCGGCCTGGTCCGCTCCCGTGGGTCCCAAGGCGACGGTGCGGCGCCGATGGATCTCCTCACCTGCGGAGATCTGCTTCCGGGCTGGGCCGAGGACTGGGTGCTCTTCGAGCGGGAACGGCTGCGCCAGCTGCGGCTGCACGCCCTGGACGAACTCGCCGAGAGCCTGGCGAGGCGGGGCAGCCCCGCACTGGCGCTGGAGGCCGCCCTGGCGAGCGTACGCATAGAGCCGCTGCGGGAGAGTGCGCACCGGGCGGTCGTCTCGGCTCACCTGCGGGAAGGCAATGTGATCGAGGCGATACGGCATTATCGCGCGTTCCGGCGGCTGCTGCGCGAGGAACTCGGCGTCGAGCCGTCCCGGGCACTCGCCGAGATGATTCCGGCGCCGTATCGATGACGCCGGAGTGACGGCGCCCGGCTACGCTCGTGACGGGAAAGGCGTACGAGAGGGATTTCTCCGCACGGAGGGAGTTCTCCGTGACTTCTGTTCTCGAATACCGCAGCAAACGCATCGTCGAGTTGCTGGACGAGCCCGCGGAACTTCGCGACGCCGACTGGCTGAAGGAGGCCCTGCAGCAGGCAGTCATGCTGGAACTCGCCACGCTGCCGCCGTATTTGTGCGGCCTGTGGTCGATCGACGATTCCGCGCGGGACGGGGAAGCGTCCTCCGCGATCGGGCGGATCGTGTTCGACGAGATGTCCCATCTCGGTCTCGCCGGAAATCTGCTCACCACCGTCGGTGGAGTTCCCCGGCTCGCGGACGCGAGGGCGGTGCCCGCGTACCCGGGCCCGTTGCCGGGCGGTGTACGACCCGAACTCACCGTGTTCCTCAGCGGATTGTCCAAAGACTCACTGGACCTGTACTCGCGCATCGAGGAACCCGACCGACCGGTCGCGGCAGCCGAAACGCACACGTCGATCGGGGCCTTCTACACCGCGGTGCTGGAGGCGTTCCGCAGCCATCCGGACCTGATCACCGGAGGCCACCAGCTGACCAGGAACATGCCGCACCACGGCGAGGGCAACAATGTGGGCGCGCTCAGATCCCTGGCCGATGTCGAAGCGGCCATCGGGGTGATCAAGGAGCAGGGCGAGGGCACCTCCGCATCGCCGGAGAACCCCCACCCCGGGGAGCCCGAGGAACTGGCCCACTTCTATGTCTTCCGGGAGATCTTCCACGGCCGCAAACTGGTGAGGACCGCAGAGAACCCGGACCGGTGGGAGTTCGCCGGCGCCGAGATCCCGATGCCCCCGGCCCTCCCCATGGGCAGGGTCCCCTCCGGAGGCTGGGGAACCTCCGGCCCGCTGGCGCCGGACCCGGAGACGAGGCAACTCCTCGACGCCGTCAACCGCACCTACAGTCAGATGCTGCGCTTCCTGGAGGCCGCCTGGCAGGCTGATCTGCCCGCCACCGCCAAGGAACTGCTCAACAAGGCCGTGGGCCAGATGTTCGCCCTCCAGGATCCGGCCCGGGCCGCGATGCGGAGACCGCTGCCCGACGGCAGCGGAAGGACCTACGGTCCGGAGTTCCTGTTCACCGACGGATAGTTCACCGACGGGGTTCGGTCTCACACCCGCAGCTGGCCCCGCCACCGGATGATCTCCTTCGCCGGATCTCCGGTGTACGACCAGGGCGTTCGGGTGTACTGGCGGCCGAGCAGACGGAGCAGATCTGCGGCGATGTCCGAGGTGCCGGCGTGACAGGCGGCGTGCGCCAGGTAGTTGAGGTCGCGCAGCTCGACCGGGGTGACCGGAGTGTCCGGGCGTTCCTGGATCCAGCGCTGCCAGGTGCGGCGTACGTCGCTGACGGCGCCGTCGTGGTCCCAGTGCTGCCCGAGACCGACGGCGGAGCGGTGGCCGTGGGCGGCGTCCAGGGCGTAGCGGAACTCCTCGACGCGGGCGTACTGCACCAGCACCGGCAGCGCGCAGCCGGGCGGGGCCAGTCCGGCGGTGTCGCGGGCGAAGTCGTACATCAGGCCGTGGGTGCCGTGCCAGCGGGAGGAGTAGTAGTGCAGTACCTGGATGTGGCCCTCCATGCTGTACTGGTCCCGCTGGTGCAACTCCTCCCACCAGCGGGCCAGTTCCCGTCGGCGCACCCCCTGCGGGTACAGGCGGGCCACGGAGATCAGTGAGATCCACGGCGTCGGGTCCGCCGGGTACGCCTCCGTGGCGCGCAGGCACGCCAGCACCGCGCCGTCGATGCGCTCCCGGTCGATCGGCACGCCCCGCCCGGCCGAGATGGCCAGGTTGAACGCCCGGGCCGTCTCGGTCGCGGCCCGCAGAACCAGCGCGTCGGCGCTGTGCGGTTCGGCGGCCAGCCAGGACTCCACCGCCGAACTGCCCGCGCAGGCCTGCGCGAGCAGCCGCACCCGGTGCCCCCGCAGGGGCCAGTCGGGTCCGGTGGACCGCAGCAGTTCACGCAGTCCCTGCCAGCGGCCGATAACGATGTCGTGGCGGGCCGCGGTGAGGTCCGCGTCCCCGCAGTCGGGGTCGAAGTCGGGGGTGAAGCGGTCGCGCGCCATGGGGGTCTCTTTCAGAAGTCGGTGGAGAGACCCTCGTGGCTGCGGGACACCGCGGCCGCATGGCCGTCGGGCGTGTAGTCCGACGCGATGGCGCGGGTGGCGTCCAGCCGGTCCGGGCGGTAGTAGTCGCTGCCCCGCTGCCAGTACCAGAGCATCGGCACCAGACCCACGGCGAGCCCTCCGACGCCGATCGCGACCGCCGTCACGCTCAACTCGCCCAGGGACTCCACGAAGATCCAGAACATGAACAGCGAGCCGAGCAACGGCCACACCCCGCCGAGCAGGAAGTGCCCCGGTGAGCGCAGCAGCATGCCCCGATAGGCGACGACCGCGGCGAGGCCGGCCAGTCCGTAGTAGACGGCGATCTGCAGACCGATCGCCGAGATGGCATCGGAGAGGATGTCGCCGACCGAGCCCAGTGTGTTGGCGGCGACGAACATCGCCAGCGCCACCGCGCCGACCACGGCGATCGCCACCCACGGCGTGTTCCACCGACGGTGCACCCGGCCCAGCGCGGCCGGCATGGTACGGTCCCGGCCCATCGCGAACAGCGACCGCGTGACCTGGATGAGCGTCGTCTCCAGCGTGGCGATGGTGGACAGCATCACGGCCGCGACGATCAGCTTGCCGCCCCAGCCCGGCCAGATCTCGTCGCCGAGCACGGCCAGCACGTCGGCGCCGTTCTCCTCGATCTGCCGGGTGGAGAGCACGATGTTCACCGCGATGGTGAACACCAGGAACAGCAGGAAGACGATGCCGATCCCGATGAGGCCCGCCAGGCCCGTCGTACGGCGGCTGTTGCGGGTCTCCTCGCTGAGGTTGCAGGCGACGTCCCAGCCCCAGTAGTAGAACGCGGCGACCAGCGCCCCGGCGGCGAAGCCCGACAGGCCGTCGAAGTGGCCGAACCCGAGCCAGGACCAGTCGAACGTACGGGCGTTGTCCGAGTGCAGCAGCGCCAGCACCGCGAAGACGGCCAGGATGACCAGCTCCACACCCGACATCAGCAGCTGCGCGCGCACGGTCAGCCGGGCGCCGCCCAGCACCACCAGCAGCATCAGCAGGAACCACCCCGCGCCCACCACCGAGGCGAGCGCGGTGTCGTCCGCCAGGTCCTTGTCGAACAGGGCCAGCGTCATCGACCCGGCGGGCAGCGAACCGGCCACCATGAAGATGGTCGCCGACACCACCAGCGCCCAGCCGCTGATGAACCCCAGGAACGGGTGGAGCGTACGGCCCACCCAGGAGTAACTGGCGCCCGCGTTCACGTCGATACGGCTGAGACGGCTGAACGCCAGCGCGATGCCCAGCATGGGTATCGCGCAGTACAGCAGAGCCGCCGGGCCCGCCAGCCCCACTGCCCCGAACAGAACGGCCGTGGTGGCGGCCAGCGAGTACGCGGGGGCGCTGCCCGCGACCGCCATCACCACGGTGTCGAACGTCCCGAGGGCGCCTGCCTGCAGCCCTCTGCCCGTGCTCTTGCTCATGCCTGCGCTGCTTTCGACTTGCACGACGCGAGGGCGAACGCCCCGACGGCGTAAGTGGTGTGGGGGGTGGTGAATCCGCCGTCGACCGAAGAGGGATGGCCTCGGGCCGGGGCGGCTGGAAACGGGGAGGGTGCGGTGGTGGCCGCCCCGTTGTCGGACGGTCACACCGTGTGTGCGAGTGATGATAGCCCCGCGCGTCGGCCGTGCAAGATTCCCCCCGGGAAAACTCCTGCGGACTGCCGCACGGCCAACTCCCACGCCGGTCAGGGACCTTGCCGCCCGAGAAGCGGAACCGGCGTGGGCGCCGTGCGATCCGCCCGGCAGGAAGCGCGCATGGAGCGCCCTCGACGGGAAACGCGGACAGGGACCGACGCCGAGATCGACGAGTCGACGCAGCACGACAGGGAGGCAGCCATGGGCAGCGAAGGGACGCGCCCCGAACCGGTGGCGGACGCCGCGACGGCCGACGACGCCTACCAGCCCACCGGGACCAATGAGGAGCAGGCGGACGCGGCGCCCCTCGACCTGCAGGACGCCGTCGACGAGCGCACCTACGACGACACCCTGGACGAGGGTTACTCGCCGCCGGAGAAGCCCCTCGGCGTCACCAAGCACGGCACCACGGCCGGCGAACAGCACACCGGCGAGACCCTCGACCAGCGCCTCGCCCAGGAGCGGCCCGACGTGGCCGAGCCCGCCGGGGACGACATCGGCGACCTCCCCGGCGGCGCGGGCGAGCCGGTCGACCCCGAGGCGGGCACCGAGCGCGCCGGGCGTCTGGTGGCGCCGGACGAGGGCGCACACCCGGACACCACCAAGGAGGAGGTCGCCGAGGACAAGGGCGTCGACGCGGGGGCCGCGGGCGCCGAGGAGGCGGCCGTGCACGTCGTGGACGAGGACTCGCCCTGACCGGCCTGTCGGCTCGGTCGGCTCGGTCGGCTCAGTCGGCGATGCGGTCGATCTGGCGGAGCTTGTTCGTGGCGTCCAGGGCGGCCACCTTGTAGGACTCCGCCAGCGTCGGATAGTTGAACACCGCGTCGACCAGGTAGTCGACCGTGCCGCCGCACCCCATCACGGACTGCCCGATGTGGATCAGCTCGGTCGCGCCCGTGCCGAAGCAGTGCACGCCGAGCAGCGTGCGGTCCTCGGGCGAGACCAGCAGCTTGAGCACGCCGTGCGAGTCGCCGATGATCTGCCCCCGGGCCAGCTCCCGATAGCGGGAGACCCCGACCTCGAAGGGCACCCGGTCCTCGGTGAGCTGGTCCTCCGTACGCCCCACGAAGCTGATCTCCGGGATGGTGTAGATGCCGATCGGCTGGAGGTTGTGCATGCGCCCGACCGGCTCCCCGAACGCGTGGTACGCCGCCGCCCGCCCCTGCTCCATGGAGGTCGCCGCCAGCGCCGGATAGCCGATGACGTCGCCTACGGCGTAGATGTGCGGCACCTGCGTGCGGTAGTGCTCGTCTACCGCTATCCGGCCGCGCGCGTCGGCGGTCAGGCCCGCCTTGTCGAGGTCGAGGCCGTCCGTGAGGCCCTGCCGGCCCGCCGAGTACATCACCGCGTCCGCCGGGATCTTCTTGCCGCTCTCCAGCACGGTCAGGGCACCCCGGGGATGCCGCTCGACCGCGGCGACGGTCTCCCCGAACCGGAACGTCACCGCGAGGTCCCGCAGGTGGTACTTGAGCGACTCGACGACCTCGACGTCGCACATGTCGAGCATCCCGGCCCGCTTCTCGACCACCGTCACCTTGCTGCCGAGGGCGGCGAACATGCTGGCGTACTCCATGCCGATCACCCCCGCACCCACGATGACCATGGAGCGCGGGACGCGTTCGAGGGCCAGGACGTTGTCCGAGTCCATGATCGTGCGGCCGTCGAACTCCACGCTGTCCGGCCGGGCGGGCCGGGTGCCGGTGGCGATCACGACGTGCTCGGCGCTGATCAGCCGCTCCTGGCCGCCCACTTCGTGCAGGGCGACGGTGTGCGGGTCGACGAAGCGGCCGGTGCCGGCGAACAGGGTGACGTGGTTGCGGGACAGCTGGCTGCGGATCACGTCCACCTCGCGGCCGACCACGTGCTGGGTGCGCGCGATCAGGTCGGCGACGGTGATGTCCTCCTTCACGCGGTAGCTCTGCCCGTAGAGGTCGCGCTGGGTGAGACCGGTGAGGTAGAGCACCGCCTCGCGCAGCGTCTTGGAGGGGATGGTGCCGGTGTGGATGGAGACCCCGCCGACCATGTCGGGGCGGTCGACGACGGCGACCCGGCGGCCCAGCTTGGCCGCGGCGATGGCGGCCTTCTGGCCACCGGGGCCGGATCCGAGGACGAGCATGTCGAAGTCGGGCACCCTCGGAAGTGTGACAGCCCACCCGGCCTCTCCGTAAGGGCGAAACCGTGGTGCAGGAGCCAATACGGCGGCACTTGAGGCGTGTTGACGGCCGGCCCGGCGGATCAGGTCGCAGGAAACCGGCGCTGGGTCGTCTGCGGCATGATCCGCCGGACAGGTCCTACGGCAGCAGCTTGTCGAGTGCGGCGTCGCCCTCCTGTGCCAGCTTGCGCCGCGCCCACTCCAGGTTCTTCGGTGTGAGGTCCTTGCCCGAGGCAAGCACCACGTCCTCCGGTGACACGTCCGTGCCGGTGCGGGGGTGGAGCAGGGCGTCCGGGGTGACGCGGTCCGCGGGCTGCCGGGACGCGTCGGGCTGTGGCGTCGACATGATCTCTGCTCCTCCGGTCCGGGGGTTCTGCCGCGGACCCGGTGCGGTCATCGGGTCCACTTACACCATTCAACGCCGGAGCACACCCTGCATCCCGAAGCCGCAGCCCTACGCGCTGTTCCTGATCGGCTCCTGCGGCGGCCGGGGAGCGAGAACGAGCATCGTGACGTCGTCGTGGATGCTCCGGGTGTGCCGGAGCAGGTCCTCCCACACGCGGTCGGGCAGGGCGGCGGGGGTGCTCCCGTTCAGCAGCGCCAGCCGTTCGGACACCGGGTAGAACGCGCCGGCCGGGTCACGGGCCTCGAAGACGCCGTCCGAGGCCAGGAACAGCCCGTCGCCCGGCTCCAGCCGCACGGTGACCCCGCGGTGCGGGGTGCTGTCGGCGAGGCCCAGCCCCAGCGGCATGCACGCCTCGACCCCGATGTCCGTGGCCTGCCCCGCGCGCAGCAGCACCGGCGGCGGATGCCCGCAGGCCACCACCCTGACGGACCGCGCGTCGCGGGCGAACTCCAGCAGCACGACGGTCGCGAACAGATCGGCATGCCGGGCCTCCGCCGAGTCCACCGTCAGCCGGCGGTCCAGCCGGCCGGCCACCGATTCCAGGTCGGGCTGGTCGAGCACCGCCTCCCGGAAGGCGCCCAGCAGCGAGGCCACCGTGCCGACGGCCGCCAGACCGTGCCCCTGGACGTCGCCCAGCACCGCGCGCACCCCGTAGGGCCCGTCCCGCACGTCGTAGAAGTCACCGCCGACCAGCGTCCCGCGCTGCGCCGCCCGGTACAGGCCCGCACAGCGCACCGGCCCGACCACTTCCGGCAGCGGCGGCAGCAGGGCGCGCTGCGCGGCCTCCGCGATGGTGCGCTCGAGGTCGAGCTGGGCGTCGCGGTGACTGCGGACGAACGACACGAACACGCTCAGTGCGGCGACGAAGCCGATCGTCCACAGGTCGGTGTTGCCGGGCCGGTTCAGCTGGAGCGCCGGGACGTGCAGCAGCGCGATCGCCGCCGCGCCGAGGATCGCCGTCGCCAGCGGCCCGTACGACAGGACGGCCAGCGGCGGGATGGCGCCCAGCAGGAAGCCGATGTCGAGCGGGTCGTGGCTGACCACCGTGGCCAGGGCCACGCCCGCGATCAGGGCGACCGGCAGCACCCGCACCCAGCGTGGCGGCGGCGCGCCCCGCAGCCAGCCCCGCCGGTCCCGGTGCCGGATCCGTGACAGGACCTGCGCCGTATCCACACCACCACGCTACGCCGGGCCGGGATGTCGTTGCCGGGTGTCATGTTCCGGTTTCTGGTTTGACAACGGCTTCTTGGCGCATCCGGTAGGGGAACACAGTTCCGACGGAGGGTGGAGGAGACGTGGGCATCATCGCCTGGATCCTGATCGGGCTTCTGGCCGGCGCCATCGCCAAGCTGCTGCTGCCGGGCAAGGACCCGGGCGGGATCATCATCACGATGCTGATCGGTGTCGCCGGTGGTCTGCTCGGCGGCTGGCTGGGGAAGGTCATCTTCGGCGTCGACTCGATCGACGGGTTCTTCGACCTGTCGACGTGGGTCGCCGCGATCGTCGGCTCGCTCATCCTGCTCCTGCTGTACCGGGCCGTCACCGGCGGCCGGCGTTCGCACCGGCACGCCTGAGGCGTGACCCCGAGCAGAGCGGGCCGCGGCCCGAGAGCCCCACGGTGCGCGGGGGCACGGAACGGACGTCCGTTCCGTGCCCCCGCGCACCGTCATGCCATGCGGCTCAGTCGACGGTCCGGTCGAGCACGTCCTGCACCGCCGCCAGGATCTCGGTGACCCGCAGCCCGAACGCCGCGTCACACGCGTGCGGCCGGCCGGTGCGGGCGGCGGTGAGCAGCGCGTCGGCCGCCCGGGAGAACGCGGGCAGCGCGCCCTCGGAGCTCTCCGGGAGGGACGTCACACCGGTCGCGCCCCGCAGTTCGACGGTGGCGCCCGCCGCCGCGGGCGGGGCCGTGAGGCTGAGGGTCAGGGTGCTGGAGGCGCCGGTGACGTGGTCGAGGACGGCGTGCACGGTGTCCTGCGGACCGTGCGCCGCGGCCGACACGCCGGTCACGTCCCCGAGCACCGGCAGCAGCACGGACAGGGCGTGCGGGCCCACGTCCCACAGGGCGCCCTTCTCCCGCCGCCACGGTGAGGCGGCGAAGGGGTTGTCGCCGCTGGTGAACACCGCGCCCAGCCACTGGGCGCGCCCGACGAACCAGCCGTCGCCGCCCGCCTGTTCGCTGATCCAGGCCTCGGGCTCGGTCTGGAAGCGGGTGGTGAAGAAGACGACCGAGGCGACACCGGCCCGGCGTGCCGCCTCGGCCACCGCCCGCCCCTCGGCGACCGTCGGCGCGAGGGGCTTGTCGAGCAGCAGATGGCACTCCGCCCGCGCGGCCCGCACCGCGAGGTCCGCCTGCACCGCCGGGGGCAGCGCGACCGCCACCGCGTCCACCTCGCCGAGCAGGGCGTCCACGTCGTCGTAGGCCCGTGTGCCGTGACGGTCCGCCAGCTCCTTGGCGGCGGCCGGGCGGCGCCCCCACACACCGACGAAGTCCAGCCCGTCGTGCTCGCTCAGGACGGGGGCGTGCACCATCTGCGCCCAGGGGCCGGTGCCGAGCAGTCCGATACGCATGCGTCGCCTCTCCCACGGTGCGGAACCTTGCGAGGACCGGCGTGGTCGAGGCCGGTCTGGGTGAGCGTGTCACACGGACGGGGGAAAGGGGTACCGCGTGCTGACGTGGGCGGTGAGTGCGCGGGCGTCGCGGAATCGCGCCGACGCCGCGTCGTGAGCGGGGGCGCTCGGGGGCCGCGCTGGCGTGGGGGATCGGTGCGCTGATCTGGGGGTGCGCTGGAGCGGGGTTTGGGGTAGGGCCGGGGCGCGCCGAGCTCGTACGGGGGATCGCCGAACCGTACGACGGACCGGCCGCCGCCGCACTGGCCGCAGCCGGCGCGGCATGGGCGGCGGGCACGGCGCAGGCCCACCCCGTGTGGAATCGCCGCCGCCGTTCGCGGACCGGCCGGGCCGCACCCATTCAGCACCGTCGGCACTGAATCCGTTCTCATTCCTCTATTGGACCTCTGGCCACCTGGCCAGCCAGGCTGGTGAAGGTCCGGTGTCCTACCAGGGGCCCGGCCACATCGGTACCGCGCGACAGCCGAAAGAGGTCACGAACCCATGCACACTCGCCGCATCGGTGACGTAGAGGTCAGCGCGATCGGTCTGGGCGCGATGCCCATGTCGATCGAGGGGCGGCCCGACGAGGCGCGTTCCCTCGCCACCGTGCACGCCGCCCTCGACGCGGGCGTCACGCTCATCGACACCGCCGACGCCTACCACCTGCACGCCGACGAGGTGGGCCACAACGAGGCCCTGGTCGCCAAGGCCCTCGCCGCCCACGACCGGGGCGCCGACGTCCTGGTCGCCACCAAGGGCGGCCATCTGCGCCCCGGCGACGGCAGCTGGACCCTGGACGGCAGCCCGGCCCACATCAAGGCGGCCTGCGAGGCCTCGCTGCGCCGGCTCGGCGTGGAGGCGATCGGCCTCTACCAGTTCCACCGCCCCGACCCCCGGGTGCCGTACGAGGAGTCCGTCGGCGCGGTCCGTGACCTGCTGGACGAGGGCAAGATCCGGATGGCAGGCATCTCCAACGCGAACCCGGACCAGATCAAGCTGGCCAACGACATCCTCGGCGGCCGCCTGGTCTCCGTGCAGAACCAGTTCTCCCCGGCGTTCCGCTCCAGCGAGCCCGAGCTGCGCCTGTGCGACGAGCTCGGCATCGCCTTTCTGCCCTGGAGCCCCCTCGGCGGCATCTCCCGGGCCGGCGAACTGGGCTCCGCGCACGCCCCGTTCGCCCGGATCGCCAAGGCCCACGGTGTGAGCCCGCAGCGCGTCTGCCTGGCCTGGATGCTCGCCAAGTCGCCCGTGGTCGTCCCCATTCCCGGCTCCAGCCGTCCGGAGACCATCCGCGACTCCGCCGCCGCCCCCGACCTCGTCCTCACCCCTGAGGAGCTCGCCGAGCTGGACGCCGCCTGAGCCGGCGGGCGCGGGCCGTCCGCACCCCGGACCCCGCGCCCGCCACGGCGCGCCTGTTTCGCACATGGGCTGGCACCGTCCGTCACCGCATCCCTAGGATGTACTCCCTGTCAAGCCAGTCGAGTTGGCACTCGGCGTGAAGCAGGGGGATCCATGCACACCGACAAGCCGCTGTCCAAGGAGATCGACGCCAACGTCCCGACGGCCGCCCGGATGTACGACTACTACCTGGGCGGCAAGGACAACTACGCCGCGGACCGCGCGGCCTGCGACGAACTCGACAAGGTCGTCCCCAGCACCCGCCGACTGGCCGTCAACAACCGCCGATTCCTGCAGCGCGTCGTACAGACCCTCGCGGCCGAGCACGGCATCCGCCAGTTCCTCGACCACGGCTCCGGCCTGCCCACCCAGGACAACGTCCACCAGGTCGCCCAGCGCCACGACCCCACCGCCCACGTCGTCTACGTCGACAACGACCCCATGGTGCTGGTGCACGGCCGCGCGCTGCTGGAGCAGGACGAGCGCACCTGCGTCATCCACGCCGACATGCGGGACACGGACACGATCTTCTCCCACCCCGACACCCAGCGCCTGATCGACTTCTCCCAGCCGGTCGCCGTGCTGTTCAACTCGGTCTTCCACTGCATCCCGGACAGCGACACCGACGGCCCGCAGGCCGTGGTCCGGCGTGTGACGGAACGGCTCGCCCCCGGCAGCTTCCTGCTGATGTGCCAGCTGGTCAGCGAGGACCCCGAGGTCCGTGACTTCGTCACCAACTTCATGGACCAGGCCACGCAGGGCCACTGGGGCCGGGTCCGCCAGGAGAAGGACGTCGCCGAGCTGTTCACCGGACTGGAGATCCTCGAACCGGGCCTCGTCGAGGTGTCCACCTGGCGACCGGACACCGAGGTGGCACCCCGTCAGCTCACCCACGAGTGGATCGAGTTCGGCGGCGTCGGCCGCATCCCGGTCCGGTGATCACCGCCCTGGTCACTCCTCCGGGTAGCGCCGCTCCGTCGTCTCCCGCAGCAGCGCCAGCGAGTCACGCGGCGTGAGCGCCTCGTCCGCCAGCCGGTCGAGGGCGACCCGGTACTCCTCCGTCTCGTCCCGGTCCTCCAGGAAGTTCGCGCTTCTGATGTGCTCCAGATAGACGACGTCCGGAAGATCGAGGCCGTCGAATCGGAGATAGGTGATCGGGATGGAGGGCGCGGACGCGTTGGTCACGTCCAGCGGCACGATCTGCACAGTGACATGGGGCAGCTGGGCCATCTCGGTCAGATGCGCGAGCTGCTCGCGCATCACCGCCCGGCTGCCCAGCACCCGCAGCAGCACGGACTCGTCGACGATCGCCCACACCTGGGGCGCGTCCGGGCGCAGCAGCAACTCGGCGCGCCGGGCGCGCAGTTCGACCCGCCGTCGTACCTCGTGCGGCGGCGCGACCGGTAGCCCGCGCTCCACGACCGCCCGGGCGTAGTCCGCCGTCTGGAGCAGTCCGGGCACGTACTGGATCTCGAAGGTACGGATCGAGGCCGCCGCCTCCTGCAACCCCACCAGCCGGTCGAACCACTCGGGCATCAGCCGCTTGTCGTACCGCTGCCACCAGCCGGGCTCTCCGGCCCGCCGCAGCAGCTGGAGCAGCACCGACGCCTCGTACTCGTCCGCGCCGTACAGCTTCAGCAGCGCCAGGACATCGGCCTCGGTCGGCGGCCTGCGCCCCTTGCCCGACTCGATGCGCGACAGCTTCGCCGGGCTGAAGCCCAGGGCGCGCGCCGCCTGGTCCTGGGCGAGCCCGGCGTCCTCGCGGAAACCCGCCAGCTGCACGCCGACGAGCATCTTCAGCAGAGTCGGAGCGGGCTCCGCCCGGTCGAGATAGGGTCGGAGGCGGGAGATGCGCTGTGACTCGGCGGACATCCTGGCTCCCTGCGGACCGGCAGAAGTATCCATCACCGTAGCGCACTTCGCCGATCCGCAGCAGGCGCACCTCCCCGCCGGGCGGAGTTCACCGCCAGTGGCGTTCAGACCAGGTGATCGAACTCGCCCTCCTTGGCGCCGGCCAGGAACGCCGCCACCTCGGCCGCCGTGTACACGAGCGCCGGCCCGTCGGGATCGCGGGAGTTGCGCATCGCGACGCCGCCGTCGAGCAGCGCGGCGACCTCGACGCAGTTGCCCTCGGCGTTGCTGTGCCGGCTCTTGATCCAGCGGGCGTCCAGCGCACTCGCCCGCACTCCGTTCCGCATCACTGGCATCGCGGCCTCCCTCAGTTCACGGTGCTGGGTTCCCTACCCGATTCTCGCGCAATTTCTCGTGCAATTGCACGCGGGCGCTGACGGCGTGGATAATAGCCCTGGCGTCAACCCACCGGAAGACGCCCGATCATGACGCTGCATCAGGGAAAAGAGCAGGTCGCCGGACCTGTCTCCCCGTCCGACATGACTGCCGCGGAAAGGCCCGACGCCATGCGCACCGCTTCGACGGAACAGCCGAGCACCGAGCGCACCGACCGCGAGACGCGGCCGAGCGGCACAGCGACGCCGCTCCGGGCGCTGGGCGAAGTGCCGTGGCGGGACATCCAGGACTCGACCGGATCCGCGGACGCGATCCCTCTGCTCCTCAACACCGTCGCGTGGGGCGGCCCGGAGGCCGCGAGCGGAGCGCTGCGGGAACTGCGGGACCGCATCTGCCAGTACGGCTTCGTGGTGGAGCAGGCCACGGCCGCGACCGTGCCGTTCCTGTGGGAGCTCGCCCAGCTGCCCCAGGTGACCTGCCGCGCCCGGATCATCCACTTGCTCAAGAACATCGCCGACGCCCGGCAGTGGGAGGCCACCGCCTCGGCCTACCCCAAGCTGCTCAACCACCGTGAGAACCCCGTGGTCTGGGAGCGGGCCGCCCGTCGCGCCGTCCACGCCCGCCGCAGTGCCCTCCGGCAGCTGATGGCCGAGGACGACGTCGAGATCGCCCACGCGTCCACCGAACTCGCCCGCTCCCTCGGCGAGTAGTCGCACCACGCCCCACGGTCCGTCCGACCCTGGTATACCCCTGGCCGAACGAGGGGGGTAAGCGCTTTCGCCTGAGGCCCTGGTCCAGCAGGCCTTCGCCGGGCTGCTGCGGGGCCGTACCACGTTCGTGGTGGCGCACCGGCTGTCCACCGTACGCGGCGCTGCACAGCGGTCAGGTGGCCCGAGGTGCGAACGCCGGACAAGCGAGACGGTCCCCTTGGGCAACGGTATTGCGCCAATTGGGTGGCCTGGGGCCAAGGAGGTGAATGGTCGGGCACCGTTCGGGCATACGGTGCGCAAAAGTCGAGAGAGGGGCGCCCCGTGCTTGTTCCGGACCCGAAGGTCGTCAGGAAGCTGCTGACCAGGTACGCATCACTGCGCATCGCTCAGGCGGAGAGTGAGACGTCGACGGCCGCACGGGAGCTGGAGGACGTCAGTTACACACTGTGCGTGATGATGGGCACGACCAGCATTCATGACGCGATCGCCAAGGCGGACGCCCTGCTGATGGGCGGGCGCCCCACCGACCCGGACGGGGAGAGCGGGCTCTCCCTCGCCGTCTGACGCGCCGTACGGTCCCTCGCCGTCACGGCACGGTCGTTGTGACGCCATTGACCCGCCGCTGCCTCTCGGCGGCGGGTCTCGCCAGCCACTCGGCGATGGTCCGGGCGATCGGCTGGCCCGTGTCGGCCTCGATGAAGCCGAACTGCCCGGACTGATTGCACTCCAGGAACCACCACGTGCCGTCCGCGTCCTCGACGAAGTCGAAGGCGCCGTAGGCCAGTTCCGCGTCCCGCAGATACGCCCGCACGCCCTCCGCGACCCGGGGCGGCACGTCGGTGCACCGCCAGGGCGTTCTGTCCGCGGTGAAGCGGACGTCCACCTCGTCGGGATCGGCGTCGGGCGCGGTCGGCTTTCGGGCGGCCAGCAACCGCTCGCCGACCACGGTGAGCCGGATGTCGGCCCGCTTGCCGATGCGCCGCTGCAGCAGCGTCGGCCCGAAGGCGACCGCGGCGAAGTCGGCGTCCGGTGCCACCCGGCTGGTCGGCACCGCCCTCGGCGGTTCCTTCGGGTGCGCGCCCGAGACGGGTTTGACCACCAGGTCGGGGAAGCGCTCGGCGAAGTCCCGCGCGGCCTGCGGGAACGTCGTGATCAGCGTGGCGGGTACGGGCAGCCCGCAGCTCTGGGCGAGCCGCAGTTGCCACGGCTTGTGCCGGGCCCTGCGGGCCGCGTCCGGGTGGTTCATCCACCGCGCGCCGGAGCTGCGCAGCATGCCGTACAGCGCCTGCGAGGACTCCTCGGTCAGCCACTCGGACGGCTCGGCCACCCGCGTGGCCGGAATCCCCGGCCGGCGCATCCACACGGACCGCAGTCCGTCCATGCTCACCAGCCGGCCCGCGGACCACAGGTGTCCGCGGAACGTGCCGTGCACATACTCGCCCGACAGGGCGGCGCCGCCGATCAGATCGGCGGGGTCGAGGCGGACCACCGGAACACCGGACGCGTTCAGGTGGACCACCACCATGTCGGCCGTGACGTCCTCGTCGTTGGTCAGGATCAGTACGGTCATATGGCGGCCCGGGGTCAGTCGTCGAAGTGCGTCTTCGAGCCGGCGGTGGAGGTCGTCGTCGCCAGCTCTCTGAGCAGCGCGAGGTCCGTAGCGGCGATCCGCCCGTCGAACAGCACGTTCAACTGCAGGCCGGGGTCGTACGCGTACGGCGTGGCGACGTCCAACTCCGCCGCCGGGCGTGCGTAGTTGAGCGCGAACGGTTGCATCGTCTCTCCCTCTCGGTGCTGCCCCGGTCAGGCCCTCGGCCTGCCGTGTGCGGTGGCATCTCCCGCTCGATGTCGGGGCTTCCATGGACTTATACGAATCGAACGGGTGGTTGGTTTCCTTACTCTCCGTGATCGAGAGCGAGTTGGTCGCTCGGAACCTGAGACGGCCGATGGAGTCGGTCGGTTGACTGGTCGTCGGGTCGAGAGCCGCGCACACGGAGCGGCGGTGGGGCACATCGGGGCGGTTACGGGGGCGCGTGGCTCGGGCGGCGCCCTCGGGTGATGGTGCGGAGTGCGGTGATCCGTCCGGGAACGTCAGGCGGGTTCGCCGGGCTTGCCGACCTCGGCAGGGGTGCGGTGCGACCCTGCGGAAAGAGGGGCGCGCAGGGTGCGCAGAGCGAGCAGGAGTACGCCGACGTCGTCCAGGTACACCGGATCGGGCAACAGGTCGGTCGGCAGTACGAAGTACAGGACGGCGCCCCAGAACACCCAGCGTGGCCCGGTCGGCAGCCCGGCCCGGCGCAGTCCGCGCCGGGCCCGGATCAGCCGTACCAGCAGCCCCACGGCCGCGGCGAGCAGGAGCGCCGCGATCACGGCGACGACGGCGAGCACTGCTGTGGTGGAATCCACGGGCCCTCCTCGGTCCGGTGCACCGCTACGCGCGTGCCCCTTTGTGGATTCCCTGATATGGCTCCTGTATTGCCTCCGTTGCGGCGTTTGTGCCCCTCGGCACATCCCGTCCCGGTACGGCTGTGTCTGGACTGGCGCCCGTGAACGCGAGGAACGCGACGGCCGAGGCGGGGGCGTACGAGGTGCGGCACGCCGTCCGGTGAAGCGCCGGGCGCCGTCGTACGCGCTCTCGGGGCGAGGGAGTCAGCCGGCCGGGCTGTCGGAGCCGTCGGAGGCGCTCTCCCCGCGCCCGCCGCCCGTCGCGCGCCGGGCCTTCCCGCCGCCCTTGAGGCGTTCCAGAGTGCGGGTCAGCTGCTGGAGCGGAGACGCCGTGGGCGTGTCCTGGGGCTGTTCGCGGGCAGGCGGCTCGGGCAGGGCGGCGGCCGACTCGCGGTAGGCGGTCAGGGCCTCATGGGCGCGTTCGGCGGCCTCCCGGTACAGGTCCCGGGACCTGGTCATGGCCTCCAGCGCCTCCGCGTACATCTTCACGAGCGCCTTCTCGCGCGCCAGCTCCTCCTCCAGGGTCAGCAGGTGCCAGTCCTCGCGCAGCGCGGTCAGCACCTCCTCGGCCCCGTCCGGCAGTGGCCGCGCCGAGCCGGCGAACCGGCTCAGCGCCTCGGTCAGCTCGGCCGGTTCCGAGCCGTCCAGGAAGACACTCCGGACGGCGAAGGCGTCACCGTCGTAGCCCTCCGGGGCCGGCGCGCCGGGCAGCACCACGGCACCGCCGCGCGGCACCTGCACCCCGGAGTCCCGCAGCGCCCAGTTCACGGCCCGCAGCTGCTGCGGCGCGGCCCGGTGCTCCACCACCCGGTGCCTGAGCCCCGGCGGCAGCAGCCGGGCCAGCGGCAGCCGGCCACGCGCGTCGGGGGTCATGGCCTCGTGGACGACGAAGTGGACGGACCACCCGCTGCGCGCGGCGTCCTTCAGCAGACGCCGCAGCTCCCTGTCGTCCGACGGCAGCGGGTTGACGTCCCGGAAACGCAGCTCCGCGCCCGTCTCCGCCTCGTGGTCCCAGGTGGCGACGGGATCGTCCGGCCAGAACATGGTCACGGGCGACGGCCACCGCGGATCCCACGCGGCCTCCGCCTCCGCGGCCAGCACCCACTCCTGACCGCCCTCGGCCGGGCCGTGCGCCAGCGACAGCCTGGCCCGCACGGTCACCCCTTCGCCGCTCTCCCAGCGCGCCTCGAAGACCCGTTCCCGCGCGCCCTCGGCCTCGGGCACTTCCAGCCAGTCACGGATCACCCCGCTGTCCTTGAGCTGCTGCAGATGCCGCCGGAGTACGTCTTCCGCGGCGGGCCCGACATGGCGGCCGCGAGCCAGCCACACCGTGGGGGGAGTCATGGGGCGGACGGAGGTGGAGGTCGGCATGAGTCCATCTGTGAACGGGGGCGAAGTGTGACTGCCAGTATCGTCGCCGCGGCCGCCTCCGGATCACCCGGGGGGCACCCGGCGAGTCGGTGGTCCGCCTGCGGTCACGTGCAAGGTCGGCGATGGTGGGCAGGAGGACATCGGCCGACCGTACGGCGGACAACCGGAGAAGGAGTGACCCCCTGTGAACGTGGACCTCGGCGGGCGTACCGCGCTGGTGACAGGCTCCTCCCAGGGCATCGGAGCGGCGATCGCGGTGGGCCTCGCCCGCGCCGGCGCCCGTGTCGGCGTCAACGGACGTGACGCCGAACGCCTCGAAAGGAGCATCGAGAAACTGCGGGCCGAGGCGCCGGACGGCCTGTTCGTGCCCGTCGCCGCCGACCTGGGCACCGAGGAGGGCGCCGCCCGTGCCGTGGACGCCCTGCCCGACGTCGACATCCTCGTCAACAACCTCGGCATCTTCGGCCCCACGCCCGCCCTCGACATCACCGACGACGAGTGGCGCCGCTACTTCGAGATCAACGTCCTGTCGGCGGTCCGGCTGATCCGCTCGTACCTCCCCCGGATGACCGGCCGGGAGTGGGGCCGGGTGCTGAACATCGCGAGCGACTCCGCCGTCGTGATCCCGACCGAGATGATCCACTACGGCATGTCGAAGACCGCGCTGCTCGCGGTGAGCCGAGGGTTCGCGAAGGAGGCCGCGGGCAGTGGCGTCACCGTGAACTCGGTCATCGCCGGACCCACCCACACCGAGGGCGTCGAGGACTTCGTCTACCAGCTGGTCGACCGCGACCTGCCCTGGGACGAGGCCCAGCGCGCCTTCATGCGAAACCACCGCCCGCAGTCACTGCTCCAGCGCCTGATCGAGCCCGAGGAGATCGCGAACCTCGTCGTCTACCTGAGCTCACCCCTGGCATCCGCCACGACGGGCGCGGCCGTGCGGGTCGACGGCGGATACGTGGACTCGATCCTGCCCTAGCGCTTGTCGTACGCCGCTCACCAGCCCGTCCACAACAGGTGGTTGACCAGCAGCGCGACCACGGCCTGTGCCGCGAGCCAGGCGCGGGGGCGGGGCAGGAACGCTCCGGCGGCCAGTAGCCAGAGGGCGAACGGCAGCCAGATCCGCTCCGTCTCCGCCTTGCTCATCCCGGACAGATCGGCGGCGAGGAGGGCGAGGAGCGCGGCGAGGAGGAGGACCGCGAGACGGGCCTCGGGCGTGCCGAGAACGCCGTCCTGCTTGCGCTGCCGCAGGAGCGCCCCACCCGCGCGGACCAGCCCCGCGACCGTCGCCAGACCCACCACCAGCACCGTGCACGCCGGATTCGCCCACACCCAGTACCAGTACGGCCGAACACCCCCGGCCCCTTGGTTGTAGCGCTCCACCAGCAGGTGGTACGCCTCCCAGTAGTCGAACCCGGCGAGGGTGAAAGCCAGCGGCACGACGATCACCCCGGCCAGTAGCGGCAACAGCACCGCCCGCCGGTTCCGCCCGAGGACCAGCACCCCGACCCCGATGACTCCGATCAGCGTGAGCCCGTACGACAGGTAGCAGGTCAGCCCGTAGAGCAGCCCCGCCCCGAAGGCCGCCGCCCGCGGTCGTCGTCCCGTCACCGCGAGGGCGAACAGCGCCACGGCCCAGGCGGCGACCGCCGTGAAGTAGCCGTCGGCCGACGTCCCCATCCACACCGCGCCCGGCAGCAGGACCAGAAACGGTGCCGCCCGCCGCGCGAGCTCCTCCGCGGCCAGCGCCCGGACCGTCACCAGCACGGCCACCACCGCGGTGGCCCCCACGGTGATGCACCAGACGCCCGCCCAGGCACCGCCGCCCAGCCCGATCCGGTCGAGCAGGACGAAGGTGAGGGTGGCCCCCGGCGGGTGACCGGCGACGTGCGCGGGCCAGTGGTCCGGGCCCTGGATCACGATGAACCGGGTGAAGTCCCGCAGGGCCGCCGGAATGTCATGGAAGTCGTCGATGACCTGGAGGTACTCGTACCGGGTCGTCAGCCGCGCGGCGACGCCCCGGTGCCAGCCGTCCACCAGAGCGAGGGACCAGGTCCAGGCCATCGCGGTGCCGCAGGCCACGGCGAGCAGGGCGCGCCACTTCAGCCGGGCGGCGAGCCCGGGCCCGTACGCCACCACCGCGACCGCCACCACCAGGGCTGCGGGAGTACCGGGCCCCACGTGGGGGCCCCAGGAGGCGAGGAGCGGAGGCCAGTTGACGAACAGCGTGCCGTCGGTGTCCTGGATGTGGCGGCCGACCAGCACCGCCGCCACGAACAGCAGCACGGCGGCCACGGCGGCGGCCAGGTCACGGAGATGAGGGGAGCGGATCACACGCAGGACGCTAGGCCGCCACCGGCCCTGCCAGAACGTCCGGCGCCCCGATGTCAGCGTTTCGTCATGGGTCGCGCCGCTCTTTTCGCGCCGGTCCCGGCCTACCGTCAGGACATGCGAGACCAACGGCTTCCGTCTTCGCCCGGCTTCTGGCGCAGCCCCCTGCGCGGCCCCCGGTTCACGGCCGTGCTCGGGGTCGTGCTGCTGGTGGGCATCACCGTGCTGTTCGTGACCGGACTGCTGTCGTACGCCGCCTACAACCCGGACCTGTCGCCGGTGAACGACCAGACCCCGGACAAGGGGCTCCTCGGCTTCTACCTGTTCTCCTGGCCGACGAACCCGCACTGGCTGTACCGGCTCAACCAGGGCGTCCACGTCACCCTCGGGATCACGCTCATCCCCGTCCTGCTGGCCAAGCTGTGGTCGGTCGTGCCCAGGCTGTTCACGCTGCCACCGGCCCGCTCGCTGGCGCACGCCCTGGAGCGGATCTCGCTGCTGCTGCTGGTCGGGGGCGCCCTGTTCCAGTTCACGACCGGTGTGCTCAACGTTCAGCTGGACTACGTCTTCCCCGGCTCCTTCTACACGCTGCACTTCTACGGCGCCTGGGTCTTCTTCGCCGCGTTCGTCGCGCACGTCGTCCTGAAGCTGCCGACGGCCCTGCGCAACCTGCGCCGGCTGCGGACCGAGACACCGCAGGACAGCGATCTGGTGACGCCACGGCCCGCCGAGCCCACCGTGTCCCGGCGCGGCGCGTTCGGGCTGGTCGGAGGCGCCTCACTGCTGCTGTTCGCGACGTCCGTGGGCCGCAACTTCGACGGGCCGCTGCGCCAGACCGCCCTGCTGACACCGCACGGGGGACCGGAGCCGGGCAGCGGTCCCGGCGGCTTCCAGATCAACAAGACGGCCGCCTACGCCGGGATCAGCACCCGCGAGACGGCCGGCGACGCCTGGCGGCTGGTCGTCACCGGGCCGACGGGCGTCGTCCGGCTCAACCGGGAGGAACTGCTGCGGATGCCGCTGCACAGTGCCGCGCTGCCGATCGCCTGCGTGGAGGGCTGGTCGACGTCCGACCAGTGGTGGCGCGGCGTACGGCTGCGCGACCTCGCCGCCCTGGTCGGGTACGACGACCCGGCCGACGTACTGGTGGAGTCGCTGCAACAGCGCGGCGCCTTCCGCCGGGCCGCGCTGCGCGCCAACCAGGTGGCCGACCCGCGCTCCCTGCTCGCCCTGGACGTCAACGGCGAGCCGCTGACCCTCGACCACGGCTACCCCGCCCGGATCATCGTGCCCGCGGCGCCGGGCGTGCTGAACACCAAGTGGGTGGCACGGATGACGTTCGGAGACCTCTGATGCGCCCCACCCTGACCCGACCGCGCCTCGTCGTCGGCAGCCCGTTCCAGCTGCTGCTGCTCGGCTGCTCCTTCGCGCTCGCCGGGTACGCGGGCGTGAGCCTGCTCGCGGGCGACTGGTTCGGAGTCGTGCTCTGGTTCGCGGGCGCGGCCGTGCTGCACGACCTCGTGCTGCTGCCGCTGTACGCGGCGGCCGACCGGGCGCTCACGGGCGCGCTGGGCGCGGTGCGGCGCCGCGAGTGGATCTCGTACGTGCGGGTCCCGGCCGCCCTGTCCGGGCTGCTGCTGCTCGTGTGGTTCCCGCTGATCAGCGGCCGGGTCGACGAGCGCTACCGGCTGGCCACCGGGCTGTCCGCGGACGGTTTCCTCGCCCGCTGGCTGCTGATCACCGCCGTCCTGTTCGGCGGCTCGGCGCTGCTGCTGGCGCTGCGGGTGCGCAGGGCGACGAAGCAGCGGCCGCCGGCCGACCACTGACCGTCCACGGTGAGGCCCAGCACGCGCGCGTGCCGCAGCAGCGCGGGCGTGCCGAGGCGGGCCCACGGGAAGGGGGCGCCCGCCGTGCCCTGCCCGTCGGTGACGTGGACCTGCACGCGTTCGTCGACGTCCACGGGGACCGTCTCGGCGATCACCAGACCGCCGGGCGCGAGGAGCTGGGCCAGTCGGTCGAGCAGGGCGAGCGGGTCACCGCCGATGCCGAGGTTGCCGTCGATCAGCAGGGCGGTGCCCCACCGGCGTTCACCGGGCAGCGGCTGGAAGACCGACCGGCGCAGGGCCCGGCCGCCGAGGCGCGCGGTGTGCGCGACGGCGGCCTCGCTGACGTCGATGCCGAGCGCCGTACGACCTCGGGCGGCGAGTTCGGCGACCAGGCGGCCGGGGCCGCAGCCCACGTCGAGGACGGCGCCCTCGCAGCGGGCCAGCACGGTCAGGTCCGCCTCGTCCGGGCGGGCGCACCACCGTTCCACGTCCAGCGGGAGCAGCCAGCCGTCGCTGCGGCGCAGGAAGAGCGGGCCCCGGCCGGCGCGCAGGGCGTGCACGTAGGGGTCGTCGGCGGTCCAGGGGAGCAGGCGCTCGGGCCGCGTCGTCTCGTAGGGGGCGTTCATCGGCGGGTGGCCGCCCGCAGCCGGGCCAGCTCCGCGGCGAACCGGCCGTGCGGCGCCAGCCCGGCCACCGCGTCGGCGTCGGCGGCCGTGTCGACGTCCCGCAGCCGGGGCAGCTCACGCACCCGCAGCCCGGCGGCGACCAGCCGGTCGCGCTGGACGGCTCCGGTGACCGGCGTCGACATCGGGACCCCCCGCAGCAGCTCCGGCGCGGGCTCGGCGAGCCCCAGCGCCCAGAACCCCCCGTCCTCGGCCGGACCGAAGTACGCGTCGCACCCGGCGAAGTCCACGGTGAGCAGCTCCGGCGTCACCTGCGGCGTGTCCATCCCGATCAGCAGCGCCGGTCCGGCACACCCGGCGAAGGCCGCGGCCAGCCGCTCGTCCAGTCCGCCCGCACACTGCGGTACGACGTCGAAGCCCGGCGGCAACCAAGGTCCCGGACGCCCGTCCAGCACCAGGACCCGGCGGCGGGCCGGTGCGGCGGCCACCGCGCGCAGGGTGTCCTCCAGGGCCGCCTCGGCCAGCGCGGCCGCCTCGCCGGGTGTGAACGGCGGCGTCAGCCGCGTCTTGACCCGCCCCGGGCGGGGCTCCTTGGCGATGACGAGCAGGGTGGTCATCGGCGGCTCCCTTCGAGCGCGGCGGGCGGTTCGGCCAGGACGCGGCGCATGTCCCGCACCGCCTGCCAGGTGCCGCGCCAGGTGCCGGTGACCTTGGAGGCGCCGGTGCGGGGCAGATACGGCACGTCGTGCTCGGCGACGCGCCAGCCCGCGTCGGCGGCGCGCACGACCATCTGGAGCGGATAGCCGCTGCGCCGGTCGGTGAGTCTCAGGCCCAGCAGTGCCTCTCTCCGGGCGGCCCGCAGCGGACCCAGGTCGTGCAGCCGCAGCCCGGTGCGTCGGCGGAGCAGCAGCGACAGCGCGGCGTTGCCCACGCGCGCGTGCGCGGGCCAGGCGTTCCGGCCTCGCGGCCGGCGCCGGCCCAGCACCAGGTCGGACTCGCCGGCCCGCACCTCACGCACGAACGGGACGAGGAGGGACGGGTCGAGCGAGGCGTCGCAGTCGCAGAAGCACACGATGTCGGCGGTCGCGGCGGTGAGGCCCGCGTGACACGCGGCGCCGAACCCGCGGCGCGGCTCGTGGACCACGGTGGCGCCGAGCGCTCGGGCGAGGTCGGCCGAGCCGTCGGTGGAGCCGTTGTCCACGACGAGGGCGCGCCATCCGGCCGGGATGCGTTCCAGTACCCAGGGCAGGGCCTCGGCCTCGTTCAGGCAGGGGAGGACCACGTCGACGGGCGGGGGTGGGGGAGGGGTTGTCACGGCTTTCACCCTACGAATGGAAAGCGGGCATATCGGACTTCTGCTTCTTACGAAACACGGACGGCAGGGCGTCGCGAGCCCTCACCCGGCGCTCAGCCCCGCCCGCGCGAACTCCCGCATCCCGTCCGCGAATCCGACCTGCGGCTTCCAGCCCAGCTCGGCACGCAGCCGCGAGGAGTCGGCGGTGATGTGGCGGACGTCCCCCAGCCGGTACTCCCCGGTCACCACGGGCTCCGGCCCCCCGTACGCGTCGGCCAGCGCCCGCGCCATCTCGGCGACCGTGTGCGGCTCGCCGCTGCCGGTGTTGTACGCGGTGAGCGCGCCCGGCGCCGAACTCGCTTCCAGTGCCGCCAGGTTGGCGGCTGCGACATCCCGTACGTGCACGAAGTCCCGCCGCTGCCGTCCGTCCTCGAAGACGCGCGGGGCCTCGCCCCTGGCGAGCGCGGACCGGAAGAAGGAGGCCACCCCGGCGTACGGGGTGTCGCGGGGCATCCGGGGTCCGTACACGTTGTGGTAGCGCAGCGAGACCGCCGACCCTCCCGTGGCCCGCGCCCACGCCGCCGCGAGATGCTCCTGGGCGAGCTTCGTCGTCGCGTACACGTTGCGCGGATCGAGCGGCGCGTCCTCCCCGACCAGCCCGGGCTCCAGCGCGGCACCGCAGTCGGGGCACAGGGGTTCGAAACGCCCCGCCGCCAACTCGGCGACCGCGCGCGGCCCCGGCCGCACCACGCCGTGCCGGGCGCACTCGTAGCGCCCCTCGCCGTACACCACCATCGACCCGGCCAGTACCAGGCGCCGTACGTCCGCCTCGGCCATGGCGGTGAGCAGGACGGCCGTGCCGAGGTCGTTGCGGGAGACGTACTCCGGGGCGTCGGCGAACCCGGTGCCCAGCCCGACCATCGCCGCCTGATGGCAGACGGCGTCGACGCCGGACAGGGCGCGGCGTACGGCGTCGAGGTCCCGCACGTCCGACCGGGGATCGCCGCGCACGTCGTACACCACGGGCTCGTGTCCGGCCGCCGTCAGTGCCTCGACCACATGGGACCCGATGAATCCGGCACCGCCGGTGATCAGTACGCGCATGGCCACACGCTAGGTCGGCGCACCCGCCCCGGGGCCCGGCCGCGCCCGTCATGTCACAGGTCCGTAAGACCCGGGACCCGTCCGGCCGAGCACGGGAAAGGGGCCCGGCGAACCATCACCGGACCCCTCCTCGTTCGCGAACGCTTACGCGCCGCTCTCCCGGAGCATGTCCTCACGCTCGACGATCTTCACCCGCTCACGGCCCTGCGGCTCGCCCAGGGCCTTCTCGGCGGCGTCCAGCCTGTACCAGCCCTCCCACGTGGTGAAGCGGACGTTCCGCTCGGCGAGGAAGGCGTCGACGGCCTCGGGGTCCGGCGCCGACGGGGTCTGCAGACGGCTGTTGGCGAAGTCGTCCAGGAGGTTGGACACCGTCTCGTTGGCGTCGCCCTTGGTGTGGCCGATGAGGCCGACCGGGCCGCGCCGGATCCAGCCGGTGACGTACACCGACTGAAGGTGCGCGCCGCCCTCCTCGACGACCCGGCCGCCCTCGTCCGGGACCGTGCCCGAGTCGATGTCCCAGGGCAGCTTGGGCAGCTTGTCGGAGAGGTAGCCCACGGCGCGGTAGACCGCGGTGACGTCCCAGTCGGTGAACTTGCCGGTGCCCTTGACGTTGCCGGTGCCGTCCAGCTCGGTGCGCTCGGTGCGCAGGCCGACGACCTTGCCGTCCTCGCCGAGGATCTCCGTCGGCGACTCGAAGAAGTGCAGGAACAGCTTGTGCGGGCGGTCGCCGACATCGCGTATCGCCCAGTTCTCCAGCGTCTTGGCGACCATGTCGGCCTGCTTGTTGCCGCGCCGGGTCTCGATCGAGCCCTCGTCGTAGTCGATGTCCTCGGGGTCGACGATGACCTCGATGTTGGGGGAGTGGTCCAGCTCGCGCAGCTCCATCGGGCTGAACTTCGCCTGCGCCGGGCCGCGTCGGCCGAAGACGTGGACCTCCAGGGCCTTGTTGGCCTTGAGCCCCTCGTAGACGTTCGGCGGGATCTCGGTCGGCAGCAGTTCGTCCGCGGTCTTGGCGAGGACGCGGGCGATGTCGAGCGCGACGTTCCCGACACCGAGGACGGCGACCTTCTCGGCCTGAAGCGGCCAGGTGCGCGGCACGTCCGGGTGACCGTCGTACCAGGACACGAAGTCGGCGGCGCCGTAGGAGCCGTCGAGGTCGATGCCCGGGATCGGCAGCGCGCGGTCGGCCGTCGCGCCCGTGGAGAAGATCACGGCGTCGTAGAACGAGCGCAGATCGTCCAGGCTGATGTCGGTCGGGTAGTCGACGTTGCCGAAGAGGCGGATCTGGGGCTTGTCGAGGACCTGGTGAAGGGCCGTGATGATGCCCTTGATCCGGGGGTGGTCGGGGGCGACGCCGTAACGGATCAGTCCGAACGGCGCCGGCATCCGCTCGAAGAGGTCGATGGACACGCCGGGTTCGGCGGCCACGTCGGACTTGAGCAGGGCGTCGGCGGCGTAGATTCCGGCCGGGCCGGCTCCGACGATGGCTACCCGCAGCGGGCGCGTCATGATCAGGTTCCCTTCGAGCGATGACATGCGACTCGACGGGAAGCCTAAGCTAAGGCAAGCCTAACCTGGTACGCGGGTCCGGCCTATGAGCTCATAAGGGCGCCTTATGGGGTCCATAAGGCGCCCCGAGATCGACTTCAGTGGGGCGCGCGCCGGTGGGGCGGGCTCCGTGTCTCATTCTGCCTGTCCCGTGCCGGGTGCGATCACGACCTTGCCCACGACGGTCCCGGACTCGGCGTGCCGCAGCGCGGCGGCCGCCTCCACGAGCGGGTAGACCCGGTCGATCCTGGCCTCGATCGCGCCGGACCGCAGCAGCTCGAAGATCTTCGTGAGGTCCTCGCGCAACTCCGCCCGGTACCGCTCCGGATGCCGCGCCTTCCCGGCCCACAGGTTGAAGAAGTGCGCACTGCGCCCGTTGGGCAGGGCGTTCCACACGGCGAGCCTGGCGAACAGCTTGAGAACCGTGACCATGCCGCTGCCGGCCTGGTCGCGGGTCGAGGCGCTGCCGTACGAGACGAGGGTGCCGCCGGGGGCGAGCATCCGCCAGGAGCCCTCGATGCCCTTGCCGCCAACATGGTCGAAGACGGCCGCCACCCCGCGCGGCGCCAGCTCCCGGACGCGGGCGAGGGCATCTCCCCGGTAGTCGACCGGGGTGGCGCCCATGGCGGCGACCGCTTCCTGGTTGCGGGCCGAGGCGGTGCCGATGACGTGGACGCCGCTGCTGCGGGCCAGCTGGACCAGCACGCTGCCGACGCCGCCGTTGGCCCCGTGCACCACGACGGTGTCGCCGGTGGTGACCTGCGCCGTGCGGAACAGCATGCGCCACGCCGTGGCACCGTTGGTGACCAGCGTCTCGGCCTCCGCCGCCGTGAGCCCCTCCGGTACCGGCACCAGATCCGCCACGTCCAGCAGGGCGCGGTCGGCCCAGCCGCCGGTCTTGGTGAGGGCGGCGACCCGCTGCCCCACGGCCACCGGACCGGACTCGGGGGAGCCGAGCTCCTCGACGACGCCTACGAGGTCGTAGCCGGGGACGAACGGGAACTTGGGCATGTCGTAGTACTTGCCGCGCCGCATCTGCTGTTCGGCGAACGTCACGCCGCTGGCCTCCACCCGCACCAGTGCCTGGCCCGGAACGGGCCTCGGCAGGTCCCGCACCCTCAGTTCGAGGCTCTCGGGCTCTCCGGCGGCGGGGAGGACGACTTCGGTGGTCTGCATGGGTGACTCCTTACTTCGCTTTGGTGAGTGATTAGCCACTCACTCGCATGATCTGCAAATGGCGGCTGCCGGTTCGTCGAGGAATCCGGCGGCCGCCCGGGGCGGTTCGGTCGGTCAGTAGTGCGTGATGCCCGCTGCCAGCGTGCGCGTCCAGGGCGCGTCGACGGCGTCCGCGTCGATCGAGACGATCAGGTGGCAGAGCATGCCGGTGGCGAAGAACTGCTGGATCTGCTCGTCGCCGCCCCCGGAGGCGCCGCGCACGTACTCCACCGTCCGGGCGTAGCCCGCCCTGACCGTCTCCCTGATCGCCGGCTCCGAGATGGCCGCCGCCTGGGCGTGCAGCTGCACCAGCAGCAGGTCGTTGTCGCTGATCAGGCGCGCGTAGGCGTCGCCCATCGACTCCAGTACCGCCTCCGGTGCGCTCCCCCTGGCCTCGGCGGCCCCGCGTTCGAGGGCGGCGCGAACCCGGATGAAGCAGTGCTCCACGACCGCGGTGAACAGCGCCTCCTTGTTCGGGAACAGCCGGTAGACGTACGCCTGCGAGATGCCGGCCGCCTTGGCCACTTCCGTGGTGGTGGTGCCGAAGTAGCCGCGAGCCGCGAACGCTCCGATGGCGGTGCGCAGCACGGTCTCCCTGCGTTCCTCGGCGGTGGAGAGTCGGCGCTGTTCTGTCTTCATGTGAGTACTTAATCACTCACACTTTTCGGTCGTCAAGGGTGACGGTCAGCCGGCCTCCGCGCGCGCCGACAGGCCATGGCGCAGGCATGCGGTCAGGCTGGCCGCGATGCTCCCGTCGGGGTCCAGACGGGGGTTGAAGATCGTGACGTCCAGGCCGACGGCGCGCTCGTCGGCCAGGGCCGCGCTCAGCACATCCTCCAGCTCCAGCCACGTCAGTCCACCGGGCTGGCGGTAGTCGACGGCCGGCATGACCGCGTCGTCCAGGACGTCGACGTCGAGGTGCACCCAGTAGCCGGCGGGAACGCGGCCCAGCCGCTCGACCGCCTGCCGTGCGGCCGTGCCGGCGCCGACGGCACGGACGGCGTCGAGGTCCATCGCGTACAGCTCGGGCGGCAGGGGCTGCATACCGAACTGGGCGGACTCCACGGCGTCGCGGTAGCCGAGTACGACCACGTCCTCGTCGCGCACCAGGGGGCCACGGCCCGCGAGATCGGTGAGCCGCCGGGGGCCGCGGCCCGTGACCAGGGCGAGTTCCATCGAGGCGGCCTCGCCCGCGGGTTCCGCCTCCGGCTGGTAGAAGTCGGTGTGGCCGTCGAGGAACAGCAGGCCGTGCCGGCCACGCCGCTTCAGGGCGAGCAGGTTGCCGAGCAGGATGCTGCAGTCGCCGCCGAGTACGACGGGAAAGCGGCCGGAGTCGAGCACACCGCCGACCGCGTCGGCGAGCCGGAAGGAGTACTCCGCGATGCCGGTGCTGTTCAGGACCCCGGTGTCGGGGTCCCGCGTCGGGTCGTAGGCGGGCGGTTCGACCCGGCCGGCCCGCACCGCGCCGGGGACGTCCAGCAGGCCGGCGGCGAACAGGGCCGCCGGGAGGTCCTCGACGCCGGACGGCCGCAGCCCCAGGACGGACGGCGCCTCGATGATCGCCAGTTCCCGCACGTCACAGTCCCTTCGCCGGTGGGCGCCCACGGGGCCATCGTCGCGCAGAAACGCGGGCGCCGCCCGGCCGAGGACGGTCAGTCGGCCGCATCCCCGGCACGCCGGCAGTACAGGAAAAGGTGTGGCTCGGGGATCGCCTCCGGATGTGCGGGAGTGAAGACCGTGCGGTCCTGCCGGAGCACCGTGAGTCCCGCTGCGCTCGCCATCGCGGCGAAGTCCTCGGCGCCGAAGCTCGTCACCCGCACGGGCTGGCCCATGAAGACGGCCTCGACGTCCGCCACGTCCAGCGGCACGGTGGCGAGCACCAGATGACCGCCGGACCGCACCGCCCCCGCCAGCCGCCGTACGAGGGCGGACTGTTCCTCCCGGGACATCTGGAGCAGGGAGAAGTACACGCACACCGCGTCGAACGACTTTTCGGGCAGCGGCATTTCGTGGATGTCGGCACACCGGAAGGCGGCGCCCGGCACCTGCCGGGCCGCGAGATCCACCATCACCGGCGAGACATCGACGCCGAGGACGTCATGGCCCGCCTCGACGAGCCGCTGTGCCGTGGGACGCCCGGTCCCGCTGCCGACGTCCAGCACCCGGCTGCCGGGTTCCAGTCGCCCGAGCAACCACTCCAGTGACGCCTCGTGCGCCTCCGACCCCGCGAACGCCTTCTCGTACTCCGCCCCGATCGCGTCGAACGCGGTTGCGGCGGGCGGCCGGTGATCCCCGTCGGTCACGATGCTTCCCTTCATCACGGGTGTGCCGGGCATCGTTGCATTCACGGGGCGGGGTCACAACGGGGTGACTGAGGGCAGGGCGTGGCCTCCGGAGCCGGGGGCGGTTGCGGTCGGGTGGGGCGTCACGGCAGGGTGCGGGCGTGACCACCTTGTTGATCGTGCATCACACACCCTCGCCCAACTGCCAGGCCATGCTGGAAGCGGTGATCTCCGGTGCGACGACGCCGGAGATCGAGAACGTCCGGGTCGAGCGACGGGCGGCGCTGTCCGCCACGGTGTCCGACGTGCTGGCCGCCGACGGCTACCTGCTGGGCACCCCGGCGAACCTCGGCTACATGTCCGGCGCCCTCAAGCACTTCTTCGACCAGGTCTACTACCCGTGCCTGGACGAGACGCGCGGCCGCCCCTTCGGCTACTACGTGCACGGCGGCAACGACGTCACGGGCGCGGTGCGCGGCATCGAGGCGATCACGACCGGCCTGGGCTGGCGACGCACCGCCGAAGCGGTCACCGTGACCGGCGAACCGGGCCGGGCCGACATCGAGAGGTGCTGGGAACTGGGGGCGACGGTCGCGGCCGGGCTGATGGAGCCGTAGGGCCGGGCCCCGCGACGCCGGCATGATCCGAACGACAGGCCTCAGGGGCCGAGGCCGCGTACGTCCGCCCAGCCCCGGCCGGCATGCCGGATCACTCCGCCGCCCGGCTCGCCTCGGCCGTCGCATGCGGTGCCGGATAGCGCTCCGCGACCTGGACCATCAGCAGCAGGAGCAGGGCAGCCAGTGAGGCCAGCGACGCGCACACCGCGGTGAGGCCGGCGCTCCACGGTGGGGCCACCGTGAGGTCCATCGCCTGCGAGAGCCCCGCCGAATGGACCCGGCTCTCCAGAAGTCCGGCCCCCGCCAGCCCCGCCGGCAGCAGCATGCCCGCCATCAGGGCCGGGACACTGGTCCGCAGCGCCAGCACTACGGCGAGCGTCAGACACATCCCGGACATGCCGAGCGTTACCGCGAAGACGCTGAGCGGCGCGCCGTCCCGGCGCAGCGGGAAGTACGCGGCACCACACACGACGAGGGCCGCCGCGGCGAGCCAACCCGGCCAGAACACAGGCCTCTTGGGACGCGCACGCCGTATGCGCAGGGTCCGCCTGGCGCCCGGACGCGTCACCTCCGCGTCCGGCGCGGGCGCGGCGTGCGGGAAAGCGGTCACCGGTGCTGTCCCGGCGGGCGCCTGAAGGGCCGCCGCCGCTTCCGCCGCGCGCTGCCGCTCCTGGGCCAGCCGCCCGATGAGCTCCACGAGTTCCTCTATGGGCCGCCCGGTGGCCGCCGCGCGGACCGCCTCCCGTCCGCAGTGCGGCTGCAGTGCGGCCTGGTGCAGCAGCGCCATCAGCCGGGACACGTCCTCGACGCACCGCCGCTCGACCGCCGCGCGGATCGTTTCGTCCGCGCTGTCCGCCTCGCGCGGCGGCCGGGTCAACTCGACGACCAGACGGGCCACGTCCTCGACGGGACGGTCCACCCCGACCGCCCGCAGCACGGCGGTGACGGCAAGCGCGTACTCGGGTGACTGCTCCATCAGCGTGACCAGCCGGATGATCTCCTCCAGCGGCCGGTCGCTGACGGCGGCATGGACGAGGTCACCGACCGGGTCCAGGAACGCCCGGTCCGGCACTTTGCCGCTCGCCCTGGCGTCAGGTGTCCCGGGGCGCCGGCGTGCCGTGTCGTCCTCCAGCGGGCCCGCGGCTTCGAGGAATGCCGCCGTGTCGTTGCCGGCCGCCGCGCCGACGACGTACGCCGTGTCGGCGGCCGGGGTGGTACCGGTCGGCGGTTCGCCGATGGGGGCGGGACCGGGCGGCGGTCCGTAGACAGGAGCGGTACCGGGTGGCGGTTCGCCGACGAGGGCGGGCTCGCCGAAGTGTATGTGGGACGGGTTCGACTGCTGTGGTGAAGAGCGCGTGGTCATCCTCAGCTCCAAGGGAGTCGTGCGGCCGCTCCTGCGCTGCCGAAGCGCGACACGCGATGTCCCTGACCATTACTAGGACCCGCTCCGACGGCTCGCCACCCGGGTGCGGCGACCGTGTGACGCCGAGGGCGAGTGGCTCGGCGTGTGGCCGAGACCACGCCGTTGATGCGCTTCGGGTCATGTCGTGCCCCCGGGGTCGCGGGCTACCGTCTTTGCCCAGACCCCTTCCCCCTCGTACAGGGCGCGGACGTATCCCCGCGTCCAGGACTCGGACGGCTCGGCAGTGCTCGCAGATCTCTCCCCGCTCATCGCGGCGACCGCCCAGTGGCTCACGCGCGCCTACCCGGCGTCCGGTGGCGCCCTGGCCTCCGCCCTGTGCGAGGTGCAGGCGCGGCAGGCCGTGACGGTCGCGGCATGGCTGCGGTACCCGACGCAGATGGACGCCGCGCTGGTCGGAATGGCGGGGCCCGGAGGCTCCGACCGGCTCGACTGGATCGCCGGCGCGGACGCGGGCGCGGAAGCGGACCCCGAGGCCTACGCATGGCGGACCTGGGTGGACGAGGTCGTCGCCAGCTGGGCCGCGTGTCTGCTCACCGACCCCGAACTGGCCCGCCTCGCGGTGGCCGCGCTGGCCGACGGTGGTCATACGACCGGTACGCCGGCGGAGTTCCGCCGCCTGGTGGCGCCCGACGCGCACGACCGGCAGGCGGCGGCGCTGCTGCGCCACCCCGACCTCCTGGCACCGGTCGCCGAGCTCCATCAGGAGCGGCTGCTGGACCGGCTGGGGCCGGGGCGGGCGCTGATCGCCTGAGGCCGTCGCCGACGGGCGGACGGCCTCAGCGGCTCACTCGGTTCGAGTCGGTTCGGTTCACGCCCGCTTCCCGCGGCCCGTCAGCGCGTCCCGCACCCGGTCCACCAGGCCCGCGCCGGGCGCCAGCAGCTTGTTCAGCGGCGGCGTGTCCGGGGCCGACGGGTGCGGACGGGTCGGTGCCAGCTTCTTCGCCTGCCGGACCTTGTCGCCCAGCTCGTCGAGGGCCTGCGGGGGGCACGCGGCGCGCAGCTTGGGGAAGAGGTTCTCCTCCTCGTCGGCGATGTGCGCGCGGATCTCGGTCATCAGCATGCCGATGAGGCGGTCGAACTCGGGGTCGTCGGCGTCGCAGCCCTCCAGGTCCTTCATGATCTGCTCGGCCTTGGAGTGGTCGTCGATCTCCTTGTCGGCCAGGGCGTCGCCGTTCGGCACGTGCTGCCGTACCGCCGGGTAGAGGTAGGCCTCCTCGGCCACCGAGTGCCGGACCAGTTCCATCGTGGCCTGGTCGGCGTACAGCTTGCGGTCCTTGTCGCCGGGCGGCAGCCCCTCGATGCGACCGAAGAACTCCTCGACCTCACGGTGATCGGTCACCAGTTCGTCGATGACGTTTCCACCATGTCCCATGATCCTTGCCTCCTGCGTGAGCACGGCGGCTCCGGATGAGACCCGCCACGGCGTCCGAGTGCCCTGCCCCGGAGGGCTGACACCGGCGTGCCGCGCCTCACACGCGCCAGCTGTACCGCCGCTCCGGCCGTCCGGCCACGCCGTACCGCAGGGACACGTCGGCGTTGCCGGTGGTGTGGAAGTACTCCAGGTAGCGGCGGGCACTGACACGGGAGACGCCGGTGACGGTGGCGCACTCGGTGGCGGAGAGGGTGCCGTCGGCGGTGCGCAGGGCGCGCTCGACCAGTTCGGCGGTCTCCACGCTCATGCCCTTGGGCAGCCCGACGGCGGCAGGCGCGGGCGCGGCTCCGGCCAGGACCCGGTCCACGTCCGCCTGACCGCGCACGACGGTCGTCAACAGGCGACAGCGCTGGGCGACGTACCTCTCCAGGCGGGTCCGCAGGTCCTCGAACTCGAACGGTTTCAGGAGGTAGTCGACCACGCCGTGGCGTACGGCGCCGCGCACCGTGTCGGCCTCGCGGGCGGCGCTGATGACCATGACGTCGCAGTCGTGGCCCGCGGTGCGCAGCCGGGGGATGACGTCCAGGCCGAAGATGTCCGGCAGATACAGGTCGAGCAGGACCAGGTCCGGGCGGAGCTCGTCGACGGCGTCGATGGCCTGCCGGCCGCTGCTGGCGACGCCGACCACACGGAACGGGCTGACCCGTTCGACGAAGGCGCGGTGCACCCTGGCCACCATGAAGTCGTCGTCGACCACGAGGACGTCGATCGCGTCCGGCGCACCGGACGTCTCCCCTTTGCCGGTCATCGGTCCGCTCCTTCCGCCACCGCGTCGGTGAGGTGGCTGACGGTCATGCGTGCGGTGAACAGGGCGCCGTCCGGGGTGTTGCTCACCGAGATCTCCCCGCCGTGACGTTCGCAGACGAGCCGGGTCAGCGCCAGGCCGATACCGCGCTCGCCGTTCCGGGCGGCCTTGGTGGTGAAGCCGTGCGAGAACACCTCCCGGGCCAGCTCGGGCGCCACGCCGGGCCCGGAGTCGCGCACGGCGATCTCGACACTGGCGGCGTCCTGCCGCAACTCGACCTCGACCCACGCCTGATGGCTGCCGCCGGCTGGACCGACGAGGGAGGGTTCGCCGGGGCTGTCGGGCCGACGGTCGCGCGAGGCTTCCTCGCTGCCGCCGGTGTGACCGTCGCACCGGTCCTCATCCCGGTCGCCGGGGCGGCTGTCGGCTCGGGCACCGCGGGCGGATCGTCGGGTCGGCGCCCGGAACCCATCGTCAGCATCACCTGAGCGGCCGTCGGCCTCGGTCTCGTCGTCGCCGATGTCACCCGCTCGCGCCCCGCCTCGGGCCACTGCGTCCGCCCGCCGGTCGTCGGCTGGGGCTGCGCTACCGCCCGTACTGTCGTCGGCTGGGGCTGCGCTACCGCCCGTACTGTCGTCGGCTGGGGCTGCGCTATCGCCCGTGTTGTCGTCGGCTGGGGCCGTGCCGCCGCCCGTGCCGTCGTCGGCACGGCGGTCGGTCCGCGTCGCGACCTGGGCCCCGCCTCGGGCCACTGCGTCCGCCCGCCGGTCGTCGGCCGGGGCTGCGCTACCGCCCGTACTGTCGTCGGCTGGGGCTGCGCTATCGCCCGTGCTGTCGTCGGCCGGGGCCGTGCCGCCGCCCGTGCCGGCGCCGGCGCGGCGGTCGGTCCGCGTCGCGACCTGGGCCCTGCCTCGGGCCACTGCGTCCGCCCGCCGGTCGTCGGCTGGGGCTGCGCTACCGCCCGTACTGTCGTCGGCTGGGGCTGCGCTACCGCCCGTGCTGTCGTCGGCTGGGGCTGCGCTATCGCCCGTGCTGTCGTCGGCTGGGGCTGCGCTATCGCCCGTGCTGTCGTCGGCTGGGGCTGCGCTATCGCCCGTGCTGTCGTCGGCCGGGGCCGTGCCGCCGCCCGTGCCGGCGCCGGCGCGGCGGTCGGTCCGCGTCGCGACCTCGTTCGTTTCGCGCCCGTTCCCTCGCACCCCGCCCGCCCCGCACGCCGCCGCATCCACCGCGTTGTCCACCAGGTTGCCCACCACCGTCGCCACGTCCGCCGCGTCCTGAGGTGTCAGGCGGTCGAGGGCCGTGTGGTCCGAGATGCGCAGGTGGACCTTGCGTTCGGCGGCCTGGGAGGACTTCGCCATGAGGAGGGCCGCCACGGTGGTGTCGCGGACGCGGCGGCTGAGGGTGATGTCCAGGGACTGGCGGCGCTGGTTCAGGGCGCGGATGTAGCGCACCACCTCCGCCTGCTCGCCGATCTGGATCAGCCCGGAGATGGTGTGCAGCTGGTTGGCGAACTCGTGCGCCTGGGCGCGCAGCAGCTCGGAGGAGCTGCGGAAGGAGCCGATCTCCCGCTCCAGCCGGGCCAGTTCGGTACGGTCCCGCAGTGTGGTGACCGAGCCGAGCAGCCGCCCGTCCTTGCGTACCGTCATCCGGTTCATCACCAGGACCCGCCCGTGCCGGACGACGACCTCGTCCCGCTTGTCGGCCGTGCCGCCCCGGTCCCCGGCCAGCACGTCCCGCAGCCGCCCCTCGACACCGAGGTCGGCCAGGCTCCGCCCCACGCAGTCCTCGGGCAGGTCGAGCAGCCGCCGCCCCATCTCGTTCACCAGCGTGAGCCGGTGCTGCGGATCCAGGGCGACCACGCCCTCCGCGATCCCGTACAGCATCGCCTCCCGGTGCTCGGCCAGCCCGGCGATCTCCCGGGGTTCCAGGCCGAGCGTCTGCCGCTTGACCCGCCGGGCCAGCAGCAGCGAGCCGGCCAGCCCCAGCCCGCTGGCGATGCCCAGATACGCCAGGAGATACGAGGAGGCGCCGCTGAGGCGCTGCCAGACGGTGGGGGAGGCCTCGCCAATCATCACCGTACCCAGGTGCTGCCCGAGGTTCTCCCGTGTCGCGCCCAGCACCGGCACCTGGGCCACCCGCTCACGCCCGCCGTCCAGCGTCAGCTCGCCCGACCAGCCGCGCCCCTTCACGGCGCCGTCCCCGAGCGGCAGCGCCTTGCCGATCGCCGTCGGGTCGGTGGAGCTCACGATCCGCCCGTCCGCGTCCGCCACCGTCACCGAGGTCACCCCGGACTGCGACTGCGTGGCGTTCACCAGCGGCGCCAGCGCCTCCCTCGGCAGTGGCAGCACCAGCTGGCCGCGCACCAGCGGATTCGCCGCCACCTGCTCGGCCAGCGCGCTGACCCGGCGGCCCTCCACCCGGTCGAAGGTCGCCTCGGACTGGGCCAGCGAGACCGCCGCGACCGCGACCAGTACGACCACCACGATGGCGAGCTGGAGCACCAGCATCTCGCCGGCGAGGGTCTGACGACGGAAGGTGGCGACCACGACGTACTCGATCTCCGAGGGGAGGCTTCAGGGGCGGGGTCGACCCATCATGGCCTCCACCTGGGCCGAGGGAAAGAGATCGGCCGGCGGCGAGGTAACCGCCGTTGACACAAAGACCAAAACCTTCGTTGGTTCCGCAAGCGGGACAGTTCGTTTACGCGGGTGCAACATGTGGCCCACCTCACCCTCCCCCACAGGGCTTTCCCCAACCGCATCGACCAACCGACAGGTGGTGGCACTCGTGCGCCTGCGCACCCCCCTCGCCCTGTTCGGGGCCGCCGTGCTCGTCCTCCTCGGACCGCCGTTGCTGACCACCGGCAGCGGCTCCGAGACCGGCACCCAGATCCCCGGCCTGCGCTTCATGGTCCCCAACACGCCCGGCGGCGGTTACGACATCACCGCCCGTACGGCCGCGAAGAACGCGGAGGACGCCGGACTCACCCCCAACATCGAGGTGTTCAACCTGCCAGGCGCCGGCGGCACCGTCGGCCTCACCCGCCTGGTCAGCGAGCACGGCAACGGCAAGCTCGCGATGTCGATGGGGCTCGGCGTCGTCGGCGCCGTCCGCTCCAACGACGCGCCCAAGACCCTCTCCGACACCACCCCGATCGCCCGCCTCACCGAGGAACAGGACGTCGTGGTGGTCGCCAAGGACTCGCCGTACCGGACGATCGACGACCTCGTCGCCGCCTGGAAGGCCGACCCCGGCAAACTCCCGGTCGGCGGCGGCTCCTCACCCGGCGGCCCCGACCACCTCGCGCCGATGCTGATGGCGCGGGCCGCCGGGATCTCTCCGAAGCAGGTCAACTACATCCCGTTCGACGGCGGCGGCGAACTCCTCGCCTCCATCCTCGGCAACAAGGTCGCCTTCGGCGTCTCCGGCGTCGGCGAGTACCTCGACCAGATCAAGGCGGGCGAGCTGCGCCTCCTCGCGGTCACCGGCCCCGAACGGGTCGACGGCCTGGACGCGCCCACCCTCCAGGAGGCCGGCTACGACGTGAACTTCACCAACTGGCGCGGCATCGTCGCCCCGCCCGGCCTGACCGACGCCGAGCGCGACAAACTCGTCCGCCTCATCGAGGAACTCCACGACTCACCCGAGTGGCAGGCGTCCCTGAAGCAGAACGGCTGGGACGACGCCTTCCTGTCCGGCGAGAAGTTCGGGGACTTCCTGGACGCCCAGGACCAGCGTGTGGTCTCGGTACTGAAGGAGCTGGGACTGTGACCACTCAGACCACCGACGTCCCCCCGGCGCCCGCCTCGCCCCGCCGTTCCTGGCTGCGCGACCACTCCGAACTCGGCGTCAGCGTCCTGCTGCTGGCCCTCGGCGTGCTCGTCCTCACCGACGCGCTCACCATGGACGTCGACATCGCCCAGCGCGGCCCCGTCGGCCCCAAGACCGTGCCGATCGTCGTGGGCGCCGGGCTGCTGCTCATCGCCGCCCTGCTCGCCGTCGACGTCCTGCGCGGCGGCCGTGGCCAGGCCGAGACCGGCGAGGACATCGACCTGTCCGAACCCGCCGACTGGCGTACGGTCCTGCTGCTCGCCGGTGTGTTCCTGGGCGCCGCCGTCCTCATCGAACCCCTCGGCTTCCCCGTCGCGGGCGCCCTGCTCTTCTGGGGCGCGGCCTTCTCCCTCGGCAGCCGCCGCCTCGACCGCGACCCGCTCATCGCGGCCGTGCTGTCCCTCGTCACCTACGCCGTCTTCAACAACCTGCTCGGAGTGCCGCTGCCCGGTGGCCCCCTGATGGGAGCGCTGTGAGATGAACGCCCTCAACTCCCTGCTGGACGGCTTCGGCACGGCGCTGACCCCGATCAACCTGCTCTGGGCCGCCCTCGGTGTGCTGCTCGGCACCGCGATCGGCGTCCTGCCCGGCATCGGCCCGGCCATGGCCGTCGCGCTGCTGCTGCCGGTAACGTACGGACTCGACCCCATCGGCGCGTTCATCATGTTCGCGGGCATCTACTACGGCGCCATGTTCGGCGGTTCGACGACCTCGATCCTGCTCAACACGCCCGGCGAGAGCGCCGCCGTGGTCGCCGCGATGGAAGGCAACCCGATGGCCAAGTCGGGGCGCGGCGCACAGGCGCTGGCGGCCGCCGCCGTCGGCCACTTCGCCGGCGGCATGGTCGGCACGATCCTGCTGGTCGCGCTCGCCCCGACGGTCGCCCGGCTCGCCGTCGACATCGGCGCGCCCGACTACTTCGCCATCATGGTGCTCGCCTTCATCGCGGTGACGTCCGTCCTCGGCTCCTCCCGCATCCGGGGCCTCGCGTCCCTGCTCATCGGGCTGACGCTGGGCCTGGTCGGCCTGGACCAGATGACCGGCCAGCAGAGACTCACCTTCGGCTCGCTCCAGCTCGCCGACGGCATCGACGTCGTGATCGTCGCGGTCGGCCTGTTCGCGATCGGCGAGGCCCTGTGGGTCGCCGCCCATCTGCGGCGCCGGGCCGGCGAGCCGATCCCGGTGGGCCGCCCGTGGCTCGGCCGCGGCGATGTGCGGCGCACCTGGAAGTCCTGGCTGCGCGGCCCGTTCATCGGCTTCCCCTTCGGCGCGATCCCCGCGGGCGGCGCCGAGATCCCCACCTTCCTCTCCTACGTCACCGAAAAGCGTCTGTCGAAGCACAAGGACGAGTGGGGCAAGGGCGCCATCGAGGGCGTCGCCGGACCCGAGTCCGCGGCTTCGGCCTCGGCGGCGGGCACCCTGGTGTCGATGCTGACGCTGGGCCTGCCGACCACGGCGGTCGCCGCGGTCATGCTGGCCGCCTTCCAGCAGTACGGCATCCAGCCCGGCCCGCTGCTCTTCGAACGCGAGCCCGAGCTGGTGTGGGGCCTGATCGCCTCGCTGTTCGTCGGCATGGTGCTGCTGCTCGCCCTCAACCTGCCGCTCGCGCCGCTGTGGGCGAAGCTGCTGCGCATTCCGCGGCCGTACCTGTACGCGGGGATCCTGTTCTTCGCGGCGGTCGGGGCGTACGCGGTCGGCGGCGAGGTCGTCGACCTGGTGATCCTGCTGATCATCGGCCTGATCGGGTTCGGCATGCGCCGCTACGGGCTGCCGGTGCTGCCCGCCGTCATCGGCGTCATCCTCGGCCCCAACGCCGAGCAGCAGCTCCGCCGCGCCCTGCAGATCAGCGACGGCAGCGTCACCGGGCTGGTCAACACGCCGTTCGCGGTGACCGTGTACGCGGTGGTCGTCGTACTGCTGGCGTGGCCGCTGCTGAAGCGGCTCGTACGCCGGGACCGCGGCGCGGTGTCGTCGTAGCCGAACGTCCAGGGGCCGGGCCGCCGTCATCACGGCCCGGCCCCTGGAAGCGGCGCTCACTATGTGCTGTCCATCCTCCGCCGGTCCTGCTCGTCCCAGGCGCGGGTGTCGCGCGGCTCGGTGTACGGCTCGGCCTCCGGGGGGTGGCCGCCGGCGATGGCTCGTTGACGTGCGGTTTCGGCGTCGAACTCCAGGCCGAGCAGGATGGCCAGATTGGTCACCCACAGCCAGATGAGGAAGACGATGACACCGGCCATGGTGCCGTACGTCTTGTTGTACGAGCCGAAGTTGGCGACGTAGAAGGCGAAGCCCCCGGAGGCGATCATCCAGACCAGCAGCGCCAGGAAGCTGCCCGGGGTGATCCAGCGCCACCCCCTGACCTTGGCGTTCGGGCTGGCCCAGTACAGGATCGCGATCATGACCGTGACCAGGAGGACCAGCACCGGCCACTTGGCGATCGACCAGACCGTCAGCGCGGTGTCGCCGAGGCCCAGGGCGTCCCCGGCCCGGCGGGCCAGACCGCCGCTGAAGACCACGATCACCGCACTGATCACCGCCAGCACCATCAGGACGACGGTCAGCCCGAGGCGCACCGGCAGGATCTTCCAAATCGGCCGGCCCTCGGGGATGTCGTATACGGCGTTCGAGGCGCGCATGAAGGCCGCCACATAGCCCGACGCCGACCACACCGCCAGCACGAGGCCGACGACGGCCACGATCGAGCCGATGCCTGCGGTGTTCTGCAACTGCCGCACGGCCTGGGTGATGATGTCGCGGGCGGCGCCGGGCGCCAACTGCTGGAGGTTGTCCAGCAGCCGGTCCGTGACCGACCTCCCCGTGATGCTCAACAGCGACACCAGCACCAGCAGCGCCGGGAACAGCGACAGCACCGCGTAGTACGTCAGTGCGGCCGCCCGGTCGGTGAGCTCGTCGTCCTTGAACTCGCGCAGGCTGCCCTTCAGCACCGCGCCCCACGACTGCCTCGGCAGCTTCGTGGGTGTGTCGGGCGCCGCCCGTTCCACCTCCGGCCCGGGCCCGGGCTCCTCGGGCGCCGGACTCTCTCCGGTGCGGTGATCCTTATGCCCTGGGAGATGCAGCTTCGCCATGGCCGCCGAGTAACCCGTGACCGCCGTCCTAAGAGTGCCCGGCTGCGGGGTCGTGGCCGAACACGGCGGTGCCGTGGCTCTGGTCCGAACCACGACACCTGACGAAGCCGATTCCGCGGCACCGGTTTCGTCTGCCTTCCAGGTACCCCCGCTCGCGCGCGGCTGAATCGCCTTTGCCGAACATCGCGGCCCGGCATTCCGGACGAGCCGGGGTCAGGGCTCCTGGACGGCCCTGGTGCGAATGGACTGAGCGACGTCGCGGAGCTTGACGTTGTGCGTCTGGGAGATGCGCCGGAGTACGTCGAAGGCCTCGTCCTCGCTCAGGTGGTGCCGCTCGCGCAGGATGCCCATGGCCTCGCCGATGGCGTGCCGGGTGTCCAGGGCGTGTTCGAGCTGGTCGACCGTGCGGGCGCTGGCCAGGGCGATGGCGGCGTGCGAGGCGAGCAGCCAGCCGGCCGTTTCCGTCTCGGGGGTGAAGGCGCCGGGGCGGCGGGAGTAGAAGTTCAGCGCGCCGAAGTCGTCGTCCCGGGTGTAGAGCAGGAAGCCCATCATGCTGCCCACGCCCAGGTCGCGGGCGGCGGGGGCGAAGCGCGGCCAGTCGGGCTGCGGCTTGGTCATGTCGGTGATCCGGAACAGCCGCTCACCGTTGGTGCGGCGGGCGGCGTCGAAGCACGGCCCCTCGCCGAGCTCGCCCTGCAACCGGTCGGACTCCTCGACGATGTCTCCGTACGCGGCCAGCGTCACCGCGCGGCCCTTGCGCAGGGCCAGGACACCGGCCGCGTCGCATCCGTCGAGCAGCCCGACGCCCCGCTCGGCGATCGCGTCGAGCGTCTCCTGCGTGGAACCCTGTGCCAGCAGATGCCGGGAGAATTCGGCCATCTGTTCGGCGAACGCGCGCCAGTCCATCCGTGTCCACCGTCCAGCTCGTCGTACCTTCGCGTCGGAAGGAGCCCGAAGGCCGACCGCCGGGACCCGCCCGCCGGACCCGGCCACCGCCCGTCCCGGCCGCGGCGCCGACCGAGCACCGGCTCGGCTGCCCTGCCCGCAGCCTACCGCCGGACAGCGCCCCACGTGCGCCGCAGCCGATCACGCCCCACCGCACCGGACCGCCCCGCCGGGTGCTGCCCCCGGGCCGACCTGCCGTCTTCCTGACATGCCACCCCACCGATCCCTACCTCGCGACGGCATCCAGCGCCGACCGGCGCATCCCGCCCGTCGGCCGTCGCAGGTCCGTAGGCGCCGGAGCGTCAGTGTCTCCCCACCCGACCGTTCGGCTGTCTCCCCACCCCACCGTCCGGCTGCGCCGGCACCGTGCGCTGCCCGGCCCCGGCCCCGCCCGTCCCGGAGCTTCGCAGTGCTGTCCAGTCGAGGCGCAGGATGGCCAGGTCGTCCGTGTGGCGCTCGGCGTTGAGGCCGCGGACCCGGCCGATCAGCTGGTCGAGATGCTTGCCGGGATCCGACTCCCGGGACTCGTCGAGGATGCGCAGCAGCCCTTCGACACCGAGCCGCGCGCCGGCGTCGCCCTCGTAGCCCTCGATCAGGCCGTCGGTGTACGCGATCAACGCGCCGTCCGGCGGCAGCGGCACGGTCGTCGACGGCCACTGCCCGAGGCCGGGGACGATGCCGAGGGCGATGCCGTGCGGGGCGGCCACGACCTCGGCGCCGGCGGGACCGACGAGCAGCGGCTCGTGGTGGCCCACCAGGTGCAGGGTGACCGTGGCCGCCGCCGGGTCGAGGGTGATGAGCGTGCAGGTGGTGAAGAGGTCGCTGCCCGTGCGCTCCGCCGTGTGGATCTGCTCCAGCAGGTGCAGCAGCCGGCGGTCGCGGTGGCCGCCCAGCGTCAGCGCCCGCCAGGCGATCCGCAGACAGACGCCGAGGGCGGCGGCGTCCGGTCCGTGCCCGCTGACGTCGCCGATGATCGCGTGGATCTGCCCGTCGTCGGTCTGTACGACGTCCAGGAAGTCGCCGCCGAGCAGTGCCTGTTCCCGCCCGGGGAGATAGCGGCTGGTGGCGGTGACGGAGGCCGTGGACAGGATCGGTGTGGGCAGCAGGCCGCGCTCCAGCCGGGCGTTCTCCTGGGCGCGCAGCCGACCGACCTGCAGGTCGGCGCTGGCCCGCTCGGCCTGCTTGCGCTGGACGGCGTACCGGACGGCCCGCTGCAGAAGGTCCGGGTCGACCTTTCCCTTGACGAGGTAGTCCTGGGCGCCGGCCGCCAGCGCGTCCACTCCCGCGTGCGACTCGGCCAGGCCGGTGAGCACGATGACCGCCGCGGGCGTGTCCGTCCGCTGGATCGCCTCGACCGTGCCGAGGCCGAGGGCGTCGGGCAGGTGCAGGTCCAGCAGCACACAGTCGAAGTGACCTGCCATGAGCCGGCCTCGCGCCTCGGCGAGAGTCCGGCACCGCACGAGGGTGTGCGGGAGTGCCGTGTCGTACAGCAGTTCCTCGACCAGCAGGGCATCGCCGTCGTCGTCCTCGACCAGCACGATGCGGTAGGGCGTCTCCTGCTCGACGGCTGACTCTGTCACGTATGTGCCTCTCGCGCGCCGTCCGCCGCGGCGGAATGCTCAACGGGAAGGGTGAACACGACACGGGTACCGCCCGTGTGCTCGGGGTCGATCCAGATCGTTCCGCCGTGGAACTCCACGACCTTCTTGCACATGGCCAGCCCGATTCCGGTGCCGGGATACGCGTCCCGGGTGTGCAGCCGCTGGAAGAGGACGAAGACCTTCTCCTGGAACTCGGGGGCGATGCCGATGCCGTTGTCCGTCACGGCGAACTCCCAGAGGCCGTCGTCGGTGGTGGCGACGCTGATCCGGATGTCCGGGGACCGGTCGGGCCGGCGGAACTTGAGGGAGTTCGACAGCAGGTTCTGCCAGAGCATGCCCAGTTGGGTCGCGTCGCCGACGACCTTGGGCAGCGGATCGTGCCCGATCTCCGCACCGCTCTCCTCGATCGCCACACTGAGGTTGTCCAGCGTGCGGCCGACGACGTCCTCCAGGTCGACCTCCTCGTGGTCGTTGAGTACCCGCCCGACCCGGGAGAACGCCAGCAGGTCGTTGATCAGCACCTGCATACGGTTGGCCCCGTCGACCGCGAACGCGATGTACTGGTCGGCCCGCTCGTCGAGTTGACCGCCGTACCGCCGCTGCAGCAACTGGGTGAAACTGGAGACCTTCCGCAGCGGCTCCTGGAGGTCGTGCGAGGCGACGTACGCGAACTGCTCCAGCTCGGTGTTGGAGCGTTGCAGATCGGCGGCCTGCTCATCGAGCAGTCGGCGCGACTGCTCGCTGAATTCGAGTTCCTCCAGCAGGCGCCCGCGCATCGATTCCACGTCGGAGCCCAACTGCCGCAGATCGGCGGGGCCGGTGATGGCGATGGGCTGGTCGAAACGGCCCTTGGCCACTTCCCGCGCCGTGTGTCCGAGCCGGCTCAGCGGAGTGGTTATGCCGCGCCGCAGCGCCTCGAAGACCAGCACGGCGACCAGCGCGATGACCAGCGCGATCACCGTGAACGTCCAGTTGCGCAGACTCGTGGCCCGCCGCAACTCACGGGACGCGGCGGCCCGTTCCTGCTCCAGATGCGTCTGCTGCGTGGTCAGCGCCCGGCGCAGGGCGTCGAAGCCGGCCTTGCCCGCCTCGGTCCGGGACGCGGCCAGCGACACGGCGCGGTCCGGGTCGGCGTTGGCGATGGGCAGGGCGACGCGCTCCTGCCAGCGGCCCGACAGCCGCCGAACGGTCGCCAGATCGTCACGGGCGCGCGGATCGTCCGCCAGGAGCGTCCCCAGCCGCCGCAGCGTGTCCTTCTCCTCGGACACCCCCTGCGCATACGGCTGGAGGAAGTCCCGCTGTCCGGACAGGCCGTAACCGCGGACGCCGGTCTCCTGGTTGACCAGCGCGGTCTCCAGCCGTACCGCGTACGTCAGCGCGGGCAGCCGCCGGTCCACGATCTGCTCGGTCAACTGGGTGGTCCGGGTCATCGCCCACGTTCCCAGCGAGCCCAGCACGGCCAGGACGGTCAGCGTGACGGCGACGCTCACCCGCAGCCAGCGGCGGGTGCTCCAACCGGCCGTGGCGTTGCGGGTGCCGGGCGGCTGCTCGTTCATCACGGCCTGTTGAGCTCCTTCGTCTGCGACGGGGCCGCGTCGAGGGCCCGTAGGGAACGCACCTTGTCCACGTCCGACAACAGCTGTTGTCGCGCCATGTGACGGCCCCTTAGGGTAGTTGCCATGTCTGCCTCCCACTTCTCTGTTCCCAGAGGTGAAGGAGAGATGACGCCCGCTCGGCACGAGACGACGTCCTCGCCCAACTGCACGTGCCGTTCCAGGTGGAGCGGGTCGCACAGCAGCCGGCAGACAGGGCCGCCCGCGCCGCGGCGGCGGCCGGTGCGGGCTGTCCCGAGATCGGCCGGGCCTCGGGCATGAGCCGGCAAGGAGCCCGGCGCCGCCGACCCGGCCTGATCACCAGCGGCACCCCACGTCAAACCCCTTCCGCCCCCCGGAGTTCATAGCCATGTCCGTCCCCGCCCCCACCCGCCCCCACGACGTGCTGCTGGTCGAGGACGACATCGCCGACGCGATGCTCATCCAGGACGCCCTGGCCGAGCGCGGCGCCCGCAACCTCACCCAGGTCGCCGACGGCATCGAGGCCCTGGAGTATCTGCGCGACCCGGCGAACCCGCGCCCCGACCTGATCGTCCTCGACCTCAACATGCCCCGCATGAACGGCCGGGAGTTCCTGGCCGTGGTCAAGGAGGACGCCGATCTGCGCACGATTCCGGTGGTGGTGCTCACCACGTCCTCGGCGCCCGACGACGTGTCCGGCGCCTACCGCCACCACGCGAACGCCTATGTGACCAAGCCGGTCAACCTGGAGGAGTTCGAGGAGGCGGTGCGCAGCATCGACACGTTCTACCTGGACGTGGCGGTGAAGCCACCGCGGATGTGACACCCGGCAACGACTCCTGCGTCCCCGTTCGGGCAGGAAAGATCTCCCTGCACGGCTCTGGGAACCTTTGCCTCGCCTCGTTACCCTCCGCCCATGATTTCCACGGTTGTGTGGGGTACGGGCAATGTCGGCCGCGCGGCGATCCGTGCCGTCGACGCGCATCCGTCGCTGGGCCTCGCGGCCGTACTGGTCGCCGACCCCGCCAAGGTCGGCCGGGACGCGGGCGACCTGAGCGGACTCGGCCGCCCGCTGGGCGTGCCGGCGACCGACGACGTCGCCGCCGTGCTCGCGACCGGCCCACGCGCGGTCGTGTACGCGGCCTCCGGAGACGTACGCCCCGATGAGGCGCTGCGGGACATCGAACGGGCCGTCCGGGCCGGGGCGGTCGTCGTCACGCCGTCCGTCTACGGGATGTACGACCACCGGGGCGCCCCGCCCGACATCAGGAAGCCGCTGCTGGAGGCCGTGGCGACCGGCGGCGGGTCCCTGTTCGTCTCCGGAGTCGACCCCGGCTGGGCGAACGACACCCTGCCCCTGCTGATCACCGGCCTCGGCTCGCGGATCGACGCGGTGCGCTGCCAGGAGATCTTCGACTACTCCACGTACGACCAGGAGGACTCGGTACGGCACCTGGTCGGCATGGGGCACCCGATGGACTACCAGCCGCCGATGCTCGTCGAGGGCGTGCCGACGGTGGTGTGGGGCGGGCAGCTGCGGATGATGGCCACAGGCCTGGGCGTCGAACTGGACGAGGTCCGCGAGACGTTGGAGCGGCGCCCGCTGGAGGCCACCGTCACCACGCCCACCATGGGCGAGTTCGCCGCCGGTACGCAGGGCGCCGTGCGCTTCGAGGTGCAGGGTGTCGTCGCAGGACGGCCCCGTATCGTCGTCGAGCACGTCACCCGCATCCACGCCTCCTGCGCCCCGGACTGGCCACAGCCCCCCGGGGGCGGCGCCGGAGCGCACCGGATCGTCATCGAGGGCCGCCCCCGTATAGAGGTCACCGTCGAGGCGAGCGACGAGGGCGGTAACCGGTCGGCGGGGGGCAACGCCACCGCCGCCGGCCGCCTGGTCAACGCCATCGACTGGCTCACCGAGGCGGCGCCCGGCCTCTACGACGCGCTCGACGTGCCGCTGCGCCCCGCAGTCGGCCGACTGGGAAGGACATGACCGGTGACCCTGCGCATCGACATCCCCGAGGGAGCGGACCCCATCCCCTACGTGTGGGGGGAGATGGTCCCCGAGATCGGCACGGCGGCGTCGAACTTCTCGCTCGCGGTGTACGCCCACACCACCCTGGGCCTGCGCGAGTTCGAGGCGGCACGGCTGCGGATCGCGCAGATCAACGGCTGCGCCTTCTGCCTGGACTGGCGCACCGAGCGCGACGGGCGGAAAGTGGAGGACGACTTCGCGGACGCGGTCACCGCCTGGCGCACCACGGACGCCTTCGACGAACGCACCCGCCTGGCCGCCGAGTACGCCGAGCGCTACGCCCTGGACCACCACGGCCTCGACGAGGACTTCTGGAGCCGGATGACGGCCCACTACAGCCAGGCGGAGATCGTGGAGCTCACCATGAGCATCGGCTCGTGGCTGGCGTTCGGCCGGCTCAACCATGTGCTGGGGCTGGACACTGTCTGTGTCCTGCCCCAGCGGTGAGGTGGTTCAGAAGTCGGCGGCGATTATTTCCTCGATGTTCCGTTCGGCGAGCGCCGCGATGGTGACGAAGGGGTTCACGCTCGTGTTGCCGGGGATCAGTGCGCCGTCGATGGCATAGAGGCCGGAATGGCCGTGCAGGCGGCCGTAGTTGTCCGTCGCCTTGTTCAGTACCGCGCCTCCCAGGGGATGGTAGGTGAGGTGGTCGCCCCAGATCTTGTGGATGCCGAAGAGATCGGTGCGGTAGATCGTGCCCTCTTTCGCGTTGATCCGGTCGAATATCGACTTGGCCATGGTGATCGACGGCTGCTTCCAGGACGTCTGCCAGTTCAGTTCCACCTTTCCGTTCGCCGGGTTCCACGAGAACTCCGCGCGGTGCGGATTCTTGGTGATCGACAGATAGAACGAGGCGTACGTCTCGATTCCGGTGGGCAGCGGCGCGACTTCAGCGAAGGCTCCGCCGGCGGCCCAGTTGTCGATACCGGCGGTGGGAATCGCGGACTGCAGGGCACCGGTGGGATCCCACATGTGGTTGGCCCGCCCGCACATGACATTGCCGTTGTCGCCCCAGCCCTTTCCGACCTCGCCGTTCAGGCCGGGTAGTGCGCCGGTCGCCTTCAGCCGGACCAGGAGTTTGCTGGTGCCGACGCTGCCGGCGGCGAAGAACACGCGGTCCGCGGTGACCGTTTTCGTGGCCGTGACGGCGCCGCCGGTGTCGAGTTGCTCCATGCCGACCGTGTAGCCGCCCAGGGACGCGGGAGCGACGGAGACGACCCTGTGCAGCGGCGAGATGGTGACCTTCCCGGTGGCCCGGGCCCGGGCGAGATAGGTCTGCTGGAGTGACTTCTTGCCGTGGTTGTTGCCGTAGAGGATCTCACCGGCCAGCGCCGACTTCGGGACCGTGCCGGCGGCCTCCTGCTTCATGTAGTCCCAGTCGTAGACGTCCGGGACGAAGACGAAGGGGAACCCGGAACGCTGGGCGTGTTTGCGGCCCACCCGGGCGTACTGGTAGCACGCGGCCGTCTCGAACCAGGCCGGGTCGATGGTGCTGACGCCGAGTTCGGCGTTGGCGCGCGGGTAGTACACGTCGTACATCTCGTCCGCGTCGACGGAGGGCAGGACGGCACCGAAGTTCTCGCGCCTCGGTGTCACGGCCATGCCGCCGTTGACGAGTGATCCGCCGCCGACTCCGCGTCCCTGATAGACCGTGATCCCGCCCATTTCCTCGGCATCGAGAATGCCGGTGTAACGGGGCACGTCCTTGTCGAGCGGAAAGCCGAGGAAGTTGCTGAGGGGTTGTTTGGTTCTGGTGCGCAGCCAGAACGACCGATAGTCGGGAGTGGTGGTGTTGGCGAAGATCTTTCCGTCCGGACCCGGGGTGTCCCAGGCCATTCCCATGTCGACCATGTGCACTTCGACACCGGCCTGCGCGAGCCGGAGAGCGGCTACCGAGCCGCCGTATCCGGTGCCGATCACCAGGACCGGAATCCGCACGCCCGGTTTGATTACGGCGGTGTTCTGTTGCGGGGCCGCCAGGGCGTGAGAGTGGTGACCGCCGATCACCGCGGCGCCCGTAATGAAACTCGTTCCAGCGATGAATCGGCGGCGGGAGATTCCGCTTAGTGGGGGTCTGTTCTGGAGGTCAGCGCTCATACGGCACTCCTCGTTTTCGAGTGAATCGAAACGGGTTCTACTGCCGTCGGCATACGAAGTCACGACATACCTCTAGGTAACTTTCCGCGCGTCACCCCAACGCCTCTTCTTTCCTTGCGTCTTGACGGAAGGCTGGTCCGTACCTATGGTCACGGCCAACGCGCGCGTTCAGTCACTCACCCGTCGTTCACATACAAGAACGGACCCCCCATGGCAGACGCACCCGTTCGACCCCGCCGCAGGACTCGGCTCCCGCTCCTGGCCGCGACCACCGCCACCGCGGCCGCCCTGGTGGCCACCGTGCTCGCCGGACCCGGCGCACCCCGCGCCGACGCCGCCCCCGCCACCTTCGTCCACCCCGGAGTGACCGTCTCCAAGAGCCAGTTGGACTTCACGCGGAGCAAGGTTGGTGCCGGCGCCCAGCCCTGGAAGGGTGCCTTCGACCGGATGATGGCGAGCAAGTACGCCGACCTGAACCGCACACCCAAGCCCCGCGCGGTCGTCGAGTGCGGCTCCTACTCCAACCCCAACAACGGCTGCACCGACGAGCGCGAGGACGCGATCGCCGCGTACACCCACGCCCTCGCCTGGTACATCACCCGCGACGAGCGGCACGCCCGCAAGGCCATCGAACTGATGGACGCCTGGTCGGCCGTGATCCGCGATCACACCAACAGCAACGCCCCGCTGCAGACCGGCTGGGCCGGCTCCTCCTGGCCCAAGGCCGCCGAGATCATCAAGTACACCTACACCGGAAACTGGGCGAACTCCGGGCGCTTCGCCACCATGCTCCGCTCCGTCTACCTTCCCGAGATCATCAACGGCTCGAACTCCAACGGCAACTGGGAGCTGTCGATGATGGAGGCCGCGATCGGCATCTCCGTCTTCCTGGAGGACAAGGCCTCCTACGACAAGGCCATGGCGAAGTTCCGCACCCGCACCGCCGCCTTCGTCTACCTCGCCTCCGACGGCGACCTGCCGAAGACGGTGCCGAGCCAGAACCTCGACACCCGCGACAAGATCGTCAGGTACTGGCAGGGCCAGTCCACCTTCGTCACCGGCCTCACCCAGGAGACCTGCCGGGACCTCACCCACACCGGATACGGCATCTCCGCCATCTCCCACGTGGCGGAGACCAGCCGCATCCAGGGCCAGGACCTCTACGGCACCGACGTCGGCGAACGGCTCCGGCACGCCCTCGGCTTCCAGGCCAAGTACGAGATGGGCGCGGCCGTCCCGAGCTGGCTGTGCGGCGGCTCCCTGCACCTCGGGCTCGGGCCGGTCACCGAGGTCGGCTACAACGCCCTGCACAACCGGCTCGGCCATGCCATGACCAACACCCAGGCCCTGACCGAGCGCAACCGCCCGGCCGGCAGCAACAACCTCTTCGTGGCCTGGGAGACCCTCACGCACGGCGACAACCCGAACTGACCCGTGGGGGCGGGCGGATCGCGTGTCCGCCCGCCCCCGTGCGTGACGTGTCAGTCGATGCGGTGCACGCGCTGGGTCGTCAGCTCGTAGCGCGCGCCGACGACGGCGAGTTGCCCGGACGCCACCTTGGCGGCCAGGTCGGGTTCGGCGGCGAGGCGGGAACGGACGAGCCGTACGTTGGCGTCGACGCTCGCGTCGACGCGGGCGTCGCCCTCCTTGGTGTGGTCGATGGCCGGGCTTATCTCGTCGGCCAGGTACTGGATGTGGGCCGGCAGCCGCTGCCCGGACTCCTCCGCCTCGACGGCGGCCCGCACGGCGCCGCACGACTGGTGGCCGAGGACCAGGACGAGCGGTATGGCCAGTTCGAGGACCCCGTAGGCGACGCTGCCGAGCACGGCCTCGTCCAGGACCTCACCCGCGCTGCGCACCGTGAGCAGGTCACCGAGCCCCTGGTCGAAGACCAGCTCCGGGGGGACGCGGGAGTCGACGCAGCTGAGGATCACCGCGAACGGGTGCTGACCGGACGTCAGCGTCTGCCGGACGGCCGGTGACTCGTTGGGGTGCCGCTCACGGAAGGTGCGCCAGCGCAGATTGCCCGCCTCCAGCTCGCGCAGGGCCTGCGCGGGGGTGCTCGGGCGGTGGTGCGGCGCTGCGGTGACGGCGGACGCGGGGGAGGCGTCGAGGGCGAGGCCGGCACCGAGCGCCGCGGCGCCGGTCAGAGCGGCGCGCAGGAGGGCACGGCGGGCGGGCGCCGCCGTGGCGGACGAGGTCGGCTCAACGCCGGTGCCTCTGAGAGGGGTGTTGTCGAGGTTCACGTCCACGAACGTATGTCCGAGGCGAAGCTGTGGGGTTCATACTACTGAATCATGGCCTGGCATGGTGAATTCATGGCCAAGGGTTGAGTTGTGCTTGGGATGCCCGAGGGACGTACTTGGCCCAGCAGCCCACTCCTCCAAGGTCACCGGTACCGCACCCGTGATCCCTCTTTCGTGTCGTCGCTGCCCCCATCGCGTGCGTACGGCCCGCCAACGCCCCGACGGCACCTGAGAATTGCCCGGGTCGGGAGCCGGCGAGCCGGTGCCGCGACGCCCGCGCGATCACAGGAGACACGGATGGACTACTACGACCTCGGCACCCACACCCGCCCGGTGACGACCTCGTCGCCCGAAGCCCAGCTGTGGTTCGACCGCGGCCTGATCTGGACGTACGCCTTCCACCACGAGGAGGCCGTCTCCTGCTTCGAGGCCGCCGTGGCCGCCGACCCCGACTGCGCCATGGCCCACTGGGGCATCGCCTACGCCCTCGGCCCCAACTACAACAAGCCCTGGGACGCCTTCGACGAGCAGGAACTGGTCCGCAGCGTCGACCGCACCCACGCCGCCGTGGAACGCGCGCACGAGAAGTCGGCCGGCGCCACACCCGTGGAGCGCGCCCTGATCGAGGCCCTGCGCGCCCGTTACCCGCAGTCCGAGGCCGTCGAGGACTGCTCGGTGTGGAACGAGCCCTACGCCGACCGCATGCGCGCGGTGTACGAACTCGCCCCCGACGACCTCGACATCGCCACCCTGTACGCCGACGCCCTGATGAACCTCACCCCCTGGCAGCTGTGGGACATCCGCACCGGAGAGCCCGCCGAGGGGACCCGCACCCTTGAGGCCAAGGACGTCCTCGAACGCGCGATCGCCACCGAGGACGGGGCACGGCACCCCGGCGTGCTGCACATGTACATCCACCTGATGGAGATGTCCCCCACCCCCGAGGCGGCCCTGACCGTCGCCGACCGGCTGCGCCCCCTGGTGCCCGACGCCGGGCACCTCCTGCACATGCCCTCGCACCTGGACGTGCTGTGCGGCGACTACCGGCGTGTGGTCGCGGGCAACAGCGACGCGATCGCCGCCGACGAGAAGTTCCTCGCGCAGTCCGGCCCGATGAACTTCTACACCCTCTACCGCTCGCACAACTACCACTTCAAGATCTACGGCGCGATGTTCCTCGGCCAGTCCCGGACCGCGCTGGAAACGGCCGCCAAGCTTGAGGAGACCATCACGGAGGAGCTGCTGCGGGTGGAGAGCCCGCCCATGGCCGACTGGCTGGAGGGCTTCCTCGCCATGCGGGTCCACGTGCTGATCCGCTTCGGCCGCTGGGCGGACATCCTTCAGCTGCCCTTCCCCGAGGACGTGCGGCTCTACTGCGTGACCATCGCGATGCTGCACTACGCGCGCGGCGTCGCCCTCTCCGCGACCGGCCGGATCGACGAGGCCGAGGCCGAGCGGCGGCGGTTCCGCGAGGCCGTCGGCCGGGTCCCGCAGTCCCGCACCCTGTTCAACAACACCTGCGCCGACATCCTCGCCGTCGCCGCGGAGATGCTCGACGGCGAGCTGGAGTACCGCAAGGGCAACCACGCCGAGGCCTTCGCCGCGCTGGAACGGTCGATCGAGCTCGACGACAGCCTCCCCTACGACGAGCCCTGGGGCTGGATGCAGCCCACCCGCCACGCCTACGGCGCCCTGCTCCTCGAACAGGGCCGGGTCGCCGAGGCCGAGGCGGTCTACCGGGCCGACCTCGGACTCGACGCGACCCTGCCCCGCGCCCAACAGCACCCCGGCAACGTCTGGTCCCTGCACGGCTTCCACGAGTGCCTGACGCGGCTGGGCAGGCTCGGCGAGGCCGAGATCGTGGCGCAGCAACTGAAGATCGCCGCCGCCCTGGCGGACGTACCGATCGAGTCGTCCTGCTTCTGCCGCATGGGACAGCCCGCCGATCAGGACGGTTGCTGCGGCCCGGAGCAGTGAGTCACTCGATCGTGAGCCGGTACCGCAGCGGGGACCTCCCGGTGATCAGGACGCGGATGCCGTCCGGTGTGAGGGAGCCGTTCATCCACGAGTAGCGTTCCCCCACGTCGACGACCGGAGGCTGCTTGCCGCCCGCCCCGTTGCCCGGTCCGAACACGATCCGGTCGTCGCCGACGGTGTACACGGCATCGCCGCCGACCAGCTGATAGGTGTCGGCCTGCCCCGCGACGGGCGTGAGCCCGTCGCCGGTCAGCGAGCCGCCGCGCCGGAAGCACAGCTCCAGCGCGAGCGGCACCGCCGACTGCGACACGTCGAAGTCCAACTGCCAGCCACCGCCCTGCACTTGACGCACCAGTACCTCGGTGCGCAGGGTGCGCCACTCCTTGGGCCGGTGCGGGAAGTCCATCGCCGACCAGAACCGCCCGTCGTTGGACAGCGGATAGTCGCCGTCGGCCCGACGGTGCTGCGGCGGCAGCGGCTGGTGGAACGCGGCCCGCACCTCGGCATGCAGCCGCCAGCCGCCGTCCACCCGCCGCAGCCCCTCGGCCCGGAAGTGCCCCAGGGAGAAGAACTGCGGGGACAGCCGCAGCGAGTCCAGGATCGCCGCGCCCTTGCGCATCTTGAAGAACGTCGGATTGGTGGACAGCCCCGAGGAGATCGCCCGCACCTCGGGGAAGTCGGTGCCGCCGAAGATCGTCGCGGTGTCCGGGCCACGCCGCACCCGCACCAGGCGGCAGTCGGGGTCGTGATGCACGAAGTCCTCGGGAAGCGGGTCCGTCCCGGGCAGCGGACGGGCCAGCTCGGGCCGGTCCAGCACCTCCGCCAGCCGGTCGCCGAGCGGCGTCTCGCCGAACGTCTGCTCCGTGCCGCGCTCCTGCAGCAGCGCGGCCACCGCGGCGAACCGCCCGTCACCGTCACGGATCGCCATCTCCCGGTACTGGAGCCAGAATTCCGGCAGATAACGCAACGCCGTCTGGTCCTGACGCCGCGAATGCACGCTCTCCACCTCGCCGTTGGGCTCGATGACGAAGAGGGTCGCCTTGAGGTTGGCCCGCACGTGGTCGTACAGATCCTTACGACCGTAGTGGCGGGCCAGGGTCAGCAGCGCCGGGTTGGTGACCACGGCCGAGTAGGTGGGGCTGCGCTCGCTGTACTCACCGCCCGGGAGCCGGTCGATGCCCTCCGCCAGCCAGGCGTCGACGCGCCGCGCGTACGCCGGGTCGGGCCGGCGGCGGTGGATCCGCGCGAGCGCCGAACACACCAGCCAGCGGTGGTTGGCCGTGTGCACACCGCCGTGCGCCAGCCCCGGCCCCGCCTTGCGCAACACCCCCTCGACCGTCCTGCGCACGCCTTCGGTCGCCGGGTGCCCGTCCCGCTCCAGCAGCGCGTACGCCATGTTCAGATCGACGACGGAGAAGGCGGTGTCCGGCGGCGAGTGCACCGCCCCCTGGTCGTACAGACCGTCGTCGTACTGCTCCGCCGCGAGCACGTCGGCCAACTCGCCGAGCGGACCGAGCAGGTGGCGGGAGTGGTGGTACGCGGAGTCCTCGTGCACGTGGACGGAGGTGAACGTCCGCAGTGCCCGGGCGGCGGCCCGCGCCCGGCCCCGGTCGCGCAGGTCGGTGACCGTCTCGCCGTACGTAGTGAGCAGCCCGGCGACGCGCCGGTCGGCGGCCTCGGTCAGCAGCGCGAGGAAGGCGTCGTCGGTCCGCGTACCGGCCGCGGCGGGGGAGCCGCCGATCCCGGTGGCCGCGGCGGCCGTCGCGGTCGTGGCGGTCGTGGCGAGGAAGGTTCTACGGGCGATCACATGCTCTCCTGTCGTACGTCGACGGCGGTCAGAGCCAGGGCCAGCGGCCCCGGCGCGAGAAGGGCCAGCGGCAGCAGCATCCAGCCGCACAGCACGGCGGCCGCGAGAGCGAGCAGGACCAGACCGCTCCCGCCCGGATCCCGTACGGCGTCCCGGGCCGCCTCGCGCACGGCCGCGGGCCAGTCGGTGAGCGAGGCCGGCCGGGCGCACGCGCGCAGCCCCACGACTGCCGCGCCCGCCCCGATCACCCCCGCCAGCACGGCGAACGGCCGCGCCCCCGGAAGCCCGGCCGCCGCCAGCGCCAGATCCGCGACCAGCAGCAGCACCCCGGCGAGCACCACCGCACCGGCGGCCAGGTCCCCGCCCCGCAACCGCTGCCGCAGCAGGGCGAAGTACCGCCCGGCCGTGGCCGGCCGGTCCTCGCGTACGCCGCGCAGCACCGCGCACGCCGTGGACAGCGCCGCCGGTGCGGTCACCAGCGGCAGACACGCCACGGCGGTGGCGAGGCCCACGCTGAGCACGTCCGCGAACAGCGTCGCGCGGGGACCGAACAACTCGCCCGGCTCCCGGGGCGTATCTGTGGGGGCGCTCATCCCTTGACCCCCGAACTGGCCATGCCCTCCACCAGGAACCGCTGGAAGGCCAGGAAGAACAGCACGATCGGCAGCAGCGCGATCACCGACATCGCGAACATCGGCCCGAACGACGACTGGCTGGAGGCGTCCACGAACGCCCGCAGCGCCAGCGTCAGCGTGAACTTCTCCGGCGAGAAGAGATAGATCAGCTGGGTGAAGAAGTCGTTCCAGGTCCAGATGAAGGTGAAGATGGCCGTGGTGATCAGCGCGGGGCGGGTCAGCGGCAGGATCACCAGGAAGAAGCTGCGGAACGGGCCGCAGCCGTCGATGCGCGCCGCCTCCTCCAGTTCGCGTGGCAGCCCGCGCATGAACTGCACGATGAGGAAGACGAAGAACGCCTCCGTGGCCAGGAACTTGGGCAGGATCAGCGGCCAGTAGGTGTTCACCATGCCGAGCTGGTTGAAGATGATGTACTGCGGGATCAGCACCGCGTGGTGCGGCAGCATGATCGTGGCGATCATGAAGGCGAACAGCGGGCCCCGGAATCGGAACCGCAGCCGAGCGAAGGCGTACGCGGCCAGCGAGCAGGACAGCACGTTGCCGATGACCGCGCCGCCCGCGATCAGCAGCGAGTTGGTGAGCAGCCGGCCCACCGAGACGTCGTTGACGCCGTCCAGGGCCGTGGAGTAGTTCGACCACTCCAGACGGCTCGGCAGCAGCCTCAGGCTGGCGATCACCTCGTCGGCGGGCTTGAGCGAGGTCGCCAGCAGCCAGGCCAGCGGGTACAGCATCACCAGCAGCGCGGCCAGACAGCCGACGTGCAGCGCCACGCGCCGCCAGGGAACGGCCTTGCGGACAGCGGGAGTCGCCGTAGTCATCGGTCCCCCTCGGAGGCGTAGAAGACCCAGGAGCGTGAGGTGCGGAACAGCACGGCGGTCACCGCGCCGATCACGATCAGCAGCACCCAGGCCATGGCGGAGGCGTAGCCCATGTGGGAGGCGACGAAGCCGCGATCGTAGAGGTAGAGCGTGTAGAAGAGCGTCGAGTCGGCCGGACCACCCTTGCCCGCGCTGACCGCGAAGGCCGGAGTGAAGACCTGGAAGGCCTGGATGGTCTGCAACACGAGGTTGAAGAAGAGCACCGGCGACAGCATGGGGATCGTGATGTGCGCGAACTGCCGCCACCGGCTCGCCCCGTCGACGGCGGCGGCCTCGTACAACTCACCGGGTATCTGGAGCAGCCCGGCGAGGAAGATGACCATCGGCGCGCCGAACTGCCACACCGTCAGCAGCGCGACCGCGAACAGCGCCCAGCCCGGCTTGTTGACCCAGCCGCCGGTGCCGAACAGGTTGTCCACCGTGCCGCCGTCGTTGAAGACCGCCCGCCAGACCAGGGCGATCGACATCGAGGCGCCCAGCAGCGAGGGCGCGTAGAAGGCGGAGCGGTAGAAGGCCCGGCCGCGCCGCATCGACTTCAGCGCCAGCGCCACGGCCAGGGCGAGCGCGAGTTGCAGGGGGACGGCGATGACGACGTACGTCAGCGTCGCGACCACCGAACGCCAGTAGCGCGGGTCCTCGGTGAACATCTGCGTGTAGTTGCGCAGGCCGACCCAGCTCGGCGGGTTGAACAGGTCGTAGTCGGTGAACGACAGGTACAGCGAGACGGCCATCGGCAGCAGGGTCAGCACGCACGCGCCGAGCACCCAGGGGGACAGGAACACCCAGGCGGCGCCCTCGCGGCGGCGGCGCGCGGGCCTGCTGGGCGGGGCGACGCCCTTCGCGGGTGCGGCCGTCGGCACTTCCGTTGTGGTCATGACCTCAGCTCCGCCTTCGCCTCGGTGATGTAGTTCTCGGCCGCCTCGCGGGGCGACATCCGCTCGTACGAGACCTGGTCGTAGTCCCGCTGGAACGTCGTCTGCAGGGCGCTGTCCCCGGACGGCGGTGCCTGTGGCGGATCGTTGAGCTCGCCCTCGACGGTGGCGTGGTAGTCGTGGATGACCTTGTCGAAGTCCTTGAGGTCGGGGGCGATCTCCTCGCGCAGGGTCTCGTTGACCGGCATGCTGCGCGTGGCGCCGAGGACGCGTGCGGCGCCCGGGTCGTTGAGCATGAAGTCGATCAGCCGGGCGGCCTCCCGGGGATGTTCGGAGTTGGCGGCGATGCCCATGAACATCGACGGCTTGAAGTACTGGCCGGGCGTGCCGTCCTCACCGGACGGCATCGGCGCCAGCGTCACGCCCTCGCCGACCAGCGCGACGAAACCGCTCGCGGGCGCGTCCCAGTTGATGTCCACGACGGCCTTGCCGCGGCCGAGCGGGGTGTTCTCGACGGTGCCGTCGAGCTGGGTGGTCTGCTCGGCGGGGGAGACCACGCCGTCGCGGCGGAGCCGGTCGGTGAAGGTCCACCAGCGGGTCAGGTCGTCGGCGGTGAAGCCGAGTTCGCCGTCCTCGGTGTAGAGGTCCTTGCCCTGGCCGCGCAGCCACACCTCGAAGGCGTCCTCGCTCTGCCCCGGGTCGGTGGCCGCGGGCTCGCCGGTCTTCTCGGCGAGGGCGCGCATCGCGTCGGCCCACTCGCTCCACGTCCACGCGCCGCTCGGCAGGGGAACGCCGGTGGCCTTCCACCGCTCGGCGTCGTACACCACCGTCTCCGTGCCACGCCCCTGCGGAACGGCGTACTGCCTGCCGTCCAGCGCGCCGGTGGCGAGCAGGCCCGCGTCGATCTCGTCCGTCCGCAGCACGGACTTCTGCCGGCCGAGGTCGTGGAGCACACCGCCGGACGCGTACTGGTCGATCATGCGGTAGTCGAGCTGCATCACATCGGGGGCGTCACCGCCGGCGGCCTGTGTGGCCAGCTTCTGCTTGTAGGTGTCGTAGCCGGAGAACGACGTCTGCACCTCGATGCCGGGGTACTTCTTCTCGAAGAGCCCGATCGCCTCCTCGGTCCTGGCCGCCCGGTCCGGATTGCCCCACCAGGTGTAGCGCAGCACGACCTTGCCGCCCGTACTGCTCGACTCGGTCCCACCCGAGCAGCCGGACAGCACCGCGCACAGTGCGAGTACGACCGCCGTGACACAGGACCTCCTCGTCCTGTTTCCGGGCATGCGGGTCACCTCTCTCCAGACTCTAGAAAGCGCTTGCTCGCTTCTGGGACCCTAGGGACGTCCGGATGTCACGACAAGACCCGTGCACCGCATCATCGGAACGAAAGGCTCCGCATGCCCCTGGACTCCGCGCCCCGACGCCGCTGTGCCGTGGTGGGCCTCGGCGCCCGCGCCCGTCTCTACACCCAGGCCCTGACCGGCCCGCACGCCGACCGGGCCGAACTCGTGGCGTTCTGCGACGTCAACGCGCACCGCATGGCCGTGCACAACACATGGATCGCGCCCGCCGGGCCGGTCCCGGCGTACCGGGCCGAGGACTTCGACGAGATGCTGCGCCGCGAGCGGGTCGACCTCGTGGTGGTGTGCACGGTGGACCGCACGCACGACGAGTACATCGTGCGCGCCCTCCAGGCGGGCTGCGACGTGGTCACCGAGAAGCCCATGACGACCGACGCCGACCGCGCCCGCCGCATCCTGGACGCCCGCGCCCGCACCGGCCGCTCGGTGCGGGTGGCCTTCAACTACCGCTACAACCCCGTCCATTCGGCCGTACGGGAACTCCTCGCGAGCGGCGAGATAGGCGAGGTCGGCTCGGTGCACTTCGAGTGGCTCCTCGACCTGCGGCACGGCGCCGACTACTTCCGCCGCTGGCACCGCGACAAGGCCAACTCCGGCGGCCTCCTCGTCCACAAGTCCACCCACCACTTCGACCTCGTCAACTGGTGGCTCGACGCCCGCCCCGACACCGTCTTCGCCCAGGGCGGGCTCTTCTTCTACGGCGACGAAGCCGGCCGGCGCCGCGGCCTCGCCCGCGACTACACCCGCGCCCACGGCTCCCCGGCGGCCGAGGGCGACCCCTTCGCCCTGCGCCTCGCCGACGAGCCGCTGCTCAAGTCCCTCTACCTGGACGCCGAGCCGGAGGACGGCTACCACCGCGACCAGAACGTCTTCGCGCCGGGCGTGAGCATCGAGGACGACATGGCGGTCCTCGTCCGCTACGACTCCGGCGCCACCCTGACGTACCACCTCACCGCCTACGCGCCCTGGGAGGGCTACCGGATCGCCTTCAACGGCAGCGAGGGCCGTCTCGAACTCCTCGTCGAGGAGACGACCTGGTCCCGCCCCGGCACGCAGACCGCCCTGCACGGCGCCGCGACCGACGAGGACGCCGGGCGCACGGAACTGCTGCTGCGGCGGTTCTGGGAACGCCCGCGCGAGATCAAGGTGCCCACGGGGGAGGGCGGGCACGGGGGAGGGGATGTCCGGATGCTGCACGACCTGTTCGGGCCGGGCGCGTCCGATCCGCTGGGGCGGGCTGCCGACGCGACGGCGGGGGCGCGGTCGTTGGTGACGGGGCTGGCGGCCAACGAGTCGCTGGGCTCGGGGCGGGCGGTGCGGGCGGGGGAAGTGCTGGCGGTTTGAGGGGGTGGGGGAGCGCGCTGACGTCTGGGCGGTGTGGGTGGGGGAGGTGCTGGAGGTTTGAGGGTGGGGGGAGCGCGCTGACGTCCCTTCACCCGCCCAGCGCCCGGTGGTGCCGACAGCACGGAGTTCCGCGCGCCTGTCCGAGCGGATTCACGGTGATCCGACCCCGAGGACGCCGAGCATGGCGCGGGTCGCCGGGCTGGGGTTGAAACGGCTCCACGCCAGATACTCGACCCGGCGCGGGCCGTCGACCACCGGGACCAGCGCCAGTTCCGGATCGTCGGCGGCCAGTGGGCGGATGTACGCCGACGGCATCAGCGCGATGCCGAGCCCCCGCGCGACCAGCCGGGTCATCAGCTCCACGACGGCGGCCTCGTACGCCACGTCGCGGACCAGGCCGGCGGCGGTGAACGCCCGGTCGGACTGGGCCCGCGCGGGTGTCCCCGCCGCGAAGTCCACGAAGGTCTCCCCGGCGATCTCCTCCAGCGTGACCCGGGACGCGCCGGCGAGCCGGTGCCCGGCTTGCACCACCAGCACATGCCGGTCGTGATCGAGGACGACGCTCTCCACCCCGGACGGCCGTTCGCCCTCCGGCAGGCCGAGGAAGGCGATGTCCAGGTCGCCCTCGCGGATCGCCGTCACCAGGTCGTCGCTGCGTCCGGACCGCAGGGCGACGTGAACCTGCGGATGCTGGGCCCGGTACCGCTGGAGCAACTCGGGTACGTCGACGGCGGCCGCGGTCACGATCACACCGACGGCGAGCCGCCCGCGCACCACGCCGGTCGCCGCGGCGGCGTCGGCGGCCGCGCGGTCGGCGGCGGCCAGGCACTCACGGGCGCCGGCGACGAACGCCGCCCCGGCACTGGTCAGCTCGACGCGGCGGCTGGACCGGGCGAAGAGCTGTACCCCGAGCTCGCGTTCCAGACCGGCGATCCGGTGGCTGAGCGAGGACTGCACGACCGAGCAGCGCTCGGCGGCGCGGGTGAAGTTGCGGGTTTCGGCGAGGGCGACGACGTAACGCATCTGCTGGAGGTCCACGTATTCATCGTGTTCGTTCATGGCTGCCATGACAAGCATGCTTTGGAGTCATGGCCCGCGGGGCCGAGACTTCCCCGTATGGAGACTCTGACCGAGCGGCCACCGGGCCCGGCGCGGACCGTGTCCGCGCAGCGGGCGGTGACCGTCGCACTGACCGCCCTCGCACCGGCGGCCTGGGGCACCACGTACGCCGTGACCACGGAACTGCTCCCGCCCGGGCATCCGCTGTTCGCCGGGCTGATGCGCGCCCTGCCCGCCGGACTGGTCGGGCTGGCGCTCACCCGTGTGCTCCCGCGCGGGGACTGGTGGTGGAAGGCCGCCGTCCTCGGCGTGCTCAACATCGGCGCGCTGTTCCCGCTGTTGTTCCTGGCGGCCGAACGACTCCCCGGCGGAGTCGCCGCCACCCTCAGCGCCACCCAGCCGCTGCTGGTCGCCGGGCTGGCGATAGCGGTGCTCCACGACCGGCCGACGGCCTGGCGGTGGTCCTGGGGTGTGCTCGGCGTGCTCGGCGTCGGGCTCGTCGTGCTCGGACCGCAGGCACGGCTCGACGCCGTCGGGGTCCTCGCAGGCCTCGGCGGTACGGCCGCGATGGCCGGCGGGGTCGTCCTCACCAAGCGCTGGGGCCGCCCCGCCGGGGTGGGGCCCCTGACCCTGGCGGGCTGGCAACTGACCGCCGGCGGCCTGCTGTTGCTGCCGCTCGCCCTCGCGATCGACGGTGTGCCGCAGCGGATCGACGCCGGAGCCGTCGGCGGCTACCTGTGGCTCGGCAGCATGGGCGGGCTGATCGCGTACACACTGTGGTTCCGCGGGATCGGGCGGCTGCCGGTCGGCGCGTCCGCACCGCTGGTCCTGTTGTCCCCGCTGGTCGCGACCGTCGTCGGCCTCGGACTGGGCGAGTCGTTGAGTCTGCCGCAGTCCTTCGGTTTCGTCCTCGCCCTGGCCGCGTTGCTCGCCGCGCAGTTCAACGCCCCGCTCCCGCGCGCCGGAATCGCGCACGCAGGGCATGCGGAGCGCCGTGCCAGAGGGGAGCGGATCCCATGACGACAGACCGGATGGATCGAAGGGAGACGGGTGCGATGGGGACCCTTGGGACGATCGCGGTGCTCGGTGCCACCGGCATGGTGGGCAGCCGGGTGATCGACGAGGCCGCTGGACGCGGGCACCGGGTGCTCGCCCTGTCCCGGAAGCCCGCGAGCGAGCATCCGAACGTGACACCGGTCGCGGTCGACGCGAACGACCCGCAGGCCCTGCGCGAGGCGCTGGCAGGCTCCGCTCCTCACGGCGCCGTCCCGGACGCCGTCGTGGTGTCCGTCCGGACCTTTCCGGCCGACCAGGAGTTCCTGGTCGGCGCGACCCGTACCGTGCTGGACGTCGCCGCCCGGCGCGGGATGCGCGTCCTCGTGGTCGGAGGTGCCGGTGCCCTGCGCAGCCCCGGCGACCGGGAGCTGCTGGTCGCCGACAACCCCGCGTATGTGCCCGCCGAGTACCGGGCCGTCGCCGTCGCCGGTGTCGCCCAGTTGCGGGCCTGCCAGGCGCACGCCGGCGCGGAGTGGGTGTACCTGAGCCCGCCGGCCCTGCTCGAACCCGGTGAACGCACCGGCCGCTACCGGCGCGGCACCGACACCCTCCTCACCGCCGAGGACAGCCGCTCGTGGATCAGCGCCGAGGACCTGGCCGTCGCCGTGGTCGACGAACTCGAGAACCCGGGCCGCGAGCGCCACATCACGGTCGTCCACCGGTCTCCCCGGGAGGGGTCCCGGCCGGGCGATGCCAGCCTGTCCCCATGAAGCGTTGGCAGTCCGGAATCGGACTCGTGTTGTGCTTGTCGGCCGTGCAGCAGGCCAATGCGCCTGGCAGCACCCTGTCCTACCCGGCGTTCTGGAACGACATCGGCCTGCTCGGGTTCGTCTTCTTCCTCGTGATGTTGATCGTCGGCCCGAGAGGCCTGAGAAGGAAGCGGCGAGACGCTCCCGAGGAGGACGTCCGACGGCACCATGACGGGCCCTAGGTGTGTGGTCCGGAGAGGTGGGTGACGCTGGTCGGGCTGAGGGTCGTGGAGACAGCGGCAAGTGTCTCGTCCGCCCGGCCCGGAGCGTTTTCGACGACACCGCGCACGATCGCGGCACGAGGCGCGGGCGGCAGAGCGGGCAGCATCCTGCGAAGGTCGGTCAGAGTCTCCTCGGGAGTGCGGGAGGAACGGAAGGCGGCGAGCGCGGCGCTCAGTTCCTCCTCGCCGGTGTACTGCCACAGCGCCGGCATCGCGACCGTCTCCTCCAGGTGCAGATGTGCGAGATACGCGCTGATCACTTCGCCCAGTGCCAGATACAGCGCGTGCTGGGCGTCCGGCAGGGCGTCGGCGGAGGTGTGGGGCAGGGCCCGAGGGTTCGTTCAGCTCGCCTCTGCTCACGCTCACGACTCGCGGCGAGGAGGCGCTCGCCCGAGTGACCGACAGGCGGAGAAGCTGAACCGCACCCTCCTCGCGGCCTTGCCCGACAAGGAGATCCGCGCCACCAGGGCATCACTGCGCAACCTGCCGGCCGAGCTCGACCGCCATGAAAGGGCGCCCGGCAAGCGGTAGGCGCGCAGCGTCAGAAGTCACGGCCCCGGCATTCCTGCAAGCCGGGGCCGCGACGACCACACCTTCAGTGGAGCTTGTTCACGGCCTTCACGGTCGTGGCCTTGAAGTCGGCGACCTGGGCGTGCTGGAACGTGCCCATCTGCGCCCACTTGACGACCGTCACGGTCCTGCCGTCCCGGCCGACCGAGAACAGGGCGATGTCGGAGGCGCCCCACTCGTGCACCGTGTGGAGGCCGTAGACGTGGGCGCCCTCCTCGACGTTCAGCCGGCCGTAGTACTTCTCGGTCGCCGTCATGTCGGGGTCCTGCTCCATCAACTTCTCGGCGCAGTCGGCGAGATCCTTGCGCAGCAGCGCGGCGAACTCCTTGGCCCGCCGCTCGTTCCGCTCCACCACCGTGACCTGAAGGGCGTTGGTGTCGAACTCCGTCCAGTACGAGCGGTGCGTGGCGGTCGACGGCAGCGCCTCGCCCACGCAGATCGGCAGCGGGTCCGGCTGCCCGGCGGTGACGGGCCCGGCGTACCAGGCCGACGTCGGGTGCGGCGGCAGCTCGCCCGGTGCCAGGAACCGGGGTGTGCCGGAGGCGGCCGGGCCGGCGGCCGCCGGGACGGCGGTCAGGGTGACAGCGGCCCCGGCCGCCAGGGCGGCGATGCCAAGTCGGGTACGCGCATTCATGGTTCCCCCATCGTGTCGTGCGCTTTCGCGGCGTTACGTTTCATACGACCCGTTTCGACGGCCGTTCGTTGCCCTGCGCCGATGCCACGACTTCGTCCCGTATGTCATCAAGACGTAACAAGGGAAATGATCAACGCCGCCCCACCGTGCTCTCCCGCACCACCAACCGGAACCCAGGCGTGATGTCCCGCCTGCCGGAACCCTTCTGCTTTTCCGAGCCCCCCGTCAGCGCCCCCAGCACCGACGCCACCGCCAACCGCGCGACAGCCCCCTTGTCCGGCGACACAGTGGTCAGCGACACCGCCCCGAACCGCCCCTCGGCGATGTCGTCGAACCCCACCACGGCGACGTCCTCCGGCACCCGCAACCCCCGCTCGTGCAGCTCCCGCAGCACCCCGACGGCGATCAGGTCGTTGAACGCGAACACCGCGTCGGGCCGCACCCCCGAGTCCAGCAACCGGGCCATCGCCCGCGCCCCGCGCTCCCGTCCCCACCCCTTGCCGCGCACCACCAGGCTCTCCGGCGCAGGCACCCCGGCGGCCGCCAACTCCGCACGCCAGCCCGCGAGTCGCAGCTCGGCCGGACGGTTCGCCGAGTCCGCCCCGGCGCCGACATAGGCGATACGGGTACGGCCCAGCTCCAGCAGATGCCGTACCGCTGTGCGCGCCGCCGCCACGTTGTCGATCGCGATGTGGTCGTAGGGGGCGTCGTACTCCCGCTCGCCGAGCAGCACCAGCGGCACGTCGTCGGGCCGCCCGGCCAGGTCGGCGTCCTGAAGTTCCAGCGGGCTGAGGATGATTCCGTCGATCACCTTGGTCCGGAAGCCCTGGCTGGCCAGCACCTCCTGGTCCCGTCGCCCGCCGGTGCGGTCGAGCAGGACCGTGTACTCGTGCTCGGCCGCCGCGTCGATCACGGCTTCGGCGAGTTCGGCGAAGTAGGGGTTGGCGAGCTCGGGCACGGCCAGCGCGATGATGCCCGTACGCCCCCTGCGCAGATGGCGCGCGGTGGGGTTGGGCCGGTAGCCGAGCGCGTCGATGGCCTGCTGGACCCGGGCCCGGGTGGCGGGCGTGACGTGCGGATGGTCGTTCACGACGTTGGACACGGTCTTGATCGAGACGCCCGCGCGCTCCGCCACGTCCTTCAGGCTCACCGGCATCAGGCCTCCTCAACGGGGATCGCGACTCCGACAAGTAGAGCGCGTTTGTCATGAACCTGGACAGGCGTCGGGAGCCGTGCTGTCATGCCAACTGCTGTGTTTGCAACGTTGTACAGACCGACGCAGTGAGCCGCCACCCTTCCTGAGCCACAGCATCGGCCTCAGCCAAGGAGGATTCGTGCGCATCGGACACTTCAGAATCAGAGACCGCCTCGCACTGCTGTTAGCGGCCGTGCTGGGCACCGCGGGACTGGCCGCCACCCCCGCCGCGACCGCGGCCGAGGACCCCGTCGAGGCCCGCGGCCTCAAGGGCGAGTACTACACCCACTCGGCCCCCGGCACCTTCGACTTCCACGAGCTCAAAGCCACCGGTTTCGACCCCCAACTCGACTTCGACTCACTGGAGTCCCGCCTCAAGGCCGCCACCGGCCGGTCCGACGACGTCAGCGTCCGCTGGACCGGCCGTCTCGTGCCGGAGTGGACCGGACCCACCACCTTCTCGATCATCGGTGACAACGGTTTCCGGCTGTGGATCGACGGCGAGCCGGTCATCGACCACTGGGTGGACGACTGGGACCGCGAACAGACCAGCGCCCCCGTCGAGTTGACGGCGGGACGGTCGTACGACATCAAGGTCGAGTACTTCGAGCACTGGGGAGGCTCCAACCTCCACCTGCGCTGGACACCGCCGAACGGCGTCAAGACGGCGATCCCGCAGTCCGCCTTCCGCCTCCCCGAGGGCTACGACTACGACGGCGCCATCGCCACCACCGTGCTCCAGGACGGCCGTACGCTCCGCCTCGACTTCGCCCAGGAGCTCGCCGCGCCGCCCGCCGGTCTCACCGACCACCTCGACGCCGTGATCGGCGGCGCCACCTGGCCTGTGGGCGCGGCCCGGTTGGACCCAACAGCACCGAACTCGCTGCTCGTCGGCCTCGACGAACCCGTCGTCGGCAACAAGACCGGTACCGCGCCCGGCCTCGCGGACATCCGCTACGACGGCGAGGGCGGCCTCACCGCGCGGGACGGCAACGTTGTCAACGCCTTCTGGAGCAGCGGCCCGAACCGCTCCACCTACCAGCTGCGCACCCCCTGGGCCGACGACGTCACCCCGGCCAACGCCCACCGCGAGTACCCCCGCCCCCAGCTCACCCGGGACAGCTGGCGCAACCTCAACGGCACCTGGCAGTTCGCGGCCGCGAGCGCGGGGGAGGAGCCGCCGTTCGGCCGGAACCTCGACGAGCGGATCCTCGTCCCGTACCCGGTCGAGTCCCAGCTGTCGGGGATCGAACGGCACGAGGACCGCATGTGGTACCGCCGCACCTTCACCGTCCCGTCCGACTGGCGGATCGGCGGCGGAAAACGCCTCCAGCTGAACTTCGGCGCCGTCGACTGGCAGTCCGAGGTCTACGTCAACGGCACCAAGGTCGCCTCGCACCAGGGCGGTTACGACAAGTTCTCCGCCGACATCACCGACGCCCTCGTACCCGGCCGCACCCAGGAACTCGTCGTCGGCGTCTACGACCCCACGGACTCGGCGAACGGCGAGAACCCGCCCGTCGGCAAGCAGCGCCTCGACCCGAGCGGCATCTGGTACACCCCCTCGTCCGGCATCTGGCAGACGGTCTGGCTGGAACCGGTCGCCGCCGACCACGTCGACGGCCTCGAACTCACCCCCGACGTGGCCACCGGCACCCTCACCGTCGAACCCCAGGGCGCCCGCCCCGGCCTGCCGGTCACCGCCACCGCGTACGACGGCGACCGCCCCGTCGCCACGGCCCGCGGCCGCAGCGGCGAACCCCTCACCCTCCGCATCCCGCGCCCACGCTTGTGGTCACCCGACGACCCCTTCCTGTACGACCTGAAGGTGAGCGTCGGCCGCGACCGCGTCGGCAGCTACTTCGGGATGCGTTCCGTCGAGGTGCGGAAGATCAACGGCGTCCCGCGCACCCTCCTCAACGGCGAGCCCGTCTTCCTGATGGCCACCCTCGACCAGGGCTTCTGGCCGGACGGCCTGCACACCGCGCCCACCGACGAGGCCCTGGCGTACGACCTGAGGATGCACAAGAAGATGGGCTTCAACTCGGTCCGCAAGCACATCAAGGTCGAACCCGACCGCTGGTTCTACTGGGCCGACCGCCTCGGTCTCCTCGTCTGGCAGGACATGCCCGCGATGACGGCCGGCGTGAACCCGAGCGCCGCGGCCCGCGCGCAGTACGAGCGCGAGATGAAGGAGATGATCGACGAGCACATCAGCAGCCCGTCGATCGTCATGTGGGTCACCTTCAACGAGGGCTGGGGCCAGTACGACGTCGGCCGCATCGCCGCCCAGGCCAAGGCCTGGGACCCGAGCCGCCTGGTCAACAACCAGTCCGGCCTCAACCTCGGCGCGGACGGCGGCACCGGCGACATCATGGACGAACACGGCTATCCCAGCCCCGCCCTGCCGCCCCACCCCGACGGCGAACGGGCCCTGGTCAGCGGGGAGTACGGCGGCCTCGGGCTCGCGGTACCCGGCCACGCCTGGTCGGTGCAGCAGTCGTACGTCGACGTCGACCCGGCCACGTACACGGACGACTACCTCGGCAAGCTCGACGAGGTGCGCGCCCTGGTGTGCCGGGGGAGCAACGGCGCCGTCTACACGCAGATCTCGGACGTCGAGGGCGAGCTCAACGGCCTGCTGACGTACGACCGCAAGGTCGTCAAGCCGGATGTGCGGCGGCTCGCGGCGGCCCACGAGGCGCTGATCGAGGACGCGTCCCGGGCGACGCCGGCCGGTTGCGTCTGACGGAAACACAGGAGGGTTCCGCCGGGCGACCGGCGGAACCCTCGACTCTCTGTGGTGCCTCAGGCCGTGTGCAGTGTCAGCCCGTACCGGTTGAGGATCTCGTTGACCGGCTGGAACCAGGTCTCCCCGCCGCCGGAGCAGTTCCCCCAGCCGCCGGAGGTGACGCCCTGGGCCTGGTCACCGCTGATGAACGAGCCGCCGGAGTCGCCGGGTTCGGCGCAGACGCTGGTCTTCGTCATCTGATGCACCGCACCCTGGCTGTAGTTGACGGTCTCGTTCTTGGCCAGCACGGTGCCGCAGTGCCAGTGCGTGGTGGAGCCGGACCGGCAGATGGAGGTGCCGACGGGCGCCTCGGCCGAGCCGCGCACCAGCCGGTCGGGGATCTGGCCCCAGCCGAGGACGACCGGGACGGTCCACCAGCCGCTGCCGACGTTGACCCAGGCGTAGTCGTTGCCGGGGAACGAGGAGCCCTGGAACGAACCGATGTGCGTGCCGTCCCAGCCCCGGACGGCGGCGCCGGCCCCGCCGCAGTGCCCGGCGGTGACGAACCCGCCGTGCACCGAGAAGCCGATGGAACAGCGGACGTTGCCGGTGTAGTACGGGTCGCCGCCGACCGTGCCGGCCGCGAAGGTGCGCGGCGCGGCCGGCACCGTCTCCACGGTCACCGGACCGGTCTCCCGGGCGCGGGAGACGAACCGCCGGACATCGTTGTCGCCGCGCCGGCTGTCCACGACGTTCACCACGACCGTGTTGGCGGCCGGGTCGACATGCCAACTGCTCACGCCCTGGGGCGCGTTGAGCCGGTCGAGGCGCGCCAGCGTCGCGTCGAGCTCGCGCGCGCTGTGCTGCACGGTGCGGACGGCCGCGCCGGTGGAGCGGACCGCCCGTACGGTCGAGGCCGCGGCGTCCGAGGTGACGGCCACGGTCAGCCGCTCGGCTCCGGCGTCGAACCACGAACCGCCGTACGCGGCTCCGGCGGCCCGGCGCGCGGCGGGCGCGACGTCCCGGGCGTCGGCCTCGGCCGCGAGCCGCTTCTCGGCCCCGGCCTTCGTCAGGCCGAAGTCCCGCTGCATCGCCTGGATCAGTCCCGTGGAGGCCTGCGGTGCGTCGGCCGTGGGGGAGGAGTCGTTCGCCGAGGCGGGGAGGGTTCCAGCGGCGGTCCAGCTGCCCAGCATGAGGAGAGCGGCCAGACCGGCATGCATGAGTCTCTTGCGTCTCAAGGGAGTTGCCCTTCGTCGTTCCAGCAAGGTGGGGTGGAACAACCGCAGGGTGAGAGCGCTCTCACAGCGTTTGGGCAGAGCTTAGCCAGGCATGCCTATCAGGTCCATGCCAATGCACGCCGTATTGGCATGGACCTTACGTCCGCGGGCGTGTTATCGGGCGAGCCGACCTCGGCTCAGCTCCACAGGGGGTACGTGACCACCTTCGGGAACCCCTCCGGGCTGCCGTCCGTGTAGGTCAGGACGATCTTGCCGTACTGCCGCAGGTCCGGGTTCTTCTTCCACGGCTTCGGGTCGTCCAGCCGCACGGTCACGGCGTACGAGTGGAACCTGCCCGCCGCGCAGTACGGCTTGCAGTCGTTGACCCAGTTGACCCCCTTGGCCACCGCCGCGCCCCCGTCCCAGCGCGACCACTTCAGCGAGGCAAGACGACTGTTGCCGTCACCACAGGCCAGCATGAACTCGGCGGGGCGCACCTCGGGGCGCCAGAAGCAGTCCACCAGCACCGGATCCTGCGCATGCCGCTGCGCCGGGCGCGCCTTCGACGGGGCGCCGGAGGCGGTGCCCAAGGTCGCTACGAGCGCTGCCGCGGCACAGAGCGTGACGATCGCCCTCATGCTGTGCCTGATCATCTCTGCTCCCCGCCGTTGTCCTGCGTCTGCGCTGCGTCGGTGCGCGTCTGTTTCCGGGCCGACTCGTTCCGACGCTACGACCGCGCGCGGGAATGCACCACTCGAACGGAGCACAGGGGCCCCGGTGCGCCGGGATGCTGCGCCGCGCCCCCCGTCCCCTCTACGTCGTCCACCGCCCGCATGAGACCTTGGAACCGCACGGACGGCTGCGCCGACCGGCACCGACCGGCCGCGTGTGGAGGGACCTGTGGGATCGACATCGGTGGAATGGCGGCACGGCCGGCAGATATGGGCCGCCAGGGCAGCCCTCGCGGCGGCGGCCGTGGCGGTCCTGCTGCCGCTGGCGCAGGGCGGCGTGGGCGGCCTCGTCCTGCTCGTCGTGGGGCTCGCGGGCCTCGGCCTCACCTGCGCCGCGCTGTGGTGGACCCTCTCCCGACGCGGGCCCGTGCGGGTAGCCGCCGCGCTGCTGGCCGTCGCCGGCCCCGTCGGTGTCATCGCGCTGTTCGAGCGGGCGAACCTCCTGTGGGTGGTCACCGTCTCCGGGCTGCTGTGGTGCGCGGCCGTGTGGAGCGGCCGGTACGCGCTGCGCAGCACCGGCCTGCGCCAAGGGCGGCTCAAGGAGTACCGGACCCCGCCCCCGCAGCGGCCCTTCCTGCTGCTGAACCCGCGCTCGGGCGGCGGCAAGGTGGAGAGGTTCGCACTGCGGGAGAAGGCCGAGAGCCTCGGCGCCCAGGTTGTCCTGCTCGACCCCGAGCACCACCAGGACGTCGCCGCACTCGCGCGCCAGGCCGTGGCCGACGGCGCCGACCTCCTGGGCGTCGCGGGCGGCGACGGCACCCAGGCGCTGGTGGCGGCGGTGGCCGCGGAGCACGGACTGCCGTTCCTGGTGATCTCGGCCGGCACCCGCAACCACTTCGCGATGGACCTCGGCCTGGACCGCGACGACCCCGCCACCTGCCTCGACGCGCTCACCGACGGCGTCGAACTGCGGGTGGACCTGTGCTTCGCGGGCGACCGCCCGTTCGTCAACAACGCCTCCTTCGGGGTGTACGGCGCGGTCGTGCAGAGCCCCGGCTACCGCGACGACAAGGTCGGTACGGCACTGGAGCTGCTGCCCGACCTGCTCACCCGGCAGCGCGGCCCCCGCCTGACCGCCCACGCCGACGGCACGACGTTCACCGACCCGCAGGCCGTGCTGGTGAGCAACAACCCGTACCGCATCGACGACCCCCTCGGCTTCGGCCGGCGCCAGCGGCTGAACTCCGGCAGGCTCGGCGTGCTCTCCGTGAAGGTGGACAGCGCCATCGAGGCCGCCGAGCTGCTGCTCGACCCGCAGGGTTTCGGGGCGCGCACGGCCCACGAGGTGATCATCGAAGCCGACGAGCCGCAGCTGGAGGTCGGCCTCGACGGTGAGGCCGTGACCCTGAGCACCCCCGTGCGCTGCCGCATCGAACGCCGTGCGCTGCGCGTACGCGTCCCCCGCGACCGGCCGGGCGTCCCCGACCTGCCGCCCCGCCTGGACTGGCGCCGACTGCGCAAGCTGGCGGCCGCGGTGGGGCGTACGGCCGTACCCGCACGCCCTTGGCCGACGATCCGCCCGCACCGCGACGAGCCCGCGCACCGGGAGGACCGGGCGGCCTGACCTCCCGGGCCCCGGGCGATGGCATCCGTCACATCCGCTTCACAGGGCACATCACGCCTGGTAGACGTGGCTGGGCACATACGTTCCCCCGTGAAAGCACCATCCCATGGACGACAGCCCCACCCCCGACCACGTGCCCTTCACCATCGACCTCACGCGGGAGGAAGCCCGCCGGCGGGCCGAGGTGGTGGCGGCACTCGGGCCCGACTGGGACCCGGTGGCCGTGCTGCGGGAGGAGGAGGCCGCCCACGCCCTGCTCTACTCCGGCCTCAGCGAGGAGCAGGAGCGGACGTACGCCATGCTGGTGGCGGCCGGCGTACTGCCGGGACGGGACACGGGCGATGCGCCTTCCCATTGATCCGCACGCCGACCGGGCCCGCCGGGCCTGGGTGCCCTGCCCCCGCTGCGACGACGCCCGCGACTGCGTGACCTGCGCCGCGCGCCGCAACTGCCCGACGCACTGGCGCTACCTCATCGCCAACGAGGGCGCCCGCGTCCACCTCCAGTGCCCCGGCTGCACCCACACCTGGACCCTCGACACCCGCCCGGGCCGACGCGGCCTGACCAGCTGACCGAGCGGCCCCGCCCGGACTCTCAGCAGATGCGCGGCAGCTGTTCGCCCAGCGGCATGTCCACCACCCGCGTCCCGCCGAGCCCGGTGCGGGCCACGACCATGCCCGGATGGTCCGCGACGACCTCGCCGACGATCGCCGCCTCGGAGCCCCGCTCGTGCGCCCGCATCGCCGCGAGGACCGCGTCGGCGTGCTCCCGGGGGACGAAGGCGACGAGCTTGCCCTCGTTCGCCACGTACATCGGGTCCAGGCCCAGCATGGCGCAGGCACTGGCCACAGCAGGCGGCACCGGCACGGCACGTTCCTGGACGACGATCCCGGTCCCCGAGGCCGTGGCGATCTCGTTGAGCGAGGCGGCCAGGCCCCCGCGGGTCGGGTCCCGCAGCACACGCAGGTCCGGTGTGATGGCGAGCATCGCCTCGACGAGCCCACCGAGCGGCGCGCAGTCGCTCTCGATCTCCACCTCGAACCGCATGTTCTCGCGCACGCTCATGATGGCCACGCCGTGCACGCCGACGGCCCCGCTGACGATGACGACGTCCCCCGGGACGACCCGCTCCGGGCGCAGATCCACGCCGGCCGGGATCAGGCCGATGCCGGAGGTGTTGATGTAGACGCCGTCCCCGTGCCCGGCCTCGACGACCTTGGTGTCACCGGTCACGACCCGCACCCCGGCGGCCTGTGCGGCGGCACCGAGCGCCTCGGCCACCCTGGCGACGGTGTCGATCTCGACGCCCTCCTCCAGGATGAGCCCGCACGACAGGACGGCCGGACGGGCCCCGCTCATGGCGAGGTCGTTGACCGTGCCGTTGACGGCGAGGTCACCGATGCTCCCGCCGGGGAAGAACAGCGGCCGTACGACAAAGGAGTCGGTGGAGAAGGCGAGCCGCGCACCGCCGAGCTCGACGGTCGCGGAGTCGGTCAGCGGCGCCCGCTCCCGCCCGCCCAGCGCGGGCAGGACGACCTGCTCGATGAGCTCGGCCGACATGGCACCGCCCCCGCCGTGGCCCATCACCACGCGCGGCCGGTCCCGCAGGGGCGCCGGGCAGGTCCAGGAGAGCATGTCCGGCGCGGCGGTGGTCTCAGACAAGGGAGCTGTCCTCCTGGCTCGGGGTCGTCACCGTCACGGGCGTCGCACGGCCCGGCAGGTCCAGCCGCCGGTACAGGTAGTAGGCCGCGCAGGCCCCCTCGCTGGACACCATCGTCGCCCCCAGCGGCGTACGCGGAGTGCACGTCGTACCGAACGCCTCGCACTCGTGCGGCTTCAGCAGCCCCTGCAGCACCTCACCGCTGCGGCACTCGGCGGGCTCCCGCGTCGTGATGTCCCCCACCTGGAAGCGGTGCTCGGCGTCGTAGTCCCGGTAGCGTTCGGACAGCCGCCAGCCGCTGTCGGGGATGACCCCGATACCGCGCCAGGCCCGGTCGGTGACCTCGAAGACGTCGTCCAGCATGGCCCGCGCCGCCGGGTTGCCCTCGGGCCGCACCGCGCGCGGGTAGGCGTTGTCGACCGTGTGCTCGCCGCGCTCCAGCTGCCGCACGGTACGCCGTACGCCCTCCAGGATGTCCAGCGGCTCGAACCCGGTCACCACGATCGGCACCCGGAACCGCTCCGCGAGCGCGGGGTACTCCTCCATACCCATCACGCTGCACACATGGCCCGCCGCGAGGAAGGCCTGCACCCGGCAGTCCGGGGACTGCATGATCGCCTCGATGGCCGGCGGGACCCGGACATGGCTGACGAGCAGGCTGAAGTTGCCGATGCCGCGCTTTCGGGCCTGATACACCGTCATCGCGTTGGGCGGGGCGGTCGTCTCGAAGCCGATGCCGAAGAACACGACCTGCCGGTCCGGGTTCTCCTCGGCGATCCGCAGCGCGTCGAGCGGGGAGTACACCACCCGTACGTCACCGCCCTCGCCGCGCACCTGGAACAGGTCGCGCCCGGTGCCCGGAACCCGCAGCATGTCGCCGAAGGAGCAGAAGATCACGTCGGGCCGCGAGGCGATCTCCAGCGCCTTGTCGATCACCTCCAGCGGCGTCACACACACCGGACAGCCCGGCCCGTGGATCAACTCCACCTCGTCGGGCAGCAGTTGGTCGATGCCGTGCCGGATGATGGTGTGGGTCTGGCCGCCGCACACCTCCATCAGCGCCCACGGCCGGGTCACCGTGGCCCTGATGTCGTCGAGCAGCCGCGCCGCCAGCTCCGGGTCCTGGAACTCGTCGATGTACTTCACTGCCGCGCCTCCCCGGTCTGCGGCCCCGAAACCTGCTCGGCCTGCTCCCAGGGATCGCCGAACTCCTCCTGGAGCATGCCGAGGTTCTCGAACAGCTCCAGCGTCCGGCGGGCCGACTCCTCGTCCAGCCGTTGCAGGGCGAACCCGACATGGACGATGGCGTACTCACCGACCTGAAGGTCCGGCAGATACTCCAGGCACACCTCCTTGACCACTCCGCCGAAGTCGACGGTGGCCATGCGGGTGCCGTCCCGCTCCTCGACGTCCAGCACTCTGCCGGGTACCGCCAGGCACATACGTGTCTCCTTAGGTCCTCATCGTCGGTCCGCCGCGCGGGCGGCCACGACGAGCTGGCCGAGAGCCAGCCCGCCGTCGTTCGGCGGGACCGCGTGGTGCCGCAGGACGGTGAAGCCGTCCGCGCGCAGCCCCCGGGCACAGGCCGACGAGAGCAGCGCGTTGGCGAACACGCCGCCGCTCAGGGCCACGGTCCGAAGCCCCGTCGCCTCGCGGGCCAGGGCACACACCGCCCGCACCAGCCGGGCGACGGCGAGATGGAAACGCACGGCGATCACGGCCACGGGAACGCCGGCCCGTACGTCGTCGGCGACGGCGGCGAACAAGGGCCCCGGATCGGCCGTGACCGGCTCGACGCCCGCCAGCCGGAAGTCGTACCGAGGGTCCCTCTCCTCGAAGCCGCCGGCGGACACGGCGGCCCCCTCCAGCTCGATCGCCGCCTGTGCCTCGTAGCCGACGCGGTGGCACACCCCCGCCAGGGACGACACGGCGTCGAAGAGCCGGCCCATGCTGGACGTGGGAACGCAGTTCAGGCTCCGTTCCAACTGCCGCCGCAGCAGGGGCAGTTCATCGGCCGGACAAGCGGCGACGCACGGCAGGTCCGGGCCGGGCGGGAGGCCCGCCGCGTGCAGATGCGCCAGCGCCATGCGGTACGGCCGCCGCACCGCCGCGTCCCCGCCGGGCAGCGGTACATACGCCAGGTGCGCGAACCGCCGGAAACCGTCGTAGCCCGCGACCAGGAACTCACCGCCCCACACGGCCCCGTCGTCCCCGTGCCCGGTGCCGTCGAAGGCGACCCCGATCACCCTGCTGTCCGCCTCCAGGCCGTGCTCGGCCATGACGGCGGCGACGTGCGCGTGATGGTGCTGGACCGGGACCACAGCGCGCCCGCCCGCATGCCGCCGCGCCCACGCGCCCGACCGGTACGCCGGGTGCGTGTCGGTGACAAGGAGAGCCGGTCGGACTCCCGTGATCGACTCCAGCTGCCGCTCCGCCCGGTCGAACGCGTGCTGGGTGGCGAGGTCGTCCATGTCCCCGATGTGCGCGGACAGCCACGCCTTGTCGCCCTGGCCGAGGCAGAAGACGTTCTTCAGGTCGCCGCCGACCGCGAGCGCGGGGGACACCGGCACGGGCAGGGTGACCGGCAGCGGCGCGTACCCGCGCGAGCGGCGCAGCACCAAGGGCTCGCCGTCGCACACCCGCACGACGGAGTCGTCGCACGGGACGTGGATGGGCCGGTCGTGCGTGAGCCAGGCGTCGGCCAGACCTGCCAGCCGTTCAAGGGCTTCACCGTCGTCGGTGACGATGGGCTCGCCGGAGAGATTGCCGCTCGTCATCACCAGCAGCCGGGGAGCCTCCTCGCTCGCGAACAGCAGGTGGTGCACGGGCGTGTACGGCAGCATGACGCCCAGGTCCGGGCTGCCGGGCGCAACGGCCTCGGCGAGTACTGGAGGGGTGTGCCGCACGCCCGTGCGCCGCCGCATCAGGACGACCGGGCGCACCCGGCCGGTGAGCAACTCCCGTTCGACGGGCCCGAGACGGACGAGGTGCTCGACGTCCGTGACATCCCCGGCCATCAGGGCGAACGGCTTGTCCCCGCGTGCCTTGCGGCGACGCAGCTCGGCGACCGCGCGCGGATTCGTCGCGTCGCACGCCAGGTGGTATCCGCCGACGCCCTTGACCGCGAGGATCGCCCCCGCGGCGAGCAGGGCCCGCGCCGCCTCGACGGGGTCGCCGCCGGGGCTGTCGCCGTGCCCCACCCGCAGTCCCAGACGCGGGCCGCAGGACGGGCAGGCGACGGGCTGGGCGTGGAAGCGGCGGTCGACGGGGTCGTGGTACTCGCGGGTGCACTGGGGGCACAGGGGGAAGCCCGCCATCGTCGTGTGCTCACGGTCGTACGGCAGACCGGTCACGATGGTGAAGCGCGGTCCGCAGTGCGTGCACGTGATGAAGGGGTGGCGGTGGCGTCGGTCGGCCGGATCCGCGAGTTCGGCGAGGCAGTCGGCGCAGGTCGCGGTGTCGGGGGCGACCAGCGTGCGGACGGCGCCGGTCGTGCGCGAGGGGACGATGGTGAAGCCGCTGACGCCGGTCGGGGGCAGGTCGGTGGCCTCCACCGACTCCACCATCGCGAGCGGCGGGGCGTCGGGCGCGACGCGCGCACAGAACCGTTCGACCGTCTCCGACGCGCCCTCGACCTCGACGAGCACTCCGTCGCCGGTGTTGGTGACGTGACCGGCGAGCCGTAGCTCCGTGGCGAGGCCGTACACGTACGGCCGGAAACCCACGCCCTGCACCACACCCCGCACGACGACCCGGGCCCGCCGTACGACGGGGGCGGTGCGGACGTCCGGGACCGTGCCGACCTCCGGCGTCGTGCTCACGCCTCGGCCCGGGCCATCACCGGTGCGTGGACGCAGGCACCGTCGGCGGCCGCCAGCGCCCGGTCGACCAGCACACCGGCACCCTCGCCGCTTCGTACCGACGTCAGCACCACCTCGACGCCCGGGTTGACCTGCTGGACGTGCGCCCGGAAGACGGCCTCGTCGAACTCGGCCGGTCCGGCCAGGTCGGACTTGGTGACGAGCACCAGCTGGGCCAGCCCGAACGCCGTCGGGTACTTCAGCGGCTTGTCCTCGCCCTCCGTGACGGACGCCAGCACCACGCGCAGCGACTCGCCGAGGTCGTAGGAGGCCGGGCAGACCAGGTTGCCGACGTTCTCCACGAACAGCAGGCGGGTGTCCTCGGGCAGCCACTCGTGCAGATGCCCGGCGAGCATGTCCGCCTCCAGATGGCACAGCCCGTCGGTGAGCACCTGCTTGACCGGCACGCCCGAACGCGCCAGCCGCGCGGCGTCGTTCTCGGTGGCGAGGTCCGCGGTGAGGGCGGCGGTCGCGATGCCGCGCTCCCGCGCGAGCAGCAGCTCCCGCTCCAGCAGGGCAGTCTTGCCACTGCCCGGACTGGACAGCAGGTTGACCACCGTCGTGCCCCGGGCCGTCAGTTCGCTGCGCAGGACGCGGGCCGCCATCGTGTTCTTGGCGAGCACCGCCTGCCGGAGGTCCACTACGCGGCACATGGTCAGCTCTCCTTGAGGTGGGTGGCGCGGGTCGGTGCGGGCGGGTCGTTCCGATCGGCCCAGTGCACCTCGGTGATACGCAGTTCACGGCCCGCCACCAGCTCGGTGGCGGCGCCACCGCAGCCCGCGCAGACCATGTCGGGCGGCATCCCGGTGACCCAGGTCCGCCCGCACGGCGTGCACGACGCCCGGCCGGGCACGGACCGGGTGGTGAGTTCGGCGCCCTCCAGCACGGTCCCGGCACAGGCGAGTTCGAAGCAGAACCCGAGCGCGTCGGGCACCACACCGGACAGTTCACCGATGTCCAGGTGCACTTCGCGTACACCCGGCATGCCTTGGGAGCGTGCCGCTCGCTCGACCTGGTCCACGATCGACAGGGCGACGGACATCTCGTGCATCGGTCTCCGTCCCGGGCCCGCGGATGTCTCCTGGGCGCCCATTACACGGCGGGGGCCCGGTGGCGGGCCGAGTGGCGCGCCGGGGTCACACGGATGCCTGGCCCGTTCGGTGCACCCGCCCGGCCGCTGTCACATGCGACGAATACGCAGGTAGCGCGTGATGTCGGGCATGACGTGCGTGAGGAACGCGGCGAACGCGGTGGCGGCGGTCGCGGCGGCCGCACCGCCGATGAGGCGCTTGTTCATGATGCTCTCCACAGGGTGGGCGCCTCGGCGGGGCCTTCGGCGCTTATACGACGGTTTCATCGCTCTCCTTCACAGGTGCCGGCTCGCGGACCAGCCCGACGACCAGGCGCACCGCTTCCGGCAGCGCGGCGGCCACGGGTGGGCTCAGGCCGATGCCCTCCTCGACGGTGGCGGGTTCGCATCCCACCACCAGCGTGCGCCGCGGCGGCGCTGAGCCGGTGCCCGCGCACAGGGTGTCGAGCAGGGCCAGTACGGCGTCGGGCGACATCCGGTGACCGTCGAGCGGCATGCTCTCCGGCGGCCGGCGACTGCCCGGCTCCGCCGCGTCGATCACGTACAGCGTCCCGGGCTTCCCGCCGCGCGCGGTCGCGTCGAGGAGGACGAAAGTGTCGTACCCGTCGAGCAGTTGGTACGCCAGATGCATCCCGCGGATGCCGATGTCGGCGACCTCGACGCCGGGTGGCAGCTCCTGCCCGCACAGCAGACGTGCGGCCTCGACGCCGAAGCCGTCGTCGCCGAGGAAGATGTTGCCCACCCCGGCGACGAGGGTGCGCGGGCCGGGTGTGGTGGCGGTGTTCACGCGTCCTCCCGGATCTCGGCGAGGGCCACCTCGTCGGGCTGGAAGTACAGGTAACGCCCCTGCTCCCGGCGGATGTCGGCGCCCGGGTCGTCCTCCACGGTGACCGCGATGTGCACGCCGCCGTCGACGTCGTGCAGCACCGCTTCCACCAGGGCGTGCCGCCCGTCGAGGAACAGGTCCTGCGCGTCGGTGTGCCGCAGCCGGGGCCGCAGCACGACCCGGCTGCCCGCACGCACCGGCTCTCCGTCGACCAGGACGTGGTCGCGGGCCGGATCGACGGCGGTGTCCGCGCCCGGGTCCCACCACGGGGTGTCGGGGCGGACAACGCCGCTGTGGTGATCGGTCTCGCCGGGCGTGCGGAACGTCGGCACGCCCTCGACGGCACGTGTGCCCGGCGTGGTGACCTCCCGCAGACGGCGCACCGCGCCGTGCAGCCGCTCCAGCACCTCCGGCGGCATCGAGTCGGCCAGGTCGATCACCGCGGCCGCCCGGTCGTCCGTGCCCCTGGCCTCGCGCTTCTCCTCCTCGGTGAGGGCGGCGGTGCGCAGGGCGAGGATCTCGTCGATCTCCGTGGCGTCGTACAGGGCGCCGGGGCTCTCCGGGGCGATCGCCGGGTGGTCCTCCAGGATGATCGGCGAGGAGAGCACCAGGTCGGTGCGGCCCGGCTCACCGGCCAGCACCGGCCAGGTGTGCAGGTTGCGGCAGGCCGCGGCGGCGCCCCTGGCCCACTCCGGCGGGTCGGTCAGCGACAGGAACCGTCCGGCGTCCAGGCACAGCAGCGTGTGGCTCGCGACCAGCGAGCGGGGCAGGGCCGCGTCCCGGTCGGCGTCCTCGGCGGGCAGCCAGTCGCTGGTGTTCTCCACGACCACGCTCAGCCGCTGCGTCCGGTACGGCCCGTCCAGCTCGCTCACCGACAGGCGCAGGGTCCCGCTGATCTCCTCGCGGCGCCGCACCAGGCGGCCCACGGTCCGGCCCGCGCCGTCCCTCACGGGCTCGGTCTCCTCGCTCGCCGGCCGGGTGAACGGCACGACGGTGTCGCCGCCCGCCAGCTCCGCCACCGGCACGGCGAGCCGCACCTGCTCCTCGTGCCCCTCGTCCCAGGGCACCAGCACCCGGTCCTGAAGGGCCAGTTCGGGCACCGTCTCGAAGCCGCCGCCCGGGCAGGCCCGTTGCACGCGGCGCCGCTGGGCGTGCAGGAAGCGCACCTCCACGGCGAGCGTCGCGCCCGCCCTGGGCTCCATCAGCAGCTCGGTGTGCTGGAAGTCGTGCTCCTCGGTGGCCGCGCTCCACGCCGGGGGCACCAGCACCCCGAACTGCCAGCGCAGCCGGTTCTTCGCGGACGAGGCACGGTACGGGTAGAGCACGTACCCCTCGAAGAGGACGGCGTCGGCGACCTGCCGGGCGACGGCCAGGCGGGCCTCGGTCTCGGGGCGGAACGTCGTCGTGGTCACGGTGTCCTCTCCCCGGCCGCCGTCATCAGCGCCTCGACCGTCGCCTGCCACGAGGGCAGCGCGTGCCGCGACCGGTACGCCAGCAGGGCGTCCATGGTGTCCCTGGGCAGCCGGATCCAGCCGGAGCCCGGGAAGTGCTGTTCGACCATCTCCCGCCAGGTCTTCACCGGCATCCGGTATCCGGCCTCCTTGTCCCACGGGACCGGCTCGACCCGGAAGCCGCCCTCGCCGGTGAAGGCGGTGCCGGAGAACAGCATCAGCAGCGGTACCTCCCCTGACTCCAGGGCGTGGAAGTAGCGGGAGGACGCGATGTCCATGTCGTAGGTGCAGGGCACGGCGACGTCGGTCTCGACCTCGCCGGTGAACCCGGGCACCATCACCTGCACTTGGGCGAACTGCATCGCGTTGAGGCTGCTGCCCCACCGGGACCGTTCACCGAACAGGTCGGTCAGCGCGTCGGCCTCCGCGTCGGCGTAGCCGCGCCGGGCGGGCTCGATGCGGATCTGGCAGCGCAGCGCCAGCGCGTGCACCCGGGTCGGCGGCGAGGCCGTGACCCGCAGCCGGAACACCAGGGTGGGGCCCGCGGCGTACGGGTCGGCGCGCACCCCCGTGCACGCGAACGAGAAGTCGGTCACGACCGGCTCCCTCGCGGCGCGCGGGCCCGCTCGCGGACCTGGTCGAAAAACGCCTCCAGGTCGGCGCGGGCCTCCGCGCCGCCGTCGAAGCCCTGCCAGCGCAGCCGCATCCGTCCCACCAGTTCGTAGCAGATGTCGATCGGCACCAGATAGCACTCGACCCGGCCCTGGTGCCGGCGCAGCAGCAGCGCCTCGACATCGGGCGCGAGCAGCCCGGCCAGTTCGGTGCCGGCCAGCACGGACTGCCAGGACTCCGGGTCCAGTTCGCTCTCGGTCGCGCCGGCCGGGCTCGGGTACAGGGCGACCAGCCGGTCCAGCGCCGAGTTGCGGAAGAAGAAGGCCACGCCGACGGGGATGCCGAGCCGCTCCCAGGCCTGCTCGTCGAGCCGGTGGCCCGGGTCGCGCAGGTACCGGCCGGGCACGGTCAGGAAGCGGCCCCGCGTGCCCCCGGAGCGGTCCAGCAGCTGGGCGCACGGGTCGCAGGCGCAGGCCAGGGACCGCTTCTCGACGTCGACGAGGTGCCGGTGACGCGCCTCGGCGAGCGGCGCCGAGCACAGCTCGCAGCGCTCCTCGCGGGGCCGGCGCGGGGTGGTGAAGCGGCGCAGGCCCCGTGGCCCGGGGTCGTGCCGCAGGAGCCCCGGACCGGTCTGGGGCGCGCTCACCGCGCGGTGGCCGGCGAGCGGCCGCCCGTCCCGGCGCCCGGCGGCGCGGACCCGATCTGGAGCAGGACGGGCTCAGGCGCCGGGGCCTGAAGCTCCACGGACGTCACCTCCGGCGCGAAGCACGCCAGCGCGTCCCGCGCCGCCTGCTCCACTGCCTCGGTACCGCCGCAGCCACAGCCGCCCGAGCCGGTCGGCCGCAGCCGCAGCACGCCGGTCGCCGGGTCGAAGCCGGCGTTCTCGACGGGCTGGGGGAGGCCGTCCAGCGCGCGGGCGATCCGGCTGCGGGCGTCCTCCGGGTGCAGCCCGTGCAACACCAGCAGGCTCGCCACGAGTTCGTCGCCGAGCAGGGCATCGCGGGTGGCGGAGGCGCCCGGGTCGCGTTCGACGAGATCCATGACGCGGGCCAGGCCGGCGCCGTAGAACTCCATGAGGACCCGGACGAGTTCCTCGGCCGCCTCGCACGCCGTGCGGTCGCCGGAGGCGGCCAGCCGGTCGAGGACGTCCTCGACGAGCCGGCCGGCCGTCTCCGCGGTCACCGTGCCGTGCGTCCCGCTCATCCGGCCAGGCCGCTCAGTCCGGTGGGGACGTGCATCGACTTCGTCGTGCGGCCGTCACCGACGTACATGTGCACACCGCACGGCAGACACGGGTCGAAGCTGCGTACCGTGCGCATGATGTCGATGCCCTTGAAGTTCTCCGGGGAGTTCTCCTCGAAGATCGGCGTGTTCTGCACGGCGTCCTCGTACGGGCCGGGGGTGCCGTAGGTGTCGCGGGTGGAGGCGTTCCACGGAGTCGGCGGGTACGGGTGGTAGTTGGCGATCTTGCCGTCCCGGATGACCATGTGATGCGAGAGCACACCGCGCACCGCCTCGGTGAAGCCGACGCCGATCGACTCGTCCGGCACCTCGAACTTCTCCCACGTCTGCGTGCGTCCGGCGCGCACCTCTTCGAGGCCCATCTCCGCGCTGTGCAGCGCCACGGCGGCCGCGTACGCCTGGAAGTAGGTGCGGGCGCGGTTGCGCTCGATGGCGTTGCTCCACTGCGGGATCTTCCACTCGAAGGTGGTCTCCGGCTTGGTGAGGGTGCGCGGCAGGTTGATGATCACGCTGTGGCCGGTGGCCTTGACGTACCCGATGTCCACCAGGCCCGACAGCGCGGTCGACCACAGGCGGGCGATGGGGCCGCCGCCGGTGTCGAGTGGCAGGTAGTCCTTGCCGTCGAACCAGCGCGGGGACATCACCCAGCTGTACTTGTCGTTGAAGTCCCGCTTCTGCGGGGCCGGGATGGTGTGCTGGTTCCACGGGTGGCGCGGGTCGACCGGGTTGCCGAGCGGGTCGTGGGTGACGAACTGCTCCTGGCCGACCCAGTCCTCGTAGTACGAGCTGCCCAGCAGGATGCGGATGCCGAGGTTGATCTCGGTGAGGTCGCTGGTGACGAGCTTGCCGTCGACGATGATGCCGGGGGTGACGAACATCTTCCGCCCCCAGTCCGACATGTTGGCGTACGTGAAGTCGCAGTACTCGGGGTCGTTGAACGCGCCCCAGCAGCCGAGCAGCACCCGGCGGCGGCCGACCTCCTCGTACCCGGGCAGCGCCTCGTAGAAGAAGTCGAACAGGTCGTCGTGCAGCGGCACGACCCGCTTCATGAACTCCACGTACCGCATCAGCCGGGTCATGTAGTCCGTGAAGAGCTGCACGGAGGCGATGGTGCCGACGCCGCCCGGGTACAGCGTGGAGGGGTGCACGTGGCGGCCCTCCATCAGGCAGAACATCTCGCGTGTGTAGCGGCTGACGGACAGTGCCTCGCGGTAGAACTCGCCCTCCAGCGGGTTGAGGGCGCGCATGATGTCGGCGATGGTGCGGTAGCCGTGGTCGGCGGCGTGCGGGGCCTCGGTGCGTTCGGCGAGTTCGAGGACCCCGGGGTTGGTCTCGCGGACCATCTTCTCGCAGTAGTCGACCCCGACCAGGT